>NZ_JBSFHO010000018.1:0-162179 GCF_053597075.1 Streptomyces sp. NPDC001514
CTACGGCCCTACACCAGCAACACCGAGCGGTCCCAGGCCCTGGCAGACTTCCTCCACACCTACAACCACCACCGCTGCCACACCGCAATCGGAGGACAACCTCCGATCAGCCGCGTCAACAACGCTGCGGGTCAATACACCTAGGCCCTGTACGGGACTGCCCGTAAGGAAAACCGTTCGACGCGGGCTCCCCGCAGCAGCGATCATCGACGCATGTTCCGGTACGCCTTCCCCGCAGCGCCGTCCGCAGTCGCGGACGCGCCGAAGGCTGCCGATTTCGCTGCCACGGCCGTCGTCGCAGCCACAGCCGCAGCCGCAGCCGTAATCGCGGCTGCACCCGCAGCCGCTGCCGCGGCGCCCCTCGACGGCGCCCGAAGCTGACCCTTCCCGGACTGTCCGGCGGACCCCGTAGGGGGAGGGTCGGTACGGCCCAGGGGTCCCCCTCCATGTGGAGTTCATTCTTCGAGTTCCGGGAAGGAACTGCGTCAGCCATGCCCAAGACGGCATACGTGCGGACCAAGCCGCACCTCAACATCGGCACCATGGGCCACGTCGACCACGGCAAGACCACCCTCACCGCCGCCATCACCAAGGTCCTCAGCGAGCGCGGCACCGGCACGTTCGTGCCGTTCGACCGGATCGACCGGGCCCCGGAGGAGGCCGCGCGCGGCATCACCATCAACATCGCGCACGTCGAGTACGAGACCGACACCCGGCACTACGCGCACGTCGACATGCCCGGCCACGCCGACTACGTCAAGAACATGGTCACCGGCGCCGCGCAGCTCGACGGGGCGATCCTCGTCGTCTCCGCGCTCGACGGGATCATGCCGCAGACCGCCGAGCACGTCCTGCTGGCCCGTCAGGTCGGCGTCGACCACATCGTCGTCGCGCTCAACAAGGCCGACGCCGGCGACCCCGAGCTGACCGACCTGGTCGAGCTGGAGGTCCGCGAGCTGCTCACCGCGCACGGGTACGGCGGCGAGTCCGTGCCCGTCGTCCGGGTCTCCGGGCTCAAGGCCCTGGAGGGCGACCCGCGCTGGACGGCGGCGATCGAGGCGCTGCTGGACGCGGTCGACACGTATGTGCCGATGCCCGTGCGGTACACGGACGCGCCGTTCCTGCTCCCGGTGGAGAACGTGCTCACCATCACCGGGCGCGGCACCGTCGTCACCGGCGCCGTCGAGCGCGGCACCGTGCGCGTCGGCGACCAGGTGGCCGTGCTCGGTGCGGACGTCACGACCGTCGTCACCGGCCTGGAGACCTTCGGGAAGCCGATGGAGTCCGCCGAGGCGGGTGACAATGTGGCGCTGCTGCTGCGCGGAGTGCCCCGTGACGCGGTGCGCCGCGGGCATGTGGTCGCGGCGCCGGACAGCGTCACGCCGAGCCGCCGTTTCACCGCACGGGTGTACGTCCTGTCCGGTCGCGAGGGCGGCCGTACGACCCCGATCGGCACCGGATACCGGCCGCAGTTCTACATCCGGACCGCGGACGTCGTCGGGGACGTCGACCTCGGCGAGACGGCGGTCGCGCGCCCGGGCGACACGGTCACGATGACCGTGGAGCTCGGCCGCGACATGCCGCTGGAGCCCGGACTCGGGTTCGCGATCCGCGAGGGCGGCCGCACGGTCGGCGCCGGCACGGTGACCGAACTGGTTTGAGCCGCTCGGCTTTACCGGGTCCGCCTCCCGCCACATGCGGGGGGCGGACCCGCCTCGTACCCGCCACACTGCTGCCATGGCGGAAAAGGACGCGGACAAGGACGACGACGCGAAGAAGCACCGGACGGCACTGGTCCTCGGCGGCGGCGGGCTCGCCGGCATCGGCTGGGAGATCGGCATGCTGCACGGGCTCGCCCGTGTGGGCGCCGACCCGACCGGTGCCGATCTGATCGTCGGCACGTCGGCGGGCTCGGTCGTCGGCGCACAGCTCACCTCGGGCCGGCTGACGCTGCCGGAGCTGTACGACCGTCAGCTGACCGACCCCGACGGGGAGGTGCCCGCGGGCATGGGCGCGACCGTGCTCGCCCGCTACCTCTGGGGCGTCCTGCGGTCGCGCGACACCGAGGCGTACGGCGCCCGCATGGGCCGGCTCGCGCTGTCCACCCGTACCGAACCGGAGGAGGTGCGGCGCGCCGTCTTCGCCGAGCGGCTGCTCGCGCACGAATGGCCGCGGGCGCGGAGGCTGGTGGTCACGGCCGTGGACGCGATCACGGGCGAGTTCCGGGCGTTCGACCGCGAGAGCGGGGTGGGGCTCGTCGACGCGGTCGGCGCGAGCTGCGCCGTCCCCGGCGTCTGGCCGCCCGTCACCATCGACGGGCGGCGCTTCATCGACGGGGGAGTGCGCTCCTCCACCAACGCCGACCTGGCCCTCGGCTACGACACCGTCGTCATCGTCGCCCCCATCGCCGTCGGCGGCGGCCCGGTCGTCTCCGCCCGTACCCAGGCCGCCCTCCTCGCCGCCGCGGGGGCGAGGGTCGTCCTGATCACGCCGGACCGGGCCGCCCGCAAGGCGTTCGGGCGGAATGTGCTGGACCCTGCGCGCCGGGCGGGCTCCGCCCGCGCCGGTCTGGCCCAGGCGGAGGCACACGCAGACGAGGTCCGCGCCGTCTGGCCGCGCTGAGCCTGTTCGGCTCCGGGCGGCCCCGGTCGGTCCGGTGGTCCGGTGGTCCGGCCGACGTGGCCGCCCGCATCACGTGATCCGGTGTGTCCGTCCTCGAACCCCGGACGGGCTGCTCAGGGGCCCTGCCGAGGGGGAGAGACCGGCCGGGCGGACAATGGGCAGGTGAACGAGTCCATCCCCGTCGTCCGCGCCGTCGAACACGGCACCGCCAAGCTGATGCCCGACGTGGACCGGGAGCGGGCCTGGCTGCTGACCGTGAACGGGGCGCCGCAGTCGTACGTCGATCTGGACGAGCCCACGCACCTCGAGTTCGAGTACGCGCGCCGGCTGGCCCATGTCGTCGACTGCGTCGCCGACGAGGGAGCGCCTCTCGACGTCCTGCACCTCGGCGGTGGTGCGCTGACCCTGCCCCGGTATGTCGCGGCGACCAGGCCCGGCTCGCGGCAGGACGTCGTGGAGGCGGACCGGGGGCTGCTCGAGCTCGTCGCCGAGCACCTGCCGCTGCCGCCCGGCACCGGGATCGCCGTCCACGGCGCCGACGCCCGCGAGTGGCTCGAGCAGGCCCCGGCGGACTCGGCCGACGTTCTGATCGCCGATGTGTTCGGCGGGTCGCGGGTGCCCGCGCATCTCACCTCCCGTGAGTACGCACGGGCCGCGGAGCGCGTCCTGCGCCCCGGCGGGCTCTACGCCGCCAACCTCGCCGACGGCGCGCCCTTCGGCTTCCTCCGCTCCCAGTTGGCCACCTTCGCCGCGGAGTTCGAGGAACTGGCGCTCGTCGCCGAGCCCGCGATGCTGCGCGGACGCAGGTTCGGCAACGCCGTGCTCCTCGCGTCGCACACCGGGATCGACACGGTGGCGCTCGCGCGCCGCACCGCGTCCGACGCCTTCCCGGCCCGCGTCGAGCACGGCGAGGCCCTTCGACGCCTCATCGGGGATGCGCGGGCGGTACGGGACGAGGACGCCGTCGCGTCACCCGAGCCGCCTGACGGGGCCTTCGGTATCGGCTGAGACATGGGCTGAGACATGGGCTGAGACATGGGCTGAGACATGGGCCGAGACATCGGCCGGGACACGGGCCGCGACACCGGCCGCGACATCGGTCGAGAGCAGGGCTGCCGCCTCGTGCCCGGTCACCTGCTTGGTACGCCTCGTCAGATTCCGTACGTCGGGCACCAGCAGGACCAGCGCCGTCACCAGCACGATCAGCGCGGCGCAGCCCCACAGCGCCTGGTCCCGGCCGAACACGCTCTCCGCGGGCCCCGCCAGGGCCGTGGACAGCGGCAGCATCGCCGTCGAGCCGAACCAGTCGTACGCGGAGACCCGGGACAGCTTCTCCTCCGGGATCTCCTGATGCAGCGTGGTCATCCATGCGACGCCGAACACCTCGATCGCGACACCGCTGACGAACATCACCACGGCCAGCGGACCGATCGACAGCGGCACGGCGAGCCCCGCCGACGGCAGCGCGAGCGGAAAGACGCACAGGGTGCCCACGAGCAGCATCCGCCGCGGCTTCCACCGCATCATCAGCAGCGCCCCGCCCAGCGTGCCCACCCCGAACGCCGCCAGCGCCAGGCCCCACGGCCGGGCGCCGCCCAGCGACTCCTCGGCGACCAGCGGCCCGTAGACGGAATCGGCCGCGCCGACCACGGCGACCACCACCGAGAACTGGGCCACGATCGACCACAGCCAGGGCCTGCCGATGAACTCCTGCCAGCCGTCGCGCAGATCGGCGAGCAGGCCGCCGCCGGGAACACGCTCCGGTATGTGGCTGACGTCGAGGAACGCGCGTAGCGCGCCCGCCACCGCGAATGCCGCGGCATCGATCGCGAGCACCCAGCCCGGTCCGACCGCGGCGATCATGGCGCCGCCGAGCGCCGCGCCGCCGATGCCGGCCCCGTGCATCGCCATCCGGAAGAGCGCGAAGGCCCGGCTCGCCTGTTCGCCGTCGACGCTGGACATCAGCATGCCCTCGGCGGCCGGGTTGAAGAACGCCTGGCCGGTGCCGCACAGCGCGGTCAGCAGCATCATCTGCCACAGCTGCGGATCCCCGGCGAGCACCAGTGCGGCGAAGGCGGCCTGCGAGACACAGTTGAGGGCGTTGGCGGCCACCATCACCCGGTGCCGCGGCAGCCGGTCGGCGATCGCCCCGCCGATCAGCAGGAAGAGGACGAGCGGCAGGGTCCTGGCCGCCGCGACGAGCCCCACGTCGCCGCCGTCGCCGCCGGACTCCAGAACCGCGAACGCCGCCGCGATCAGGGCACCATGGGTGCCCAGATTGGTGACGATCGCGGCGGCGGTCAGCAGCGAGTAGTTGCGGCCGGCCCACTCGGGGCGGCGGATCCGGCGGTTCGGGGGAGCGGCGGCGGGATTGTTCACCCGTGGACTATCGCCGCCGCCGGCCCTGCTTGCCAAACCGGATTTCCCGCCGGACGGGATTTACGACGTGGGGACCTCGGCCAGTCGTACGGTGCTGAGGATCTGCTGGATCGTGGCGTCCGGGATCTCCTCCGGGACGCCCTCATTGGCGTAGAGGACCCAGGTCGCGAAGTCACCCTTGGCGTTCTTGAAGGAGAACGCGATCGACTTGCCGTCGGTGTCGCACTTGTCGTCCTTCTTCACGCCCAGCGCGGTGGCCGTCGCGACATGCCCGCTCAGACCGGACTTCGTCGTGTACGGCTTGGCCTTGGTGATCTTGACGAGGCTCTTCTGCTCCTGGGCGTAGGCGGCGAACACCCAGGTGCCCGCCTCCTGGTACGCCGCGTCCGCGGTGTCCTTGGCGCCCTGGCCGCCCTTGGTGCCGGTGCCGCCCAGACCGGAGTCCTCCATCTTCCCGTCCTTGTCGGAGTCGACGGAGCACCACTTGCTCTTGTAGAACGCCGGCGCCGACATCATGACCAGCGGCGAACCGTCACCCTTCTCGCGGTCCTCGAATCCGCTGCCGACGCCGGGACCCTCCACCTCCCAGTCCGCCGGAACGTCGAACTGCGTTCCGTGCTTGGGGTTGGTGACGACCTTCCAGCCGGCGATCGTCGGCTTGGCCGCGCTCGAGCCGTCCCGCGGGTTCTCGGTGGGGGAGGCGGGCTGCTCGGACGGAGTCACGGACGCGGTGGGCTTGCCGTCCGCCTGCGGTGTGTTCTTGTCGTCGTCCTTCAGCACCACGACGCCGGTGATGACCGCGGCGGCGACGACGGCCGTGGCGGCGACGACCGCGACGACGGCGGTCCTCTTCTTGTCCGAGGACGGGCCGGGGCCACCGGGCTGCGGCGGACCGGGCACGGAGTACTGCGGCACGGTCGGCTGCTGGTACGGGTTCGGCGGCTGCTGGTATCCGGGCTGCTGGGGGTAACCAGGCTGCTGGTACCCGGGCTGCTGCTGGTATCCCGGCTGCGCGTACGGATTCGGCTGCTGGTAACCCGGCTGCGCGTACGGGTTCTGGTCCTGCGGGTTCTGCTCGCCCCCGGGCGGCTGCTGTCCTGGCCACATGGCCAGTAACCATAGAGGTGTGGCGTGTTCACTGCCACGCCCGCCCCCATGGGGGTGGCCAAGCTCGTCTACTCGCGGGTAACATCCGCCGCATGAGCGCAGACCAGATGACCGTGGGCGAGATGCTCGCCGCCACGGTGCCCATGGCCAGGACCCTCAACCTGGAGTTCCTGGAGACCACCGCCGAGCGCGCCGTGGTCCGTATGCCGGACCAGCCCGACTACCACAACCACGTCGGCGGACCGCACGCCGGCGCGATGTTCACGCTCGCCGAATCCGCGAGCGGCGCGATCGTGCTCGCCGCCTTCGGCGACCAGCTGAGCCGCGCGGTGCCGCTCGCCGTCAAGGCCGAGATCGGCTACAAGAAGCTCGCCATGGGTGTCGTCACGGCCACCGCCACGCTCGGCCGCCCCGCCGCCGAGGTCGTCGCGGAGCTGGACGCGGGCGAGCGCCCCGAGTTCCCCGTCGACATCGCGATCACGCGCGCGGACGGCGCCGTGACGGGCGAGATGACCGTCGTCTGGACGCTGCGGCCCAACGCCTGAGCCCTCCGGCCCGGGCTGCGGCCCAACGCCTGAGCCCTCCGGCCCGGGCTGCGGCCCAACGCCTGAGCCCTCCGGCCCGGGCTGCCGGCCGGGTGTCTCCCCGTCGCCCATGCTCATCCTGGGCCCACGCCGGGGCTCACGCTCCGGTCTAGGTCCGTACACGATCCGTCGTACGACCCGTCCGCCGGCCCGCCGCGGCGCCCGCAGGGCACAGGGGCCGCGGCAGGCTGCTCGGCGGTCCGGGTGGTGCGAGCAGGTAGGCTGCCCGGCGTGCGCCTTTTGCCGCGCACGCCGGGCAGCTGGGCTCGACGACGACCACGGGCCAGAGCCGACGACAACGGGAGGAACCGGCTTTGCACGTCCAGGAATGGCTCGAGACGGTCCCCGCGGTCAGCATCTATGTCCTGGTGGGGGTGGTCATCGGCCTCGAGAGCCTCGGCATCCCGCTGCCGGGCGAGATCGTCCTCGTCAGTTCCGCGCTGCTCGCCTCCCAGCACGGCGACATCAACCCCTGGGTGCTCGGCGCCTGCGCCACGGCCGGCGCGATCATCGGCGACTCGATCGGTTACGCCATCGGGCGCAAGGGTGGCCGCCCGCTGCTGACCTGGCTCGGCGGGAAGTTCCCCAAGCACTTCAGCGAGGCCAACATCGCGATGGCCGAGCGGTCCTTCGAGAAGTGGGGCATGTGGGCCGTCTTCTTCGGCCGTTTCGTCGCGCTGCTGCGGATCTTCGCTGGACCGCTCGCCGGTGTCCTGCGCATGCCGTACTGGAAGTTCCTCATCGCCAACGTCTTCGGCGGAATCCTCTGGGCGGGCGGCACGACCGCTGTCATCTACACCGTCGGTGTGGTCGCCGAGGCCTGGCTCAAGCGCTTCTCCTGGCTGGGTCTCGTCGTCGCCGTACTGATCGGCCTCACCTCGATGCTCGTCCTCAAGAACCGCGCGAAGAAGGCGGCCGCTCGCGCCGGGAGCGCTGCGGCCGGCACCCCCGCGGACGGCGCCGACGAGACGTCGCCTACGGTGCACGCGGGCACGACGCAGAATTGACGTCGTGATGGCGCGATGACGTGGTGACGTGACGGCGCGATGACGTGGTGACGTGACGGCGTCATGACGTGATGAGGAGACGGCGATGGCAGAGCGCGAGCGGGCACTGATCTCCGGAGTGGGCGGAAAGGAACCGCAGATCGCTCCCGAGGCGTTCACCGCGCCCACGTCGGTCGTGATCGGCGATGTCACGATGGCGGCCGGGGCGAGCGTCTGGTACCACACCGTGCTGCGCGCCGACTGCGGCCCGATCGTCGTCGGCGCCGACAGCAACATCCAGGACAACTGCACCGTGCACGTGGACCCGGGCTTCCCGGTGACCGTCGGCGAGCGCGTGTCCGTCGGACACAACGCCGTGCTGCACGGCTGCACCGTCGAGGACGACGTCCTGGTGGGCATGGGTGCCACCGTCCTGAACGGCGCGCACATCGGCGCCGGCTCGCTCGTCGCCGCGCAGGCCCTCGTCCCGCAGGGCATGCGGGTTCCGCCGGGCTCCCTGGTCGCGGGCGTACCCGCCAAGGTCAGGCGCGAGCTGACCGTGGAGGAGCGGGAGGGCATCAAGCTCAATGCCGCCATGTACCTGGAGCTGGTGAAGGGCCACCGGGCGGCTCTCGAGGACTGACCGGCCGGCTGCCGCCGCCGCCCGCTGATTGGGCCGCGGGGCACGGGGTAGCCGCAGCGGGCGAGGGGATGAGAGGCGCGACCCGGAAAGGCCCAGCCATGACCACCCCGAAGGAACCGCCCCCTGACGGACCGGCGCCCGTGCCGAGCAGCCCCGATCCCGTGCCGCACGACCCGCAGCCGCCCGCACCGGCCCCGGAGCCCGACGAGGCGCCGCCTCCGGACCCGGATCCCGGCTCCCGGCCGCTGCCCGAACCACCCGACTGAGGAGGCCCCGCCTGGTCGCCCGGCGTCACCGATTGCGGACGCTGGGTGATGGGCGCAAGGTGGATACGCCAGTCCACCCCCCACAGTGAAGGGACCACCCTCATGGGTAAGGCAAAGGCCAAGGCGAAGCAGGCCAAGGGTCAGATGAAGGAAACCGCGGGCAAGGCCATGGGCGACAAGCGCATGCAGGCCGAGGGCCGTGGCGAGCAGCTGATGGGCAACGCCCAGGAGACCATGGAGAACGCCGCCGAACGGGTGAAGAAGTCCGGCCGGTGAGGCTCCCTGCCGCGCCGGTATGACCGAGGCGGCCGTGCCCGTGCACATCCACGGGTGCGGCCGCCTCGGCACGTCCGCCTCGTCCGCGCGTACACCTTGCGGCGCAGCGCCGACCGTACCGTCAGTCGGCTCCGCTCCCACCGCGCCGCACGCTTCCTCGCACCCTGCGCTTCAGGTCCTCGAGCCAGCGCCGGCCCGCAGGCTCCTCTCGGGAGTGCCGGTCGAGCTCCTCGATCAGCCGCTCGGAGCGCTTCTCGACGTCCAGCTCGTCCAGGATCCGGTCCGCCTCCGCGAGCAGTGCCCCGTGCAGCTGCCAGTGCTCGGGGTCCGTTCGGACACCGTCCAGCAGCAGCCGGGCGACCCGGTCCCGGCACTCGCGGCCCGTGGCCAGCTCCGTGGAGAGCCGCGACTCGGCCTCCTCGGCATTCGCCGAGACCTGCGTGGTGATCAGTTCGGCGAAGCTCCCGATCGCGTTGGACAGATGACCGAACAGCTCCTGGAGCTCGGAGGTCACGGGCGGCGGAAAGAACGTTCCGGAACTGCGGGTCTTGGCGAGGTCGGTGAGCGTACGGGCGGACACGCGAAGGATCACCGCGCAGATCTCCAGCGCGTCGAGGCCCGTGCGCAGCACGAGCCGGGAGAGCAGCGGCTCCTTGACCCGGGGATTGAGCCGCAGGCTGTCCTCCGCCTGCCGCAGGGCGGCGTCCACCTGCACGATGTCGTGGTCGAGGCGTCGGGCCTCGTGCAGCCGGGCGGCGGCCCGTTCCACGGGGGTGTGCTCACCGAGCTGACCGGAGACGTGCGCGAGCAGCTTCTGCATCCGCCCGGCGAGGTCGATGATCGCCGCGCTCGCGTCGCTCACCCACACGGGCGGCACGAACAGGAAGTTGAACAGCAGCCCCACGACCGCGCCGATCAGGGTCTCCAGGACCCGGTCCCACGCGGTCTCGGTCACCTGGGTCACGCCCAGCACGAGCATCGCGCTGATCGCCACCTCGGGCACATACTCGCCGACCTTGACGAAGCGGCCGATCACCAGCGACGCCAGGATCACCAGTCCGAGGCTCCACCAGCTCAGGCCCACCAGCGCGCTGAAGCCGATGGCGATGAGCACGCCCGCGACGACCGAGTTCACCCGGCGGATTCCGTTGGTGAGGGTCGAGTAGAGCGTGACCTGGACAACGAGGAGGGCGGTCAGCGGCGCTGTGAGCGGCGCGGGCTCGCTGCTCAGCTGGAGGGCGACGACGTACGAGATGACGGCCGCGGCGGTGGAGCGCACGGTCTGGACGACGGCCGGTTCCCGGTGACGCCGTACGAGGTCGCGCAGTGGTTCGGTGGCTTCGGACACCTTCTTCCCCTTCCCCGTCGCGACCGAGTGCGAAGCCCCGCTGTAGGGCGAACATCACAGCTCACCGCTCTGACCAGCGATGCCCCCGCCCACTACCGTGTCCGGGTGCCGAAGAACAGAAACACGTTCTCCTCGCTGACCGCCTGGCGGCGCCGTGCCGTCGCCCGAGCCGTCCACCGCGGCCGGCGCTGGCTGCAGGAGGCGGGCGCGGTCACCGCGGAGACGCCGGGAGAGCTCCGCTTCCGCAGGATCGGCACCGGCACCCGGCTCGCGTTTCCGCAGGGCACCGTGTTCGGCGAGGCGTGGATCGAGCT
This sequence comes from Streptomyces sp. NPDC001514, assembly GCF_053597075.1. Taxonomy (NCBI): domain Bacteria; kingdom Bacillati; phylum Actinomycetota; class Actinomycetes; order Kitasatosporales; family Streptomycetaceae; genus Streptomyces; species Streptomyces sp. NPDC001514. The sequence goes on from NZ_JBSFHO010000018.1 coordinate 10,526, forward strand.
CGGTGACCACTGCATCATCGCCGAGCAGGTGACGCTGACCGCGGGCATGATGCCGGATCTCGACCTCGGGCCCGATCCGATCCTGACCCTCGGCAACGGTGTCGTCCTCGGGCGTGGCAGTCACGTCATCGCCGACACGACGGTGACCATCGGGTCGGACACGTACTGCGGCCCCTACGTCTACATCACCTCGACCAACCACAGTTACGACGACCCGCACCAGCCGGTCGGCAAGCAGTGGCCCCGGGCCGAGCCGGTCGAGATCGGCCCCGGCTGCTGGCTGGGCACGGGCGCGGTGATCCTGCCGGGCGCCCGCATCGGCCGCAATGTGGTCGTCGCGGCGGGTGCCGTCGTACGCGGTGAGGTGCCCGACCACGCGGTGGTTGCCGGGGCGCCCGCCAAGGTCGTACGCCGCTGGGATGCCGAGCAGGGCTGGCAGCCGCCGCTGCGGACGCCTGCGCCGGTGCCGATTCCGGAGGGCGTCACTCCGGAGGATCTGCGGGCGCTTGCCGCGCTGGAGCCGGACGAGAGCTGATCGGCCGAGGCCTGTCGGCTGCTCGCTGCCCAGCCGCCGGCCAGGGGCCGCCGGACGCGGGCGCGGTCAGCCGCTCGCCAGCAGCACCGTGCCGACCAGCGCCAGCCCGGCCCCCGCCGCCTGCACGGCCCGCAGCCGCTCCTTGAGGACTCCCCGCGCCGCCAGCGCCGTCACCACCGGATAGAGCGAGGCGAGGACGGCGGCAACGGTCACCGGGCCGTTCTGCGCGGCGATGGAGTACGTACCGTTCGCGGCGACGTCGGCCAGTCCGACGAACGCCAGGGCCGGCAGCGAGAGAAGGATGAGCCGCGGTCCGCCGTCGTCGGCCGACGGCAGCGCCCGGCCGCCCCGCCTCACCGAGACGAACAGCGCGGTGCCGCCCACCGCGACATTGGTGACCCGCTGCACGAACAGCGCCAGGAAGAGCCCGGTGAGCGTGGTCGAGGCCTCGGCGATCAGCGCCATCACGGACCCGAAGCCGAACGCCGCGAGCAGGGTCAGCAGGATCGCCTGCCGCTGCACCGGCGCCCCGCGCAACTCGGGTCCGCCGGCCAGCAGGACGCCGACCACGGCCACGCCGATGCCCGCGAACTGCAGCAGCCCGGGCCGGTCGCCCAGCAGCAGCCCCACCGAGACCGGCACGACGACGCCCAGCGAGCCGAGCGGCGACACCACGCCCATCGGGCCGAGGGCCAGCGCCTTGTAGAAGCTGAGCATGGCGACGGGGCCGACCACACCGGCCGCCACCGCGTACCAGAGCTGGGGGCCGGCCTCGCCGAAGCCGCCGGTCGCGACCACGATCGCGCCGAGCACGACCACCGCGATCGACTGGGACACGACGACCACGGTCAGCGCCGGCGTACGCCGCGTGAGCAGCCCGCCGCCGAAGTCGGCCAGCCCCCAGAGGAGACTGGTGGCCAGGGCGAACAGGGCAGTCATGGCGGCCTCGCAGTACAGTTCGGTGAACGATCGAGTGCACCACACCGTAGTGCAATCCATTGAACTCTACCATTCAAAATATTGGACGGAACGTGTCGGACCTGGACCAGCTCACGCAGTCGCTCGCCCGTAATCTCAAGCGCTGGCGCGGCGAGCGGGGCTTCACCCTCGACGCCCTCGCCGCCCGCTCAGGGGTCAGCCGCGGCATGATCATCCAGATCGAGCAGGCTCGCACGAACCCCAGCGTCGGCACGACCGTGAAGCTCGCCGACGCGCTCGGCGTCAGCATCACCACGCTCCTCGACTACGAGCAGGGCCCGCAGGTCCAGCTCGTACCGCCGGACCAGGCCGTCCGTATGTGGTCCACCCCTGCCGGGAGCTCCACCACGCTGCTCGTCGGCACCGAGGCGCGAGGCCCGATCGAGCTGTGGGCGTGGACGCTGATGCCCGGGGACGAGAGCGCATCCGATCCGCACCCCGACGGCACCGTCGAGCTGCTGCACGTCACCGCGGGCGAGCTCACGCTCGTCATCGAGGGGGAGTCCCACCGGGTTCCCGCCGGAACCTCGGCGACCTTCGAGGCGAACGTGCCGCACACCTACCGCAACAGCGGGACGGAGAAGGTCGAGATGACCATGGCCGTGTCCGTGCCGCCCGCTCGCTGAGACGTCCAATCGCGGGGCGCCCGACGGCTGTTAGCGTGACGGGTATGCGCGCACCCATCGGAGACTTCGACAACGCAAGGCCCGCCCCGGACTGCCTCGACGAGCTCACGCCGCCCGTCGCCGATGCGGTGCGCGGCTGGAGCGGAGACGTCCCGGCCGAGCAGCTGCTGTACGTCGACACCGACCCGCTGATCGCCGACACGGCGGCCTTCGTCGAGCACCACGGGGCCGACCTCCTCGACACCTCCGCGAACTGCGTCGTCGTGGCCGGCAAGCGCGGTGGCGAGTCGACCCTGGCCGCCTGCTTGGTCCTCTCGAAGACCCGCGTCGACGTCAACGGCGTCGTACGCAAGCAACTCGGCGCCCGCAAGGCGTCGTTCGCCTCGATGGACACGGCCACCGGCGAGACCGGCATGGAGTACGGAGGCATCACCCCGATCGGACTCCCGGCCGGCTGGCCGCTGCTCGTGGACTCCGCCGTGGTCGACACGGAATGGGTGCTGATCGGCAGCGGGCGGCGCCGCGGCAAGCTCATCGTGCCCGGAAAGGTCTTCGCCGGGCTGCCGGGCACGGTGATCCTGGAGGGGCTCGGCGTCGCCTGAGCCGCCGGCCGGGCGACACGTCCACGACGTCCACGGGACAGTTCCGTCGGGTGCGATTCCGTTCCGTATGGAGCTGGAAGCGTGAGCGCGGGCGTCGTCAGCCGAGCCGAGGGATCTCGATGGCAGGGCACCGATCCATGACCATCTCAAGGCCCGCAGCGCGGGTCTGCTCGTACGCCTCCTCGTTGACGACGCCGAGCTGGAACCAGACCGCCTTGGCGCCCTTGGCCACGGCTTCATCGGCGACCGCGCCGGCGAGCTCGCTGTTCACGAAAACGTCCACGACGTCAACGTCGAAGGGAATGGCATCGAGGGACGGATAGCCCAGTTCCCCGTGGACCTTCTCGGCCTTCGGGTGCACGGGGACGATCCGCTTGCCATAGCGCTGCAGGACCCTTGCGACTCCATATGCGGCGCGTCGCTCGTTCGAGGAGAGACCGACGATCGCCCATGTGTCGCCGAGCTCGTTGAGGATCTTGCGGACGGTGTCCGTCTCGCTGTGCACGCTGTGCCTCCCATGGGTCGTGTGTTCGCCGCAGAAGGGAACGATCGTCGGATGCGCGTCATTCCCCGGCGGGCGTGTGGGAAGTGACGGTCAAACCCCGTTCCCTGCGCAGGTGGGAGTCCCTGGCGGGGGACCCGTTCGAGTCCCCGGCAGGATGACGAGGTTCTCAAGGCGCTGGGCCGGCCCGACCGAGTGGGTGCACCGTTACCGTCGCACCCCTGGTGACCCCGGCCGGACGCGCGTTTGGCGCGCCCCTCAAGTCGCACTCGCTGGGCCACATTATGGGAGTTTTCTGCTCTCTGGTCAGTCGCAAGCCGCAACGGGAAACGGCCGGAGACCTCCGAGGAAATCCACCGCGGCATGGCCGTGGCCGCTCAGCAGTGGTGCCCAGGCCGCGGCGGCGGTCGCCAGGTCGTCTCCGCAGGCCCGGCCAGGTCGGGGCCGGGCCGCGGTGGCGAGGACGACCCGGTCGGGGCGGAGCAGGACGGCACCCGCGGTGCCCATCCAGTGGATCAGGGCGCCGGTGCCCGGATCGGCACGGTGCACGGAGCCGCCCGTGCTGGGCTGTTGTTGCCGGGGGTCGTGAAGTTGGACGACGCGGGCGTTCAGTGCTCGCACCAGCGCGTGCAAGGCCGGGCTGAGCGGCGCGTTGGCCAGGAGCGTGAAGTCTTCGCCGAGCAGGTCGTCCAGCAGACGGGGAGTGCCATCGGCGCCGGGGATCAGGGGCTGGGGGCACAGCGTCCCGGGGCGCGGATGGCCGAGCCGGCGTCGGGAGCCGACCAGGGGGCCCGGTCCCAGCGGCGGGCTGACGGCGGACAGTACGAGCTCGAAGGCGCCCGGCAGACGGGAGATGGCGGGCAGGACGGCTTTGCGGGCCAGTGCGGTGCCCGGTCCACCCCCGGTCATGACAGCGCCGACAGCCACGGCGGTGCGGATCAACTGCCGTGCGTGGCGGTGGCGTTCGGCCTGGTAGGTGTCGAGCAGGGCCTCGCTCGCGCGGCCGGTGAGGACACGGGCGAGCTTCCAGGCGAGGTTCTGGGCGTCGCGCATACCCGCGCCCATTCCTTGCCCGATGAAGGGCGGCGTGAGGTGGGCGGCGTCACCGAGCAGGAAGATGCGGCCCTTGTGCCAGCGGTCGGCGACCTGGGCGCGGAAGGTGTAGGACGCGGTGCGCAGGACGTGCAGTTCGTCCTCGGGGATGCCCGCTGTCCAGGGGGCGATCAGTGCGAGCAGACGCCTGCGGTCGGTGAGCTCCTCCGGCTGCTCGCCGGTGCGCAGACGGAACTCCCAGCGGTAGCGGTCCTCGCCGACGCGCATGTAGGTGGCCGCCCGCTGCGGGTCGCAGACCTGGTGGACGCCGTCCCACGCGGGCAACGGCAGGCGGCAGCGGATGTCGACGACCAGCCACTGCTGCGGAATGGCGAGCTCCCGCATCCGGGAGCCGATGCAGGTGCGGACCAGGCTGCCGGCACCGTCGCACCCCAGGACGGCATCGGCCAGGAGCGTGCGGGCGACGCCGGTGTCCTCGTCCCGGAAGGAGACCTCCACCTGAGCGCCACTGTGCGGGGGCGGAGTCACGGAGGTGACCTCGATGCCTCCACGGAGCGTCACCAGGGGATGCTTGGCGAGGTTGTCCCTGAGCAGCTGTTCGAGTTCGGGCTGGTCGAACATGTTGGCCTGGGGGAAGCCGTGCCGGCCGCACGGGTTGTCGCGCAGGAACTCGGCGAGCACCCGGTGGGAGCCGTCCAGCAGCCGCATGCCGCGGGCGGGGCGGGTGATCTCGCTGAACTTCTCATGGACGCCCACGGCTTGGAGGATGCGGTGCACCTCGTCGTCCAGGTGGACCGCGCGCGGCAGCGGATACGGGGCGCGGTGGCGCTCCACCACCAGCGTGGGCACGCCGTGGCGGGCCAGGAGGGTGGCGGCGGTCAGCCCGGTGGGCCCGGCACCGATCACCACGACGGGCACACGCTCAGGGGTGGTGGCGCTCACCGGCTCATGGCCTTCATCAGGCCCAGCAGACGGGCACGGTCGATCTCGTTGTCCTCCCGCAGCGCGTAGATCGCCTGCAGGAGCACCCCCGGCGAGGGGGTCGTGCCGAGGAAGTCCCGGGTGGCCGGCGGGCCCCACTGGGCCAGACCGGAGGCAGACATGGCGGCCCAGCCGGGTTCCAGCGTGTTGTCGAACACGTCGCCGTCGGCGAAGTGCTCCATCATGAAGCGGTCGGGGTCACGCCAGTAGTCGAAGATCTGGCTGCCCTGGATGTGCCGGCCGATGCCCCAGGAGTGGCGGTATCCGCGCTCGCGCAGATACTCGCCGCCGGCGGCCAGCACGTCGAGGTCGGCGACCTGATAGGCAGAGTGGACATAGCCCGTGTCGGGGCCCAGGTGCATGGCCAGGGTGTGGTGGTCGGCGGGCTCGCTGCCGCGATCGCAGCGGATGAAGGCCATGGTGGGGCCGCGGTCGCGCTGCCCGTCCAGGTAGAGGAAGTCGCTGACGATCAGGCCCAGGTGCTGCAGGTACCAGTCCAGGGCGCGCAGGAGGACCCGGCTGGACAACACGACGTGGCCCAGACGCTGCACCTGGGAGGGTTTCCGGGGCGGACGCTGGGTGGCGTTGAGTCGGGCGGCCGCGGTGGCGGTGCCCGTGTTGAGGACCAGCGGCTGGTGCAACGGCTGTGCGGGCTGCTCGGCGACGCCGTGGACGACGCGGACCGGGATGCCGGACGGGTCGAGCAGGTCCACGGCGCGGCCTGCGCCGTACTCGGTGAGGGTGCGGACCTTGTGGCCGGTGGCGCGGGCCAGCCGGTCCAGGTCAGCGGCGTCGGCGGCCTGAAAGACGGGGCCGATGAACCGGGAGGCGGGGCCGCGGCGGATCACAAGGCAGTGGGTGCCGGCCATGGCGCCGCGCAGGTAGAGGGCGTCATCGGTCCGGGCGGCGGTGGTCAGGCCGAAGTCGTGGGCGAAGGTCTCGGCGCGGTCCAGGTCGGGCTTGGTGAACTCCAGCCAGGCCAGGTCGACCACCTTGATGACGGGCTGGGCCGCGCGGCCGAGGTGTTCCCCGCGCAGGGCGCCCTGTTCGCTGTGCAGGCCCTGGTGGGCGTCGGCCGCGGGGGTGGGGGTGGGAATCGGATCGTTCATGGCGTGTCCCTTCGGGCGGCTCCCCCGCGACGGCGGTGTGCGGCACTGTCGCGAGATCCATGAGGCGAGTACGGGGTGGAAGGGGGCGGGGCGCGGCTCCGCCGACCGTGGCGACGGTCGGCGGGACCGGTTGCACCAGCGGTGGGTGAATTCCCCTACCGTGCGAGCAGGGTGTCGAGTGCGGTGGTCGATCGGCGACCGGGTCGGTGGCCGCGCCGTGGGCGCGCCAGCCGATGAAGCGGTCCGGGCGCACCAGGACGGCGCCTTGCGGGGTGTGCCGGCGTGCGGCGGCCCAGGTGGAGCGCAGGTCGCGGTAGTCGCCGTCGAGGTGGCCGAGACGGATGGCGTCGAGCGGCAGCCCGCTCTGGGCGGCGATCTTCTCGGCGGCTTCGCACCAGGCCTGGCCGTCCTCTCCGGCGATCAGCAGGAAGGCGAGGTCCGCGCCCAACTCGTTGACCTGCCGGGCCATGGCAGCCGCCTTGGCACCGTCACCCAGCCAGGTGCCGGGGGTGGACAGGGACAGCACTGCGGTTTCGATGGCGTAATGGCGTAGGTGTCCATGAGGGCGATGGCGTGCTGGGGGCTCCACTGCGGCAGTTCGCGACCGCCGGGAGCGTGGATGCCCTTCGACTTCAGCCACCGGGTGTAGGCCGGGGGCAGCAGATGCTGGTGGACGTCGATGCGGCTCATGGTGGTGCCCTCCCGGTGCCCAGCCGGCGGCCGGGCGGTCACGGCCGCGCGTGCTGACGGCGCCGGCCACGGGGTGTGGGCCTGCTAGCCGCCGGCCAGCAGGACGAGATGGGCTGCGGCCAGGGCGCCCACGAAGGCGGCCGGCAGACAGCGGGCGGCCGGGTCGCCGCTGCGCAGGTGTACGACCACGGCTCCGGCCATGAGCAGGACCAGGCCCACTGAGGCGGCGGCACCGAGCGCGGTGATCCGCAGGCCGGCCAGCAGCCCGGCCGCGGCCGCCACCTCGAGAGCGCCCAGCAGGCGGTAGTGGGTGGTGGTCATGCCGACGTGGGCCGCGGCCTGGCGCATCGCGGGGACCGCCGCGAGCTTGGCCGACCCCAGCAGGAGGAAGACCGTGGCGAGGATGACGGCCAGGACGATGGTGGTGGTGCTCATGGAGCTTCTTTCTTTGCGGAGGGGATGGCTCACTGCCGTCCGGAAGCGGGTCGCTGCGGCCCGGGTCAGGTGACGGGCTGGGCGGCGTACTGCCAGTCGAGGACGTACCGGTCGAGGGCTGCGGTGACCCTGTGCCGTACCGCCTCGTCGGCAGGGGCGGGCACCGTGACGCGGACACTGCCGTCGTGCGGCCGGCACACGATCCGTTCCGGGTCGCAGTGGGCGCCCTGGGCGGCCAGTTCGGCGTGGACCGCGCGGCGGGTGGCGTCCAGGCGCAGGCCGATCTTGTAGGGCTTGCCGACGGCGGTGAGCGGGATGGCGTCGATCACGAGTACCTCCCGCGGGGCGGCGGCGCGCTCGCCGACCCTTTCGGTGGCCCAGGTGAGCAGCTCGGCGGGGTCGGCCTCGGCGCCGGGGCTGAGGGTGACGTAGGCGACGGGCACCTCGCCGGCGTGCGGGTCGGGGCGGCCGACCGCCGCGGCGGCGGTGACCTCGGGGTGGGCGAGGAGGACGTCCTCGATCCCGGCGGGGTCGATGTTGTGGCCCCCGCGGATGATCAGGTCCTTGGCGCGGCCGGCGAGATGGAGGAAGCCGTCGGCGTCGATGCGGGCCAGGTCGCCCGTGTCCAGCCAGCCGTCGCGGACCTTCCCGCCGGTCTCCAGCCGTGGCCCGTGGGCGGTGTGCTCGGCGACGTAGCCGGCGAAGACGGTGGGGCCGCTGACGGCGAGCACCCCGGTGGCGCCCGGCGGCAGGTCGTGCCATTCGCCGGTGTCCGGGTCGATGCGCACGGTCTTGAGCTGCTGATAGGGCAGGCGCCGGCCGACGCTGCCGGGCCGGGTGTGCCCGGGCAGGCCGAGCGCGGAGGCGCAGGTCGCCTCGGTCAGCCCGTAGCCCTCGCACAGCGGGATGCCGGTGTGCTTCTCGAAGGCCTGCCGTACGGCGGGCGGCAGCGGGGAGGCGCCGACGGCGGCGAACCGCATGCCGGAGATGTCCGCGTCGACGGGGATGCCGGCGAGGACGGAGTACACGGTGGGCACCGCCGACATCGCGGCGATGCGGTAGTGCTCCACCAGCTTCCAGAACACCGGGAACAGGTCGGGGTCGCGGTAGCCCAGCGGCCCGGCCCACACCACCTGCTGGCCGCGCAGCAGCGGGCCGAGCAGGGTGACGATCAGGGCGTTGACGTGGAACAACGGCAGCGCGGCGAACATGACCGAGTCCTCGTCGAGGGGGATGCTCGCGGCCACCATCCAGGCGTCGACGACTTCGTTGGTGTGTGTGTGCGCGGCGAGCTTGGGGGTCCCGGTGGTGCCGCCGGTGTGGAAGTAGGCGGCCAGGTCGTCGGCGGCCGGGGGCTCGATGTCCACCAGCTTGTCGGCGGGATGGGAGGCGGCCAGCTCCGCGAGGTAGCCCACGCGTACGCCATCGACGGGTTCCAGAGCGGGAGCGGGGCCGTCGGCCATGGTGGGCGCCAGGGCCAGCAGCGAGTCCAGGCGCAGGGAGGCGGCGACCTGCCGGGCCGTGGCCCACACCTGCGCATCCAGCTGCGGACCGGCGGCTATGAGCACACGCGCGCCGCCGCGCCGCAACAGCTGCTCGACGTGCTCGGACGCCAGGCCCGGGTTCACCGGGGCGGCGATGCCCGCGGCCTGGGCGGCCAGCAGGGCGGCGGGCAGCTCCGCGGTGTTCGGCGCGAGCAGGCCCACGCCGGCGCGGCGGGTGACGCCGAGCGAGCGCAGCAGGTTGGCGGTGCGATGCACCTGGTCGCACAGCTGCGCGAAGGTCACGGTGGCGGGGTGCAGGAAACGCGCGGCATCGGACAGCACCGTCAGGGCCGGGCGGTCGGGCCACAGGCGGGCGGCGCGGAGCAGTGCGTCGTAGGTGGTGGCGGGCAGGCCACGCTCGTGCAGCGGGACGGCCTCGATGGCGGTCAGGTCCGCGGGGCTGTCGCAGGCGGGCCACAGCAGGTCGGTGGGTGTAAGTGTCACCGGTGCGCCTTTGCAGGGTGAGGGATGGGGTCAAGTGGCCGGCCCGGTACGGGATGCCGGGCCGGCCGGTCCCGGGCGGGGGTCCCGGGAGTCGTCAGCGGGCGCGCACCACCGTGCGCTGCTCGCCGAGGTCGAGTACGCCGTCGTCGGTCGCGATGCGGACCGTGACGACGTCGCCGTCCTTGAGGTAGTCGGGATTCGCCTGTTGGCGGGCGAAGAACTTCTGCCAGCGCTTGTGCGGGGGCAGCAGGGCGGCAAGCGTGGCCAGGAGCTTCCCCGGGGATTTCAGCGCGGTGCCGCCGGGTGTTCCGGTGAGCAGGACGTCACCGGGGTTCAGGGTCTGGAAGCGGGCCAGCAGGGTGAGTGCCCGGGCGGGCCGGACGATCATGTCGGTGGTGGTGCGGTCCTGCCGGGTGGCCCCGTTGACCTTCAGCGTCAGCCGCAGGTCCAGCAGGCGGGCCAGGTCGTCGGCGTCGACCAGGAGCAGCCGGGGGCCGAGGGGGGTGAAGGTCGGGTACGACTTGGACTCGTAGAACTGCGTCTTGGGCAGCTGCAGGTCGCGGGCGCTGACGTCGTCGGCGACGACCAGCGCAGCGACGTATTTCGCAAGGGTGGAGTCGGTGACCTCGGTGCCGACCGGCAGGTCGGCACCTATCACCAGCCCGAGCTCGACCTCGTAGTCCAGGAAGCGCACGTGCGGCGGACGCACGATGTCCTGGTAGGGGCCGCTGACGGACCCGGAGGCCTTGCGGAAGAAGGCGGGCGGGACGGTGTCCGGGTCGAATCCGGAGTCCACCGCGTGGGAACGGTAGTTGACCATCTGCGCCACCACCCGGCAGGGGCTGGTGACGGGGGACAGCAGCTCTGCATCTCCCGCGGACAGCCCAGCATCGGGGTCTGCCGCGGCGCGGGCGGCCGCCTCCTGCACGGCGGAGCGGGCGGCAAGCAGGGCGGCGGTGGTGTCCGCATCGGTGTCGACGCGGTGCAGCCGTCCTGTGCTGCTCTCCACCCACCAGCCGTCTGCGGTGCGGACGACCTGGATACTCATCGGCTCTCCTGAGTACTGGGCAGCGTCGACCGGGACCGCTCCCGCGAGCAATCTCGGTCAGAGTGATGAGAGCATCAGTTACGAGCGAGCAATCGTCAATAGGCGTCAGTGCTGATGTAATACTCAGTACTGATCAAATGGGTAAGGTGTGGGGATGAGTACCGACGGACGGGGCAGGGCCAACAGCCAGACGCCCAACCGCCTGGACCGGCGCAAGGCGCGCACCCGATCCGCGCTGGTCGCGGCCGCGCAGAGGCTCCTCGCCGAGCAGGGGCGGTCCGATGTGAGCATCCAGGAGATCACCGAGGCGGCGGACGTCGGCTTCGGCTCCTTCTACAACCACTTCACCAGCAAGGACGAGTTGTTCGACGCCGCCGTCGCGCTCACCCTGGATGAACACGGGGCACTTCTGGACTCCGTCGTAGGAGACCTGAAGGACCCGGCAGAGGTTTTCTCCGCCAGCGTCCGCCTGACCGGCCGCCTGCAGCGCACCCACCCGCAGATGGCCAGGATTTTCGTGCGCACGGGTATGCCCTACCTGACCTCCGAGACCGGCCTGGCCCCCCAGGCGATGCGGGACCTGCAGGCCGCCGCCGACAGCGGACGGCTGGACATCGACGACCCCCGTACCGCCGTCGCCATGGTCGGCGGCGCCCTGCTCGGGGTGCTGTACCTCCTGGAGACCCGCCCCGACCTCGACGCCGAGCGCGTCACCGATCAACTGGCCGCCCGCCTGCTGCGTATGTTCGGCCTTCCCCGCTCAGAAGCACAGGAGATCGCCACCCGGCCCCTGCCGGCCCTGCCTGCCGCCTGACCTGCGCAACCCCTTCGGCCCGTCCCGGGAGAGGCGACGAACGCGACGTGATCATCACGTCGGTGGGTCACGGTCCCGACCAGGACGGGAAATTCTCCCGGAACTTCGGTCCCATGAACCGAGCGGACGGTTGGCGGCGGCTCAACGTGGCCGTGACCTGCGCACCATGCCCGTCCGGCCGCATAGGGTGGCGGGATGCAGGAGCAGTACCGGACGGTCGCCCGTGAGGGCGTGCACGAGACCGAGATCAACCGATCGCGCTTCATCTGCGCGCTCGCGCCCGCCGCGACCGAGCAGGAGGCGCAGGACTTCGTCGCACGCATCCGCAAGGAGCACCCGACCGCGACCCACAACTGCTTCGCGTACGTCATCGGCGCCGACGCCGCGGTCCAGAAGGCGAGCGACGACGGCGAACCGGGTGGCACGGCCGGAGTGCCGATGCTGCAGATGCTGATGCGCCGTGAGGTCCGCTATGTCGTGGCCGTCGTCACGCGCTATTACGGCGGCGTCAAGCTCGGCGCGGGTGGACTCATCCGCGCCTACGGAGGCGCTGTCGGCGAGGCGCTCGACGCGCTCGGCACCCTTACACGCCGGCGCTTCCGGCTGGCCACGGTGACCGTGGACCACCAGCGGGCGGGCAAGCTGGAGAACGATCTGCGCGCGACCGGGCGGTCGGTGCGGGACGTGCGGTACGGCGAGGCCGTGACGATCGAGATCGGGCTGCCGGATGCCGACGTCGAGGCCTTCCGTGCGTGGCTCGCCGACACGACTGCGGGGACGGCGGAGCTGGAGCTCGGCGGCGAGGCCTACGGCGAGGCCTGAGGCCCGCCCCGCGATCGGCACCCCGCGCGGCTGGAGCACACGGCGTGCTGATGGCCTGCCGCCGCACCCCGCGGGACACCCGGCGGGGTCTCGCGTCCGACCCGGGTGAAAAAGTGAGGTCCGTGGGGGACCAGGTGCCTGGCGGCGATAGCGTGGTCGGTGCTTGTGGCGAGGCTCCGTGTCGGGCGGGTGCTGGTTCTGGGGGCGGAGAAAGGTGAACATGCAGGTCGGAGCCGTCTTGTGAGAATTCTGCACACGTCGGACTGGCACCTGGGACGGTCGTTCCACCGGGTGAGCCTGCTCGACGCCCAGGCCGTGTTCCTCGACCACTTGGTGGAGACGGTGCGCACGCACGACGTGGACGCGGTGCTGGTGGCAGGGGACGTGTACGACAGGGCCGTGCCTCCGCTGGCCGCCGTGGAGCTGTTCGACGACGCGCTGCACAGGCTCGCCGACGTGGGCGTGCCGACGGTGATGATCTCCGGGAACCATGACTCGGCGCGCCGCCTCGGCGTGGGGGCCGGACTGATCGAGCGCGCGGGAATCCATCTGCGGACCGACCCGGCGGGCTGCGGCACCCCCGTGGTGCTCACCGACGCGCACGGCGACATCGCCTTGTACGGACTGCCGTATCTGGAGCCCGCCCTGGTGCGGGACGAGTTCCGGACGGCGACGGCCGGGCACGAGGCCGTGCTCGGTGCCGCGATGGAGCGGGTACGGGCCGATCTTGCGGGGCGCGCCCCGGGCACCCGGTCCATCGTCCTCGCGCACGCGTTCGTCGTCGGCGGGGAGCCCAGCGACAGCGAGCGGGACATCACCGTCGGCGGCGTCGCCGCCGTGCCCGCGGGAGTCTTCGACGGCGTCGACTACGTGGCCCTCGGCCATCTGCACGGCTGCCAGACCATCAACGAGCGCGTGCGGTACGCGGGTTCGCCCCTCGCCTACTCCTTCTCCGAGGCCGGCCACCACAAGAGCATGTGGCTCGTCGACCTCGGGCCGGGCGGGGAGATCGAGGCGGAGCGGCTGGACTGCCCGGTGCCGCGCCCGCTCGCCCGTGTCCAGGGACGGCTCGAGGACCTTCTGGCGGACCCCGCGCTGGAGCGCCACGAGCAGTCCTGGGTCGAGGCGACGCTCACCGACCCCGTGCGCCCGGACGAGCCGATGGCCCGGCTCACCGAGCGGTTCCCGCACACCCTGAGCCTGGTCTTCGCACCCGAGCGGCCCGACGAGGACCCGCTCGCCTCGTACGCGGAGCGGTTGCGCGACCGCGACGACCACCAGATCGCGGAGGACTTCGTGGCGCACGTACGGGGCGGGGCAGGCCCCGACGAGCGGGAGCGCGCCGTGCTGCGCGGCGCCTTCGACGACGTCCGCGTGGACGCGGCGGTGCGCGATGGCGAGTGAGCCGAAGGGGGGCGCGACGCCCGCGTCCGGAGGCCGCTGGTCAAGCACAGCGAAAGGGAGAGCGCGCGGAGGCCGCGAGGGCTGCGATCGATATGCGGCTACCGCCGCGTGGGTGGCCGAGCACGGTCGACCGGCGACACCGGCTTCAGCGCCCCCCGGAGGCGAACCGAGCCAGAAAAGAGAGGTGGCCCGGTGAGGCTGCACCGACTGGGCATGACCGCCTTCGGGCCCTTCGGCGGGCGGCAGGACGTCGACTTCGACGCGCTCTCCGCCGCCGGGCTGTTCCTGCTGCACGGCCCGACGGGTGCCGGGAAGACGTCCGTCCTCGACGCCGTCTGCTACGCGCTGTACGGGGCGGTGCCGGGGGCGCGGCAGAGCCCCGGCGCATCGCTGCGCAGCGACCACGCCGCGGCGGGCACGTACACCGAGGTGTGCCTCGAACTCACCGTGGCCGGGCGGCGGCTGGAGATCACCCGGCGCCCCGCGCAGGCGCGCCCGAAGAAGAAGGGCACCGGCTTCACGACCGAGAAGGCGCAGAGCTGGCTGCGGGAGTACGACGCCGAGCGCGGCGAGTGGAAGGCGCTCAGCCGTTCCCACCAGGAGATCGGCGAGGAGATCACCCAGCTCGTCGGCATGAGCAGGGAGCAGTTCTGCCAGGTGGTGATGCTGCCGCAGGGCGACTTCGCGCGGTTCCTCCGGGCCGACGCCGAGGCGCGCGGCCGGCTGCTCGGCCGGCTCTTCGACACCCGGCGCTTCGCCGCGGTCGAGGAGCGGCTCGCCGAACTGCGACGCGGCGCCGAGCAGCAGGTCCGCGAGGGCGACGAACGGCTGCTGGCCGTCGCCCACCGGATGGCCCAGGCGGCGGGCGACGCGGCCGACGGCCTGCCCGCCCCCGACGGCCGGCCCGGGGACCCGGGACTTGCCGGCTCCGTCCTGGAGTGGGCCGCCGTGGCCCGCGCGGGCGCGCGCGAAGTCCTCGACATCGCCGGGTGCGCCCTGTCCGCGGCGGAGAGCAGACAGGCGGCGGCACGGCGCGCCCTGGACGACGAGCGGGAGCTGGCCGGGCTGCAGCAGCGCCATGCGGAGGCGCGCCGGCGCGCGGACGAGCTGGAGGCCCGCCGGCCCGAGCGGGACAGGATCCAGGACCTGCTGGACCGCGCCCGCAAGGCCGAACTCGTCGGCCCCGCGCTGCGGATGCGCGAGGACGCGGAGCGGGACCACCGGGCGGCGGACCACGCCTGGGAGCGGGCGCGGGCACTGCTGCCCGCGACACTGGTGGACGCGGGCGGGGAGCGGCTTTCCGCGCTGGAGGGGGAGCTCCGCCAGGAGCTCGGGGGCCTCGACGCGGCGCGCCGCGCCGAGCGGCGCAGCGCGGAACTCGCCCGCGAGCGCGCCGAACTGGACCGCCAGGCCCGCGCCGACGAGGAGCTCCTCCAGGACGCGGACGCCTGGCTGGCAGGCTGGGCGACCGTACGAAGCGGCCTCCAGGACCGGATCGAGGCCGCCGCCGAGGCCGCCACCCGTGCCGAACACCTTTCGGGCCGGCTCGACCCGGCCCGCCGCCGCGTGGCCGCGGCCCATGAGCGCGACCGCCTCGCCGCACGCGCCGCCGACATCGAGGACACCCTCCGTACGGCCCGCGACCGCGCGAGCGCGGCCCGCGAGTCCTGGCTCGACCTCAAGGAACGCCGGCTGCGCGGCATCGCAGCCGAACTCGCCTCCGGCCTGGTGCCGGGAACCCCCTGTGCCGTCTGCGGCTCGCCCGACCACCCCGCCCCGGCCGTGTCCGACGACACCCACGTCGACCGCGCCCGTGAGGACGCGGCCTACGACACGTACGCCCGCGCGGACAGCGGCCGCGCCGACGCGGAACGCGAACTGGCCGTCGTCCGCGAGTCGTTCATGGCGGCGCGGAAGGCCGCCCGCGGACTGCCGCCCGCGGCGCCCGAGGCACCCGCGCCCGATGGAGGGGAGCGGGCCGAGGAGCTCCTGCGTTCCGGCGTTCCGGCGGCGGGTGGCTCCGGTGGTGCCGCGGCGGATCACGGGCCGTCGGACGGCGGCCGGCCGGCTTGGGCCACCGATGGCAGTGATGCGGGCGTGGACGGCGACGCCGACCCCGAGGTCCGGGAGCTGGTCGCCGCCGTCGAGGAGCTGGAGCGGGAGTACCGGGAGGCGTATGCGCTGGCCGCGGGGATGCACGCCGCGCGCGAGGCGCTGGACCGGGCGGAGCGGGAGCGCGAGGAGCGGCTCGCCGCGCGGCAGGAGGCCGAGACGCGAGGGGCCGCGCTGCGGGAGCGGCGCGAGGTGCTCGACCGGGAGCAGACCGTCCTGGTTGCCGAGGTGACCCGCGCGACCGGCGGCGCGGGCAGCGTGGCCGAGCGGTCCGCGCTGCTCGAGCGGCGGATCGGGCTGGTCGCCGACGCCGCCGAAGCCGTCCGTGCGGCCGAGGACACGGCCCGGCGGCTGAAGGAGGCCGACGACCGGCTGGCCGACGCCGCGTTCCGGGCCGGATACGACACACCCGCCGAAGCCGCCGCCGCGCTGCTGGACGACGACGCGCAGCGTGAGCTCCAGCACCGGCTCGACGCCTGGCAGCGCGAGGCCGCCGCGGTCGCCGACCGGCTCGCCGAGCAGGAGACCCTGGCCGCTGCCGCGCGCCCACCCGCGGACCCGTACGCCGTGCAGCAGGCGTACGACGCCGCCGACCGCGCCCTGCGCGATGCCGCGTCCGCGCTCGCCGCAGCACGCGAGCGCTGCGCCGAGCTCGCCCGCCTCTCCCGTGACGCAGTTGCCGAGGTGCGCCGCCTCGGTCCGCTCCGGGAGGAGTACGACCGGGTCGCCCGGCTCGCGGGACTCACCGCGGGCACCTCCGCAGACAACACCCGCCGGATGCGCCTGGAGTCGTACGTGCTCGCGGCCCGCCTCGAGCAGGTCGCCGCCGCCGCCACCGTCCGTCTGCATCGCATGTCGTCCGGCCGCTACACCCTGGTCCACTCCGACGCCCGGGCCGGCGGCAAGCGTTCAGGACTCGGTCTGCATGTCGTCGACGCCTGGACCGGCCGCGAGCGCGACACCGGGACGCTCTCCGGCGGCGAGACGTTCTTCGCCTCGCTGGCCCTCGCTCTCGGCCTCGCCGATGTCGTGACCGACGAGGCCGGTGGCGTGCGCCTGGACACCCTCTTCATCGACGAGGGCTTCGGCAGCCTCGACGACCTGACCCTCGACGAGGTCCTCGACGTCCTCGACTCGCTCCGCGAGCGCGACCGCAGCGTCGGCATCGTCAGCCATGTCGCCGATCTGCGCCGCCGGATCCCCGCCCAGCTGGAGGTCGTCAAGGCGCGCAACGGCTCGGCGGTGCGGCTCAGAACGGCCGGCACCGGCGACTGACCCGCCGTCGGCCCGCCGCTGTTCTTCGCTCCAAAGGAGCGATCAGACCCCGCATATACGCCGGTGCCGACTCCCGCGGCTCCGACCTGGCGAACCGGTGCACAAACCGCTCGTGCACAGCACTCAGGTCGCCCGCCCACACCCTGGCCAGCTGCCGTCCTCCACCGAGCAGTCCAGGATCCGCCCGTCCACCGTCCCCACGAGCAGCCTTCGCCGGTCCGCGTCGTAGGTGACGCACAGCGGTGTCACCGCGTGGCCGTGCGCGAGCAGTTGGTGCCGCCGGCGCACGGTGCCCGTCGCCGGGTCGAGGGCTTCCACCTCGCCGGTGCGGTAGGCGACGTAGACCGTCTCCCGGTCGCCGTCCAGGTCGGCCAGGGGGAGGTCCGAGGTGTGCACCCAGGCGGCCGTGCCGTCCGGGACGTGGCGGCGTACGACGCAGGTGCCCTCGCGGGAGTCACGGTACGTGGCGCCTTTCTTGAAGGTCCGTCCCGCGTGGACCAGAGCAGTGCCCGATTCGTCCGTCAGCTCGATTCCCGGACCCGACCAGGGGGTTATGTCTGAAGCTGGGTCCCACCGCAGCGGGAACAGCGGACTCAGGCGCGCCGGGCCGTGAGCGCCCGGAGGCTCGATCGCGCAGATCCACTCTGCGTCGTCCGGCGGCCGCGGACAGTCGAGGTAGATCAGCCGCTCACTGTGCCGGATGCGCAGCGCCGGGGCGCCCGACCTCCGCCAGGGGAGCATCAGACGAGCCTGCTCCTGGTGGGTGGGCGCCAGCAGCACGGTCGGCCATTCCTCCCGCTCCGGTGGCGTGCCCGGGTCACGAAGCGCAACCCAGCCCTCCGCGTTCGACGCCAACACGACCCCGAACCCGAGCTCGACGGTGTCGACACGGTCGCCCGTCGCCGTGGCCACCCGGTGGACCAGCGGCGCGCGGGCGTGAAGCTCACCGGTCGCGGGATCGCGACGAAATCCCCGGTGGCTCACCCAGGCCGACTCCTCGCCGGGGGACACCGCAAGCTGTACGCTCCCCTCTCCCTCGGCGGGCAGCGACCACTGCAACGCACCTGAGGGAAGCCAGCATTCGAGGTCCGTGAACTGGCCGGTCGAGAGCACCCGGCCGTCCCGCAGCGCGGCGACGGCGCGGACGCTCTCCCGCCGCTCCCACTCCGCGCCCACGGTTCCGGCGAGGTCCCGCAGGGCCTCCTCCGCGTGCGGATCGTAGAGCAGGCCGCTCTCGACCATCGGATGGCGTACGGTCGCGGGGTCGACCAGGCCGGCGGGAGCGGACAGCCAGTCCGCCGCCTCGACGGCCAGCTCGAAGCCTTTGCGGAAACCCCCGTCCTTGTCCTCGGGCGAGATCAGCATCGCCAGCCTGCCGTCGTCCAGCCAGCGCAGATGCCGCACCTGACGGGACTTGCTCAGCAGGTCGGTAACCTGGCCGGTCTCCAGGTGCAGCAGGAGGAGTTGCCCCTCGTAGTCCCAGGTGCCGTCGTACCGTCCGGTCCCGATCGCCGCGAGCGGCAGCGACGGGTGGAGGGCGATCGCGCACACCGGGTACCGGGAGGGAATGATGTGACGGGGGTGCAGGTCCGCCGCCTCGTACACGCCAATCCGGTAGCTCTTCCACGAGCCGCGGCCGCGCCAGTCGACATGGCCGAGACTGCCCGCCGCGATCACGCAACCGTGCGTCACGTCGGCCACTGCCCACTGGGGCCTGCCGATCTCCGCGAACGGCTGGTCCCCGAGTATCCGGCTGACGACCAGCGGATTCGTCATGACGTCCCCTCCCCCGCGGGCATCTTCGGTCGGCACAGTGTGCCAGGAGACGGCCGGGAGCGGGCCTTGTTCCTTCCGGAGTGAGGCCGATGCTGCCGTCAGCCGGTCACCGCACACATGCCGGCCCTGCCGCCGTCAGCCGGTCACCTGCGCCGGCGCGTAGCCCAGCGGCCGGGTGGTGATCGTGCCCCGGCCCTGGGCGGGGCTGGGTAGGCGCGAGGCGTAGCCGAAGAGCTCCGCCAGCGGCACGGTGGCGGTGAGCACCGCCGTACCGGCCCGTGCCGTTGAGTCGGTGACCCGGCCGCGCCGTGCCGCCAGGTCGCCGAGCACGCCGCCGACCGCGTCGTCGGGCACCGTCGCGATGACCTCGACGTCATCGACTCGCTCCGTGAACGCGACCGCAGCGTCGGCGTCGTCAGCCATGTCGCCGACCTGCGCCGCGGGATCCCCGTCCAGCTGGAGGTGGTCAAGGAGCGGCACGGATCCGCCGTACGGCTGCGCGCGGGCGCGGGCGCGGGCGCAGGCGCAGGCGTCAGCGGCTGACGGGCCGCCGCGGCAGAGGCGACGAGTACACGACGCTCGTGGTCACCGAGCCGAGCGTGCCGATCTTCCCGGAGACCTCCTCCAGATGCCTCATCGACCGGGCGGCGACCTTCAGCACGAAGCAGTCGTCGCCGGTCACATGGTGGGCCTCCAGGATCTCCGGCGTCGCCTCGAGCAGATCGTGGAACGGCTTGTAGTTGCCGTTCGGATAGCGAAGGCGTACGAACGCGAGGACCGGCAGCCCGAGGCGCTCGTGGTCCACCACGGCCGTGTACCCGGAGATCACCCCGGCCTCCTCCAGCCTGCGGACCCGCTCCGTCACCGCGCTCGGCGACATCGAAACGGTTCTGGCCAGCTCGGCGAAGCTGGCCCGGCCCTGGTTCTGCAGGGCGTCGAGGATGCGCCAGTCCGTGGCGTCCGGTGAATATCCCGTCATCCCCGAGGAATAGCAGGGGATTCCCCGGCCCATCAAGAGATGTGCCGGGGAATTCCACTTCAGCGGGACGATCAACGGCCGTACCTTCGGAGCCATGACAACGACGCACCTCACCACGAACCCCGTGCTCCGCGTTCCTCCTGCCTCCCCGGCGGCGGCCGCCGCGTACTTCTCCGCCAATCTGGCCTTCCACGCCGACGTGTCGGACGTGGCCGCCGCGCTTGCCGCCCACGCCGACGACGGCGACCTCGGCTTCGTCGTGCTCGACTCACGGTCCACCGAATCCTGGGACCAGGGCCATGTCCCCGGGGCGATCCATCTGCCCACAGCCCTGATACCCGAGCAGGCGCAGCAGCTCCTCGACCCGTCGGTGCCGGTCGTCACCTACTGCTGGGGCCCCGGCTGCAACGGCGCCACCCGCGCCGCGCTGGCCCTCGCCGAACTCGGCTACCAGGTCAAGGAGATGCTCGGTGGCTTCGAGTACTGGGTACGGGAGGGCTTCGCGTACGAGACCTGGGAGGGCGAGAAGCGGGCCACCCCGGACCCGCTGACGGCGCCGGTGGCGGGGGAGGACTGCGGCTGCTGACACCGGGTGCGGGGCGGGGCGCCTGCGCCGGGCTCCGCCCCCGGACCCCCGCGCCTCAGACGCCGGCGGGGCTGATTCTCAGCCGTCCGGCGTGTGAGGACGGACACGCCGGACGCGCGGGCGGTACCGGGCGGGGTCCCCGGGGTCTGGGGGCGGAGCCCCCCACGCGGCGGAGCCGCACATCGACACAGCGGGAAGGGGCGGGGCGGGGAGAAGGCCCGCCGCAGGCGCCCCGCACCCCACCGCACCCCACCGCGCCGGCGCCCGACCTCGCGGGGCCGGGCGCCGGCGGGGTCCGCCCCGTAAGAGCCCGAGGTCAGAGCTTCGACAGTTCGTCGACCAGGTCGTCGAGGCCCAGCGGCCCCTGGGACAGCGCCGCCATGTGCCAGGCCTTGGCGTCGAAGGCGTCGCCGTGCGCCGCCCTCGCGGCCTCGCGCCCCCGGAGCCACGCGCGTTCGCCGAGCTTGTAGCCGATGGCCTGGGCCGGCATGGAGAGATAGCGGGTCAGCTCGCTCTCGACGAATTCCGCGGGCCGGCCGCTGTGGCGGCCGAAGAAGTCCTGCGCCAGCTCCGGTGTCCACCGCTCGCCCGGGTGGAACGGCGAGTCGCCCGGGATCTCCAGCTCCAGGTGCATGCCGATGTCCACGATGACCCGGCAGGCCCGCATCATCTGCGCGTCGAGATAGCCGAGCCGGCGCTCCGGGTCGGGCAGGAATCCGAGCTCGTCCATGAGCCGCTCCGCGTAGAGCGCCCACCCCTCGGCGTTGGCGCTGACACCGCCGATGGTCGCCTGGTAGCGGGAGAGCTGGTCGGCGACGTGCACCCACTGCGCGATCTGCAGATGGTGGCCGGGCACGCCCTCGTGGTACCAGGTGGAGACCAGGTCGTACACGGGAAAACGCGTCTCGCCCATCGTCGGCAGCCAGGTCTGGCCCGGCCGCGAGAAGTCCTCCGACGGACCGGTGTAGTACGGGGCGGCCGCGCTGCCGGCCGGGGCGATGCGGGACTCGACCCTTCGTACCCGCTCGGCGAGTTCGAAGTGCGTACCGTCCAGCGCTTCGACCGCCTCGTCCATCAGGCTCTGCAGCCAGACCCGGACCTCCTCGACGCCCTCGATGTGGGTGCCGTGCTCATCGAGGTGGGCGAGCGCCTCCCAAGGGCCGGAGCCGGGCAGGATCTTGTCGGCCTCGATCTTCATCTCGCCGAGCAGGCGGTGGTATTCGGCCCAGCCGTACGCGTACGCCTCGTCGAGGTCGAGGTCGGTGCCGTTGAAATAGCGGACCCAGCGCGCGTACCGCTCGCGGCCCACCGTGTCGGACGCCGAGTCCAGCGCGGGGGCGTAGACATCGCGCATCCAGTCGCGCAGCCCGCTGACCGCCGCCGTGGCCGCGAGCGCCGCGCTGTCCAGCTCGGCGCGCAGCTCGTCCGGGCCCGGGGCGACGAACTCCTGGAACCAGCTCTGGGCCATCCCGTCGGGGCCGGCCGCTCCCGACCACTCGTCGAGCTGTCCGATGAAGGCCGCCGTGGCCCGCGGACCTGCAGGCAGCTTGCGCTCGAGCCCGAGCCCGAGCGATTCCCTGTAGCCCTCAAGAGCGTCGGGGACCGCACGCAGCCGCTCGGCGATCGTGGCCCAGTCCGTCTTCGATTCCGTCGGCATCAAGGTGAAGACATTGCGCACGGCGTGCGCGGGGGAGCGCAGGTTGCTGACGGTGCGCAACCCCTCATCGGCGTCGTGCACGGCCAGTTCGGCGGTGAGCCGCTCGCGCAGGAGGCGCCCGCAGCGCCGCTCGGCATCCGAACCGGCGCCGGGCTGCCGCTCCGCCTCGTCGAGGCGCCGGAGCGTCTCACGGGCGAGTTCGGCCACGGCCTGCTGGCCGGCCGGGGAGAAGTCGGGGAGGCGGCCGGCGCTCTCCGGGACTCCCAGGTAGGTACCGGTGATCGGATCGAGGTCGATGAGTGCGTCGACGTAGGCGTCGGCGACCTGGCGGGGCAGCGCGCTGCTCGGTGTGTCTGGCATGTGCTCATCCTGGCCGAGCGAGGGGCCCGCGTCACCATCGTCGGATCTCGGTCGGCTGACAAACGAGCCTGCCAGGCGGCCTCAGGCGGCCGGCGGAAGCAGCGGTCCGCAGTCCCAGTGCTGGAAGATCAACCGGGTCTCCACCCGGGCGACTTCGGGCCGCGAGGTGAACTCGTCGAGCACGAGTCGCTGGAGATCCGCCGCGTCAGCGACGGCCACATGCACCAGATAGTCGTCGGGGCCGGTCAGATGGAAGAGCGCCCGCGACTCGGGCAGCGCCCGCACCCGCTCGACGAACGGACCGATCAGATCCCTGCGGTGGGGCCGTACCTGAACGGAAAGGAGCGCTTCAAGCCCCCTGCCGAGTTTGGCCGGATCGATGCGGAGCTGATGGCCGAGGATCACGCCGCTGCGGCGGAGCCGGGCGACCCGGTCCAGGCAGGTCGAGGGAGCGACGCCCACCTCGGCGGCCACCTCCCGGTAGGTGGTCCGGGCGTCGTTCTGCAGAACGCGCAGTATGTGCAGATCTACCGGGTCCAGAACGACGGATTCAGCCATGGCCCGAACGTAACACGGAGCAACCGCGATACTCCTCGGTAATTGTTCAGAGTGCGGCCATGGACTTCGCCGCCTCGACCGCCCCCATGCCCGCACCCACCCCGGCCACCAGGGCGCTCGCCACCGAAGCCGTGCACGCCGGCCGCGAGGATCTCGTGGAGCTGGGCCTGCACGCCGCACCGATCGACCTCTCCACCACCTACCCCTCGCGCGATGTGGCCGCGGAGGCCGCACGTATCGATGCCTTCGCCGCGAACGGGGGCCGACTGGACGGGCCTCCGGTCTACGCCCGGCTCGACAATCCCACGACGGCCCGCTTCGAGACCGCACTGGCCCGGCTCGAGGGGACGGACGACGCGGTGGCCTTCGCCAGCGGAATGGCGGCGCTGACCGCGGTGCTGCTGGTCAGGGCCTCCCTGGGCCTGCGCCATGTCGTCGCGGTCCGTCCGCTCTACGGTTGCAGTGACCATCTGCTGGACGGCGGACTGCTCGGCACCGAGGTCACCTGGACCGACCCGGCGGGCGTCGCGGACGCGATCCGGCCGGACACCGGGCTGGTGATGGTCGAGACACCCGCCAACCCGACCCTCGCCGAGACCGACATCAAGGCTCTCGCCCACTCCTGCGGGTCGGTACCGCTGCTGGTGGACAGCACCTTCGCCACCCCCGTTCTGCAGCGCCCCGTGGAACACGGCGCACGGATCGTGCTGCACAGCGCGACCAAGTACCTGGGCGGGCACGGTGATGTGATGGGCGGGGTCGTGGCCTGCGACGACGAGTTCGCGGCCGCCCTGCGCCAGGTGCGCTTCGCCACCGGCGGGGTGCTCCACCCGATGGCCGGCTATCTGCTGCTGCGGGGACTGTCCACGCTTCCGGTACGTATCCGGGCGGCATCGGTGACCGCCGCCGATCTGGCCCGGCGGCTCGCCGCCGACCCGCGCGTCGCCCGGGTCCACTACCCGGAGATCGGCGGCGCGATGGTCAGCTTCGAGGTGTACGGCGAGCCGCGCGACGTGATCGCGGGCGTCAAGCTGATCACGCCCGCGGTGAGCCTCGGCAGCGTCGACACCCTGATCCAGCACCCGGCCTCCATCAGCCACCGGATCGTGGCCGAGGGAGACCGGCGTGCCGCGGGCGTCAGCGACCGGCTGCTGCGCATGTCGGTCGGTCTCGAGGACGTGGAGGATCTCTGGGCGGATCTGTGCGAGGCGCTGAGCGCCACCCCTGCCCGGTCGTCCGCCCGTGCGAGCGCTAGCCCTGCTCGGCCCGCCCGTGCGGGAACGGCCTGATCCGAGGGAGCTCGCGGGGCAGTCCCTGCGGGATCTCGTAGGGCACCCGCGACGCTACGGGAGTCGCGCCCAGCCGGGCGGTGATCACCAGGGTGCCCTCCTCGATCTGGTAGTCGAGCGGGAGACCGAGACCGCGCATGGCAGCGACCATGCCCGTGTTGGACGCCTGTGTCACGGCGTACACGCTCTCGCATCCCGCCTCGACGGCCATCGTGACCAGCCGGCCGAGCAGCTCGGAGCCGATGCCACGGCGCTGCCACTCGTCCTCGACGAGCAGCGCGACCTCGGTCTCGTCGCCGTCCCACAGCAGATGGCCCAGGGCGACGAGCCGGCCGGAGGTCGTCTCGACGGCGAGGGTGCGTCCGAAGCGGGGGCTGAGCAGATGGTTCAGATAGCGGTCCGCGTCGCCGACCGGGCCGTGGTAGCGCAGGCTCAGGGTGCGCGCGGAGCAGCGGTCGTGCATCGCGCGGGCCGCGGCGACGTCGCTCCGGTCGGCGCGGCGCACGGTGATCTCGTTGCCCTCGGGGAGGGTCAGCACGTCCTGGCTGCGCGGAATGCGCGGGCCGAGGCGGGCGTCGAGCTCGACGAGCGCACGGGCGCGGGCGAACTCGGTGGGCGTGAACGGCAGATAGGGCCGCTCGACCGTGATCGTGCCACCGCTCGGATCGCGCAGCCGCATCACGGTCTCGTCCAGCACGCCCTCGACAGGTGCGGGCTCGCCGGTCGGCCGGCCCGCGAGGTTGACGGCAGGCAGCGAGTGGATCGTGCACCGGCCGAGCAACTGACGTAGTGCGAGGGGGAGTTCGGCGGCATCGAGCGCGGTGCGGGTGGCGAGGCCGAGCAGTCGGGTCGGAGTGTCC
This sequence comes from Streptomyces sp. NPDC001514, assembly GCF_053597075.1. NCBI lineage: Bacteria > Bacillati > Actinomycetota > Actinomycetes > Kitasatosporales > Streptomycetaceae > Streptomyces > Streptomyces sp. NPDC001514. The sequence goes on from NZ_JBSFHO010000018.1 coordinate 35,565, forward strand.
ACCAGGTCATGGGCGTCGGCCCGCTCGATCCAGGTGCTGCTGCCGCCCGCGGCCGAGACCTCGCGGGTGATCTCCTGCGCCTGGAGTGCCGCGGGCGCCCGCAGCAGGAACTCGTCGACGGTGCCGTCCGCCAGCGGGTGCGTCTGGAGCGTGAGGATGTCCACGTGGTGCCGGGCGAGGGCCGTGCACAGCGCGGCGAGACTGCCGGGCTCGTCCCGTACGGTCGTCCGCATCCGCCACAGCGCCGTCTCGCGCGGCCCGTCGGATCCGCCGGCGGCACCCGACGCGCCGGGCGTGGCGGCGAGGCGTGCGGTCCCGGAGCCGGTGGCCCCGGGACCGCCGGTATCGGCGGCGGGAGGCGCATGGCCGTGGCGGCGTGCCCACCATGTGTGGAACGCGGCCGTGGCGACCAGCGCGACGGCGGAGGCGACCAGCAGATACGGGCCGTCGGGACCGTGGGCGATCATGTTCGCCACGGCGTCGGCGACGGCGACGGCGGTGAACAGGGCGGCCAGCTCGACAAGGTCCCGCCGCCAGTGGTGGTGCTGGCGGCGGGCGCGCTTCGCGTACGTCACTTCAGTCATGGAATCACTGTGACCGAGCGGTGTTGCGTGATCACGAACGCTTTGTGACTGACGGGTTAAGCATGGATCTAGCAGGTTATTGGCTATTTTCAGCAATTTGCGTCCGGGGTTGACCATGGCTCTGACGGATCGCGCTCAGAAGCCGCTCGGCCTGCGCCACCAGCCGGGAGGAGCCGCCTCGGGCGGCCAGCTCCGGGAGGCCGTCGGGCTCGGCGACACCGCCCGGCTCCACGGCCGCACCGCACCGCTCCAGGCAGTCGGCGGCCACGGCCAGTATCTCGCCCGTCCCGCGCGGGGGATCACCGGCCTCCAGCAGACCGGGCAGGACCGCGCCCAGCACCGACCACGTCGTCGCGTACGCACCGGTCGCGGCCGCCGTACGGACCGCATCCGCAAGCCGGTTGGGCTTGACCGTGCCGAGCCGCAGCAGCTCGGCCACGTCACGGCCCAGCCGTCCGCCGTCCAGCTCACCGCGGGCGGCGAGCACGAGCAGCGCGTCCACCGCCGAGAGCCGGTCCTCGGCATGCCGCGCCCCGAGCCCGTACGCGACGGCCAGATGCATGGCCTCACCGGCGGGGCCGCCGCATTCGACCAGCCGCGGCAGCAGCGCCGCGTTGCCCCGCTCCTCGGCGGTGGCGCAGGCCGTCACCTCGGGCAGCATCCAGACGGCCAGCGTCTCGCGGTCCTCGGGCAGCACAGCGAACCACTGGGTCTCCAGAGCCGACCAGTGATAGCAGCGGCCCGACCCGGAGTGCGGGCGCCCGAGCCTCCTGAAGGGGTGCGGGAAGTCGCGCTGGAACTCGAGCCGCTCCCCGGTCTCCAGCACGATGTGGCGCACGGCATCCCGCGCCCGGTCCCACCAGTGGCGCAGGGCCCGAGGGTTGGGCTCGTGCTCGCGACGCACGAGCAGCGCCGTGTCCCCGTCCGAGGTGAGCCACGCGGCGAGCCGTTCGCCTTCCCGCGTGCCCAGCGCCGCGGCCGCCGCCGCGACGGCGGCCGTACCGCTCGTATCCCGGCGGACCCGTAGCAGGGCCTGGGCGAAGTCGCTCTCCGCCGGTTCGGCGCACAGCCGCTGGTAGGCGCTCAGTCGCTCGACCAGATCACCCGCGTCCAACGCGCCGTTCCCCTGGGTCGGGGTGGCGAGGAGGAACGGCAACGGCCGGGTCCGGATGCGGTAGGCGATTTCCCACAGACGGTCGTTGACCACGGCGTCCAGTGCCAGATGGGCGCAGCGGGCGGTGGCGCCGCCGCGGATCCGGCCGTCCCGCAGGCTGCGCACCGACACCTGGTCCAGCACGGCTGCCGCGACGATCTCCACGCCGTCGAACCGCTCGGCGGACGGCAGGTCCGAAGCGTCGCCCCCCGACCCCTCGTCGAGCCACCAGCGGTCCGCCAGTGCGGGGCGCAGCGCCGCTGCCAGCGCTTCGCGGTCCTGGTGGGCGTGCCGCACCAGGCCGTCGAGCGCGCGCTCGAACTCCGCCACCGAAGCGGAGCGCGACCTGATCAGCGCGACCGTGAGCTCCACGGTCTCCTCGACGCTGTCCGGCGCGGGAGCCAGCCGCTCGGGCTCGGGCACCGGCGGCAGGGTCTCCTCGTACGGAGCGGAATCGCCTGCCTCCACTGCCTCGCCGAACAGCTCGGCGGCGAGCGCGCGGTGCATCGGACTCAACAGGCCCGCGAAGCCTGCCAGTTCCGACCGAAGGACGTCCTCCGCACCCCGCTCGCCCCGGCCACCCCGTCCGCCCCGTCCGCCCCGTCCGGCGCGGATGTGCCGGCCCACCAGCTTGAGCGCCCGCTCCTGGATCCCGGTGTCCTCGTGCCCGAAGGCCTCGGCCACCACCGGCAGCAGGTCGCCCGCGGCCGCCGGCTCGCGCCGCAGCGCCTTGCCGACCAGCACCAGCTGGGCCCGTACCAGCTTCTTCTCCGGACGGAACAGCACCGCGGTGGACATCTCCGCCAGCTGCCCCGCCGTCAGATCACCGGACTCGGCGAGCCGGGCGAGCACCTCCTGGGCGTGACCGGCCGGCGACGAGGGCGCGTCCGCCGCCATCGCGATCCAGTCCGCCGCCCGCTCCCGCTCCTCGGCCGGCGTCAGCGCGATCCGCTTGAGCAGGATCAGGAAGAACCGCAGTTGTGCGGGCCGCCCACCGCGCACCAGCCGGGCCACGCACCCGTCGACGAGCACGGACCGGTCGACCACCCCGTCCTCCGCCAGCCCGGCGAGCGCCGCCGGCCAGTGGTTCGGCGCCGCCGGGTCGCCGTACCAGGACAGGACGGGAGCCGGCTCCACGGTCTCGAACAGACGGGGCACCAGCTCCCGCACATGCGGATCGTTGCGCAGCGCGAGCGGGAGCGTGGCCCGGGAGGCGTGCGACGGCCTGGCCTCGATCAGGGACTCCGCCCAGCCGTGCACAAAGGCGTCCGTCGTCGGTACGGGGCACTTGGCGAGCCTCACCAGATCGGCGATGAACGGGTAGTCCTCCGCGGCCGTGGCGTCCCGGGCCGCGAGCCGGTGCGCCACATCGCCCAGCCACGCCGGATCCCGGTCGGCCAGGACATCGAGCAGGTCCGTGCCCGGCAGGGACCGCCAGTCGCGCAGCTCGCGCGCTCCGATCCAGGTCGCCGCGGCGGCCGCGCCCGTGTGACAGCCGGCTCCCGCCACCAGCAGGGCGCGCCGCACGGAGCCCTGCTCCTGCCAGCGCTCCCAGCCCCAGCCGCGCACCTCGCGGCGCAGTTCCTTCAACCCGGCCAGCGCCGCACGGCGTTCGGCCGTCGCCATGGGCTTCAGCAGGCCCGGGACCTCGTGGGCCCTGCCCTGCCGCACGGCTTCGAGCAGATCCTTCGTCTCCGTCATCGCGCACCTCCCGCGAACGCGACCGTCCCGCCGTCGTTCGCCGCGCCGTGCTGCGTGGTGCCGTGCGCCGCAGCACCCCGCTTCGTGATCCGGACGGCCAGTGCGTGCTTGCACGGGCCACGCGTGCCCCGGTAGTCGGCCCACCACTGGCAGGTGCAGCTCAACGCCCCGCCCGTGTCCCGTACCTGATAGCGCCGCTCGCCCGATGCGACCGTCGCGCTCGCCCCGTCGATCCGTACCGCACCCTCCGAGACCAGCGCGCGGGCCGCCACCAGGCGCGGATTGTGGCGCTCCGTGCGATCCGCGTCGTACGGCAGCTCCCGGTGGAAGTAGGCGGCGTCCGCGATGTCGTACCCCACCCGGCCCGCGGTGCCGAGCCGCGTGAGCGCGGCCCGTACCCGCGTGACCGTGAGACCGGACTGCTCGGCCAGGTCGGCCGGGTCGATCCTGGGCTCCCAGGCCAGCAGTACGGACACCAACTCGGCGTCCTCGGCGGCCTCGTCCGTGGCCAGCGCCTCCAGCACCCCGCCCTCGCCCGAGAACCCGCGTGCCGCCTCCGGGGACAGCGTGAGCGTCAGCCGCATGCCCGGAAGCGTCACCTCCCACGCGCTCGCCGTGGCGGCACCGCCGGTCACCGGCGGCCCGTACACACGCAGCCCCGTCGCCTGGAGCAGCACCCGCTGCAACGCCGCCAGCCGCTCGGGACCCGGCAGGCACACGGCCCCGGGGAACGGCCGCGTCGTCGGCCGCAGCGTCCTGCCCGCCGGGACGACCCACATGGCACCCCGTGAGGCGCTGCCCGACGAGCGGGGCAGCGAGCGAAGGAACCGCACCGCCTCGGCCGCGGTCAGCTCGGCCCGCAGATCGAATCCGGCGGAGACCACCTGCGCCTCGGCGAAGCCGCGCAGCCAGCGGTCGGGGAGCGGCACCTTCTTCTCCACGACGGCACCGTCCAGCGTGGTAACGGCAAGCTTGTCCGGGCCGACCCGCAGATGCAGCGGATCGTCCCCGCCGAGCCGTGAAAGTGCCTCCCGCAGCGGATTGTTGACATCGACGTTCGTCGTGCCGTGGCCGGTCTCGCCGCCGTCGAGCCCCTCCTGGAGCACATCGAGGCGTGCGTACACCCCGCAGCATCCGGAGAACGACTCGAACCGGAGCCGGTCCCCGTTCCCCGTCACCACCGGGTCGAGCGAGGCGCGCAGGTCGCGCTGGTAGTAGCGCGCGGCCGCCACGTCCGCCACGGCGAGCAGCCCGCGGGCCGCGGTCCGGGGCGACGTCAGAAAACCGGAGAAGAAGCGGGGATGGGCCTCCGCGCCGGCGGGCGTCAGCCCACCGGCGGTCTCGAGGCCGAGCAGCCGGCCACCCCCTGCGGACTCCAGGGCGGACGGACGGGAGTAGGCGAATGCCTGTACGGATCGCGTCATGTGCAGGACGGTAGGGGCCACCACTGACAACGCCCCTGGCCGTCCACACCAGGCCCGCGAGCCGCCCCGGCCCGCCCGGGGACGCGAGTGGCTACTGCCCCACCCGCCCAGGCTGCAGCACCTTGCTGAACAGCACCGCTCCACCCTCCGCCCGCAGCCGCACCGTCAACTCCCCGCTCCCGCCGTCGATGTCGACCTCGCCGAAGTACTGGGGCGACTCCATCGGCGAGACATTGGCGCGCTCCGGCGCCCGTACGAACACCCGCTCCGGTCCGAACGTCCCGTCCAGCGCGTTCGCCGGGAAACCGCCTGCTGCGAGCGGTCCGGACACGAACTCCCAGAAGGGAGCAAAGTCCTTGAACGCCGCCCGCTCCGGCGCGTAGTGCTGCGCGGAGGTGTAGTGGACGTCCGCGGTCAGCCACAGCGTGCCGGTGATCCGCCGGTGCTTGATGAACCGCAGCAGGTCAGCGATCTGCAGCTCGCGGCCGAGCGGCACACCCGGATCGCCCTGCGCGACCGCCTCGAAGTTCGTGGCGCCGTCAGGCACGACGAGTCCGAGAGGCATGTCGGACGCCAGCACCTTCCACACGGCACGCGATCGCGACAGCTCGCGCTTGAGCCAGGCCAGCTGCTCCGCGCCCAGGATGCCTGTCGTGTCATCGGCCTGCCGACCGGGGGAGTTGGCGTTCCGGTAGGAACGCATGTCCAGGACGAACACGTCCAGCAGGGGCCCGTACCGCACGACACGGTGCATCCGCCCCTCGCGGCCGCCGACGGGCAGTGTCGACACGGGGAAGTACTCACTGAACGCCCTCAGTGCGCGCCCGGCCAGCACGTTCGCGTCCTTCTCGGTGTAGCGCGCGTCGTCTATGAGCTGCCCGGGGTACCAGTTGTTGCGCACCTCGTGGTCGTCCCACTGCACCACCGTCGGGACCTGCGCGTTGAACCGGCGGACGTTCTCGTCGAGCAGGTTGTAGCGGAAGTTCCCGCGGTACTCGGCGAGCGTCTCCGCGACCTTCGACTTCTCCTCGGTCGTGACGTTGCGCCACACCCGCCCGTCGGGCAGCGTCACGCTCGCGGCGATCGGCCCGTCCGCGTACACCGTGTCCCCGCTGCACAGGAAGAAGTCCGGGTCGAGCCGCCGCATCTCCTCGTACGCGCGGAAGCCGCCGATGTCCGGGTTGATGCCCCAGCCCTGCCCGGCGATGTCGCCAGACCACAGGAATCGCACACCGGACGACCGGCGCAGAGCGGGGGCCGTACGGAACGTCCCGTACACCGGCTCCCCGGTGCGGCGCGGGTCGTCGGGGTCGGCGAGCGTCACCCGGTAGTGGATCTGCTCGCCCGCCGGGAGTCCGCGCAGGGCGGTCGTCCCGGTGAAGTCCGTCCCGGCCCCGAGGAGCGGGCCGTGCCAGCGGTGCGTACGGCGGAACGACTCGGTCGCCGAGGTCTCCACGATCATCCGGGCCGGCCGGTCCGACCGTACCCACACGAGACCGGAGGACGACGTCACATCACCGGTCTGGACGCCCCAGCCGGCACTCGGCCTGCCGCGCAGGGCCTGGGCCGGGGCGGCCGCCCCGAGCGTGAGCGCCGCCGACGCGGCGAGCGAACCGCGCAGGACGGCACGGCGGTTGTACGACATGGGAAGGCCTCCAGAGGGGGGCGGGGAGGTTGCCGTGCCCATGCCTAGTGCCCCGCGACGGCGAGCACACGAACCCCACGTGAACAACCGTGCGCAGGCCACCGGAACCGCAGACCGAGGAGGACCAACGGCCGGTCGAGGAGGCGACCTACCGGGATTCAGCGGCTGCCGTCGAGGATGACCCGGGCGACGAGCGCGGGATCGTCGTTCATCGGCACATGACCGCAGCCGGGCAGCCGTACCAGCCGGGCGCCGGGGATCGCGTGCTTGGCGCGGACGCCCTGGCGGCGCAGCAGCAGCCGGTCGCGGGTGCCCCAGGCGACGGTGACGGGCAGGCCCGGTACATCGTCGGTGAAGAGGACCTGGCGGCCGGCGTCGAGGGTCTGCCGGAAGCCGGTCGCATCGCGGAGCGCGAGCGTCTCGGCGACAACCGCCTCGGGTGAACGGCGCCCGGGGCGGGCGTAGATGGTGCTGGTCAGCGCCGTCCGCCCGGCGGCTGTCCGCGACAGCCGGCCGATCATCGGCAGGGGGAGGACCCGGGCGCCCCGCCGCATGGCGAGCAGCGTCCCGAAGGCGTACCGGCGTTCGCTCTCCGTCCAGAAGCCGGCGGGGGAGAGTGCCGTCACGGAACGTACGAGCTTCTCGCGGCCCAGTTCCAGGGCGAGCAGCCCGCCGAGGGAGTTGCCGGCGACATGCGGCCGTTCGACGCCGAGCGCTTCGCAGAGCGCGCCGAGCACCGGCACGACCGTCGAGAGCCCGTACGACACGCCGTCGGGCAGCGCCGGGGACGTGCCGAAGCCGGGCAGATCGACGGCGATCACGTCGCGTTCCGGGGCGAGGAGCGGAAGGACGGGTTCCCAGGCCTGCCAGTGGTGCCCGATGCCGTGGAGCAGCAGGAGGGGCTCGCCCGCGCCGCGGCGTTCGTACGCCACGGAGACTGTGTGGCTGCCGCGGGGCGAATCGATCGTGAACGACACCTTCGAGGCCATGCTGCTGCTCCCTGTGCTCCCTGGCCGCGCCCTTGTAGACGCGTTGTCAGCAACAATTACCGTTCAGTAGGGTCCAGTTCAAGGGATACCCGCCATCGCGCGCCGACACGCGCACATGTGCCGCCTTGAACGCGCTAATGGGCCGCCCTGCGTACCTCGAAGTTGAACTCCGCATGCCCGAACTTCTGGAAGAGGGTGAACCACAGGGGCACGACCATCTCCACCGCACGGGCCGACTCGATCGCGCCGAGGTCGACCACCCGGTCCGCAGGCCACCCGAATTCCCCCAGCAGCGCCGTCGTCTGCTCTTTTGCGTCCTCGTCGTCCCCGGAAAGAAAGACCTGATGGGCGCCCGGCACCTTCGCGGGGTTCACCATCACCGCGCAGTTGACGGTGTTGAGCGTCTTCACGACCCGGGCCCGGGGAAAGGCCCGCTGGATCTGTTCGCCCACACTGTCCGACTCGACGGGCGAGAGTCGCAGCCGGCCGTCCTCGAACGCGATCGGGTTGGAGACGTCGATGAGCACCTTGCCGGCGAGTGCCTCCTCGCCCGCGGACTCGAGGGCCGCGAGGGCCACCCGTCCGCCGACCGCCGAGATCACCGCCTCGCCGAACGCCGCGGCCTCCGCGAACGTGCCATGGCCCGCGGCCGGGCCGGCGGCCGACGCCCACTCCGCGGCCGCGGGATTGGCCGCGTCCCGAGAGCCCATCCGCACCTCGTGCCCCAGTTTCACCAGCTCGCTGCCGAGCGTGCGCCCGACCTCGCCCGTGCCCAGCACTCCGTACCGCATCGGAACCTCCCAGGTCCTGACCGCCGTCCACCGGCAGCCGCCGCGTGCACATTGTGTGCGCAGGCCGCATCCGGATGTGCTGAGCCACGCAGACATCAATCGCCTGGACACGGGGGACCGTGTCGGCTGGGATGGGACCGTGGCCACCGACACCCTGACCGACGCCTTCGAAGCCCACCGCTCCGTGCTGACGGGCGTGGCCTACCGCATGCTCGGCCGGTTCGCCGACGCCGAGGACGTGGTCCAGGAGGCCTGGCTGCGTTGGTCGGCCCAAGAGCGGGACGACGTGCTGGAGCCCCGCGGCTATCTGGTCCGGATCACCACACGGCTCGCCATCGACCGGCTGCGGCAGGTGCAGTCGCGCCGTGAGGCGTACGTCGGGCCCTGGCTGCCCGAGCCCATCGCGACCGACTTCGACCACACCGTGCCCGACACCGCCGAGCGCGCCATGCTCACGGAGTCCGTGTCGCTCGCCGTCCTCGTCGTCCTCGAGTCGCTCTCGCCGCTGGAGCGCGCGGTGTTCGTGCTGCGGGAGGCCTTCGGATTCCCGTACGGCGACATCGCGGCAACCCTGGATCGCAGCGAGGCGGCCGTGCGGCAGCTCGCCGGCCGGGCCCGCCGCCATGTCGAGGAGCGCAGGCCGCGATACGACGTCGATCCGGCCGAACGCCGCGACCTGACCGAGCGATTCCTCGCCGCGGCGGCGGGCGGCGACCTCGACGCGCTGCTGAACCTGCTCGCCCCCGACGTCCGGCTGGTCAGCGACAGCGGAGGCAAGTCGAAGGCGCCGCTGCGCGTCATCGAGACCGCGGACAAGGTGGGCCGCTTCCTGCATGCCGTGACCAAGGAGCCCCTGCCCGACTCCGAGTTCCGGCTCACGGAGCTCAACGGGGCGCCCGGGCTGCTGGTCCTCGCGGGCGGACACCCGGACACGGCCCTGCAGATCGAGGTCAGGGACGGCCGGATCCAGTGCATCTACCTCGTACGGAATCCGGACAAGCTCGGCGCCCTGGAGGCGTAGCGGCGACGGCCCGTCGCTGCCGGTGGCCCCGCATCCGGTCGGATGCGGGGCCGCTGCTTTTGCGCCGCTCTTCGCAGGAGCACGAACCTTCTGTGAACGCTCTGTGGCAGACGGTGATTCCATGGCCCAGGTCAGGAGGATTGGTCTTGACCAAGTCTGTGTGCCGTCCTATGGTCGGCAGAGTTAGTGCAGGAACCTTTAATAAACAAGGGCACGGAAAGCCGCCGGGGCCACGGTGATTGCGGAGGACAGGGTGGGGACCACGCAGCTGGAATCGGTGCCGGAGCCGAAGTACTGGCACCTCAAGACCGTGATCGGCGAGGCGCTCGACTCGGACTTCTCGGTCGGTGAGATCCTGCCCAACGAGCGCGAGCTGGCCGCCCGTTTCGGCGTCGCCCGCGCCACCCTCCGCCAGGCGCTCGAACAGCTGGAGCTGGAGGGACGGTTGCAGCGCCGCCGCGGCGTCGGCACCACCGTCGCCCCTCCCCGTATGGGCGTCGACGTCTCCACCTCCCCGCAGGACTGGCCGGGTGCCCCCGGGGACGCCTGGCAGCCGCTCGACTGCACGGTCGCCGTGGCGCCGGCCGCCGTGGCCCGCGCGCTCGACACGGACGGCGACGAGGAAGTCCACGCCGTGCGCCGGATGCTGGTCACCCACACCCAGCCGGTCGCGGCCGAGCTGCTCTACGTCCCGTCCCGCTCGGTGCCCGATCTCTCCGCCATCGACGCCCCCTCCGGCGCGGCCCGCGCCCGCGGCGTCCTGCGCGAGCTGCAGCGGCTGGCCCTCGACGGCCAGGACCGCGCCGTGGAGCTCGGTTCCGCCCGGGCCGACGACGCCAAGGAGCTGGACCGACTGCCCGGCGCGCCGGTTCTGGTCGTCACCACGCGCTACTTCAGCGGAGGCCGCACCGCCGTCATGTCCGTGGCGACGTACCGGGCGGACACCTGCCGGCTCACCTTCGGCGACTCGGGCGACCTGGAGATCCGGCACGACGCGCAGCAGCGCCGCGCTTCCTGAGCTTTCCGCGCTTCCCGGCTCCCCGGGACGCCGTATTGTCGGCCCGACGCACTCGACGGCGGGCCGTTGGCGCTCCCGCGAGCTCGGCAGCAGGCCGTTGCCGTTCTCGCGAGCTCGGCGGTGGGCCGTCACCGTTTTCCCGAGAGCTCAGCGGCGGGCCGTCACCGTTCCCTCGACGGCGAACAGCTGCTCCTCCACATGGTCCAGCGCCAGCCGCAGCGCCCCCGTCGCCACCGCGGCCTCGCCGAGCATCGAGAGCGCCACGCGGGGCGGCCGGAGGCAGTAGCGGGACAGCTCGTCGCGCAGCGGGTCGAGCACGCCGTCCAGACCGGCCGCCCAGCCGCCGATGACCACCAGCTCCGGGTCGAGCGCCAGGACGAGCGCCGCCACATCGTGCACCAGCCGCTGGATGAACCGGTCGACGGCGGCCCGCGCCTGCTCGTCCCCCTGCCGGGCGAGCGCGAACACCTCGGCGACCGCCTGTTCGTCCAGGGGGTGCAGCGGTTCGCCGGTCGTCGAGAGCAGCGTCTCGGGCGTGACCTCCCGGCCCAGCAGATGCAGTGCGCCGATCTCCCCGGCCGCGCCGCCGTAACCCCGGTGCAGCCGACCGCCGATCAGCGAGCCCGCGCCCGGGCTCAACCCCGCCAGGACGAAGACGATGTCGTCCGAGTCCGTCGCGGCACCCTTCCAGTGCTCGGCGACGGCCGCGGCATTGGCGTCGTTCTCCACGAGTACCGGGCAGCGGAACGAGCGCCTCAGCCGTTCACCGAGCGCCAGCCCCGTCCAGCCGGGCAGCGCGGTGCACAGCCGCACGGTCCCGTCGGCCTCCACGATCCCCGGCGTACCGACCCCGACCGCACGCAGGGAACTCCGGGCGACACCCGTCCTGCGCAGCACATCGGCGACGACGGTACGCACCCGTTCGAGCCGCTCCTCGGCCGACGCGGTCTCCGACACCTCCCGTGACCCGGCGCCCATGATCCGCCCGTCCAGCTCGGACAGCAGCGCCGCAACCCGGTGCGGGCCGATCTCCACACCCAGCAGATGCCCGGCCTCCGCCCGGAACCGGAACCTCCGCGCCGGCCGCCCCTGCCGCCGGGCCTCGCCCTCCTCGGGCGCGGCCTCCAGGACCAGACCGGCCTCGATCAGCCCTTCGATCACACCCTCGACGGTCGGGCGGGACAGCCCGGTGACCCGGGTGAGGTCGGTGAGCGTGGGGGAGTCGGCGCCCCGCAGCGCATGGAGTACCACCGCGGAGTTGATCCGCCGCAGCAGCGACGGGTCCCCGCCGGTCAGCCGACCCACCGTGTGTCCTTCCAGCTCGTGCGCGTGTCTGCCGGATCGTACTCAATGGCGGCGGGCACGGCGAGCGTCGGCAGAAGGCGTGCGTACCGCACCGCGAGGAAACGCCCCGCGGGGCTCCGGGCCTGTCCACCTGACGGTCCGCCAAATGTCAGTGAGGGCAGGTTTACTGATCCCATGACCATCGCACGGCATCTGGCGACCATCGACCTGCTGCGCGCCCGTCCCTTTCCCGCGGAGCCGGGCAGATCGGACGTGGGCGACAGCGGTCCCGGCTTCCACATGGCCGAGCTCAGCAGGAGCGAGGACTTCTGGGAGGACAGGTCGCGGTGGGAGATCGTGGAGGAGCAGTACGAAGCGGAGCGCGAGGCCCTGGCCCTGCTGCTCAGCGAGCGGTGGGGCGAGGCCCAGGTCTTCGGCCTGGGCTCGCTGCTGGCCAGATCCATCGAGGACGGCGAGGAGATACCGGAGCCCTGGGGGACGCTCAGCAACTCGGTGCCCGATGTGCATCTGTGGCGGGTGGACGGTCGGTGGGTGGTGCTGGGCGTCTCGCAGCAGGACCCCGAGCTGCCTTTCCAGTTGCTGGCGGTCGTCACCGAGACGGACCCGCCCTAGGGGGTGTCTTGGGTGCTCCCCGGGGTGGCCGCGGCCTCCCGCAGCCGGGCGAACTCCTCAGCCATGGTCTGCGCCGTCCAGTGGGCGTTCAGACCGCTGGGGTTGGGCAGGGCCCAGATACGGGTCTCGCCGATCATCCGCGCCTGCGGCCCTATCCGCGCCGTGCGGTCCCCGAAGGCCGTGCGGTACGCGGTGACTCCGGCGACCGCCAGCCAGTGGGGACGCAGCCGCTCCACCATCTCGGTGAGGATGCGGCCGCCCTCGCGGAACTCCTCGTCGCCGAGCTCGTCGGCCCGCGCGGTCGCCCGGGCCGCCACATTGGTGATGCCCAGCCCGTACGTCAGCAGCTCGTCCTGCTCGGACGGGTTCAACTGGCGCGGGGTGAAGCCCGAGAGATGCAGCACCGGCCAGAAGCGGTTGCCGGGGCGGGCGAAGTGGTGACCCGTCGCTGCCGACATCAGCCCGGGATTGATGCCGCAGAACAGGACGGACAGACCGTCCGCGATCACATCGGGAACGAGGCGGTCGCGGGCGGCCTCCAGCTCGGCGGGGGTGAACCGGCTCACGGAGCGATCCGGTTCAGAGGATCGACCCCGGCGCGTACGCGGCGGCGTCCGGGTGCTGCTTGGCGATCTCCTCGATGCGGGCGACCACCGAGGCGACCTGGTCGCCCGCCGCACCCGTGAAGGACAGCTTGTCGGCCATCAGGGCGTCGAGCTGGGCGCGGTCCAGCGGGATGCGGTCGTCGGCGGCGAGCTTGTCGAGCAGCTCGTTGCGCTCGGCGCCCTGCTCGCGCATCGCCAGCGCCGAGGCGACGGCGTGCTCCTTGATGGTCTCGTGGGCGACCTCGCGGCCGACCCCGGCGCGCACCGCACCCATCAGGACCTTGGTCGTGGCCAGGAACGGGAGGTAGCGGTCGAGTTCACGGGCGACGACCGCCGGGAACGCGCCGAACTCGTCCAGCACCGTCAGGAACGTCTCCAGCAGCCCGTCGAACGCGAAGAACGCGTCCGGAAGCGCGACGCGGCGCACCACCGAGCAGGACACGTCGCCCTCGTTCCACTGGTCGCCCGCCAGCTCGCCGGTCATCGAGGCGTAGCCGCGCAGGATGACCATCAGGCCGTTGACGCGTTCGCAGGAGCGGGTGTTCATCTTGTGCGGCATCGCGGACGAGCCGACCTGACCGGGCTTGAAGCCCTCGGTGACCAGCTCGTGCCCGGCCATCAGCCGGATCGTCTTCGCCAGCGAGGACGGCGCGGCGGCGAGCTGCACCAGCGCCGTGACGACGTCGTAGTCCAGGGACCGCGGGTAGACCTGGCCGACGGAGGTGAAGGCATGGGCGAAGCCCAGGTGGCCCGCGATGCGCTGCTCCAGCTCGGCGAGCTTCGAGGCGTCCCCGCCGAGCAGGTCGAGCATGTCCTGGGCGGTACCGACGGGGCCCTTGATGCCGCGCAGCGGGTAGCGGCCGAGCAGCTCCTCCAGCCGCCCGTACGCGACCAGCAGTTCGTCCGCGGCCGTCGCGAAGCGCTTGCCGAGCGTCGTGGCCTGGGCCGCGACGTTGTGCGAGCGGCCGGCCATGACCAGCTCCGCGTACTCCCCGGACAGCTTGCCGAGTCGTGCGAGCACCGCGACGGTGCGGTCGCGCATGAGTTCCAGCGAGAGGCGGATCTGGAGCTGCTCGACGTTCTCGGTCAGATCGCGGGAGGTCATTCCCTTGTGCACGTGCTCATGGCCGGCGAGGGCGTTGAACTCCTCGATGCGCGCCTTCACATCGTGCCGGGTGACCTTCTCGCGCTCCGCGATGGAGGCGAGGTCGACCTGGTCGAGGACGCGCTCGTAGTCGGCGAGGGCGGCGTCCGGCACCTCGATCCCGAGGTCCTTCTGCGCGCGCAGGACGGCCAGCCAGAGCTGACGCTCCAGCTTCACCTTCTGCTCGGGGGACCACAGGACGGCGAGCTCCGCGGAGGCGTAGCGGCCGGCCAGGACGTTGGGGATGCGAGGCTTTGCAGTCACGTGAACGGATTCTACTGGCGGTTTGCGCAGGCCAGCGCCCCGCCCCGATTTGTGGCTTGCTACGAGAGCACGCCGTCGTCATCGAGGAGGAGCCGGCCTCCGGGCTCGTATGCCAGCAGCTCGGGCCGCTTCGCCGGGCGGCCGTCACCGGAGGACCGCCCGGTCAGCCGCCGCCCGATCCACGGCACCAGATGCTGCCGCGCGAAGCGCACGTCGGCCGTCCGCCGGGCCGCCCACCCGGGGCGCACCGCCGGAGGCAGCGGCGCCTGCCAGTCGTCCTCGGCGGCCAGACCCAGTGTCTGCCACACCGCCTCGGCGACCCGGCGGTGTCCCTCACCGGTCAGATGCAGCCGGTCCACGTCCCACATCCGCTGATCCCCGAGGACGGCCGCCCCGTACAGATCCACCACCAGCGCGCCGTGCCGGGCCGCGAGCGCGTCGATGTGGTCGAACAGCTCCTCCATGCGCGGCCGGAAACGCTCCATGACCGGACCGTTGCGGCCGGGGCTGCGCATCAGCACCAGCTGCCCGCACGAGGGCGCGAGCCGCTCCACGGCCTCCTCCAGCAGCCCCCGCACCCGGCCCATGTCGCACTTGGGGCGCAGGGTGTCGTTGAGCCCGCCGACGAGGGTCACCACATCGGCGTTCATCGCGGCCGCGCGCTCGACCTGCTCGTCGACGATCTGTCCGATGAGCTTGCCGCGCACGGCGAGGTTCGCGTACCGGAACCCGGGTGTGCGGGCGGCCAGCCGCGCCGCGAGGAGATCGGCCCAGCCCCGGTACGAGCCGTCGGGCAGCAGGTCGGACATGCCCTCGGTGAACGAGTCGCCGACCGCGACAAAACTGGTGTATGCGGCATTCATCTCCATGGCGGAGCGATCCTACCGCGCGGTATGGTCCGTCGGTTCCGGCCTCTGAGAGCCGGTCCCACGCGGAGGGGAGACCCCGTGAGTGATGCGCTGCTGAACGTCCTGGCCGAGGCTCTGGCGGACGTGGTGACAGTCGTCGAGACCTGCGACGACGACGTCCTCGACCCGGACACGGCCGTCAAATGGCTGGAGACCACCGCCTACCTGCTCGACCGGCTGCCGCCGTCGGACCGGCTCGCCCTCGGCCGGCTCTTCCGAGCGGCCGCACTCAGGCAGCCGGAGGGCGCCTGGCGCGACGATCTGCTGCGGCTGCCTGAAGGGTTCGGGCTCGACGAGGACCAGCACGAGCTCTACTGCGCCGCGATCGACGCCCATGTGCGCCGCTTCGTCGAGACGGTACGGGACGCCGATCCGGCGACGCCCGTGCCGACCTGCCCCGGCTGGGACCTCGCCGAACTGGTCAGGCACCACGGTGCGACCCACCGCTGGATCGGCCACGTGGTCGGCATACGCGCCACCGAGCGGGTCTGGTCCCGTGACGTCCCGCTCGGCCTGCCCGACGACCCGGCGGCGTACCCGCACTGGCTCGCACGCGCGGCCGCGGACACGCTCGCGACGCTCCGCGCCACCGACCCCGACGCCCCCATCTGGTCCCACGGCGCAGACCAGCATGTGCGGTTCTTCCCCCGAAGGCTGCTGTTCGAGGCAGTGATCCATCTCGCCGACGCCGAACTCGCGCTCGGCCGCACCCCGCGCATCGGGCCCGCCACGGCCGCCGACGGCATCGAGGAGTTCCTGGAGAACCTGCCGTACTTCTCCTGGATCGCCGAGCCCGTCGCCGCGCTCACCGCTCCCCTCCAGGAGGGTCCCGCGCCCGGCTCCGACGTCCGCGTCCACGAGGGCGCCTCCCTGCGCCTGAGGGCCACCGACACCGGCGCCACCTGGACCATCAGCCTCCAGGACCAGAGCATCAGCTGGACCAGTACCGCGCGGGGCGAGGCCACCGCCACCGTCGAGGCGGAGAGCGGGGATCTGCTGCTGCTCGTCTACGGCCGCTACGGCCCCGCCGACGCGCGCTTCACGCACAGCGGCGACCGGCGCGTGCTCGACGCCTGGCTCTCGGCCATCTCCCTGTAGCCGACGCGTCGTGGCTGACGCGTCGTGGCCGACTCGTCGACGAGACGGTGCCTGCCGGACACCTCCGACTGGGTATGACCCGTACATGACGAGCTTGAGCCTGCTGAGCGCGGCCTTCTGGACGGCCACTGCCGAACGCGCCATCCGCACCTTCGCCCAGTCACTCGCCGCGGTGCTCGTGGCCGGCGCGACGAGTCTCTTCGACGTCGACTGGCCCGCCGCCCTCGCGACGGCGGGCCTGGCGACACTGCTCGCCGTCCTCACGGCGATCGGCGCGTCCCGGGTCGGCGGGCGCGGCCCCGGCATCACCGAGACCACGACCCGTACCGACCGCCCGAAGACACCGAGACGTCCGAAGCGTGTGGGCGGGACGCCGACGGCTCAGGGGCGCTGACCCGGCGGGCCCACCAGCTCCCTGAGCACGTCCTCCATCGTGACCAGACCGGCGAGCTTGCCGTCCTCGTCCAGCACCGCGGCGAGATGCGTCCGGCTGCGGCGCATCGCGGTCAGCACGTCGTCGAGCGGCGTCGAGGCACGTACCCGCGCGATGGGCCGCATCGCCGTGACCGGGAACGGCGCGTCGCGCGGGAACTCGTCCAGGGCGTCCTTCACATGCAGATAGCCCAGGATCGTGCGCGTGCTGTCGACGACGGGGAAGCGGGAGAACCCCGACTCCGCCGACAGCCGCTCCAGCTCCCCCGGTGTGGTCCCCACCTGTGCGTACACCACCCGCTCCACCGGCATCACCACATCGGCAACCGGCCTGCGCCCGAGCTCCAGCGCGTCGCGCAGCCGCTCGGCCGCCCGGTCGTCCAGCAGCCCGGCCCTTCCGGAGTCCCTGACCAACCGTGCCAGTTCGTCGTCGGAGAAGGTCGCCGAAACCTCGTTCCTGGTCTCCACCCGCAACAGCTTCAGCAGCCCGTTCGCGAAGGCGTTGATCGCGAAGATCACCGGGCGCAGGGCCCGGGCCAGCGTCACCAGCGGAGGGCCGAGCAGCAGCGCCGTCCGCGTGGGCTCGGCGAGCGCGATGTTCTTCGGCACCATCTCGCCCAGCAGCATGTGCAGATACGTCGCCACGGTCAGCGCGATCACGAACGAGATCGGGTGGATCAGCCCGTGCGGCACACCGACGGCGTTGAACACCGGCTCCAGCAGGTGGGCGATGGCGGGCTCGGCGACCACGCCGAGCACCAGGGTGCACAGGGTGATGCCGAGCTGCGCCGCGGCGAGCAGCGCCGAGACGTGCTCCAGGCCCCAGACGACGGCCCGGGCCCGTCGGTCCCCGGCCTGGGCCGCCGGCTCGATCTGGCTGCGGCGCACGGAGATCAGGGCGAACTCCGCGCCGACGAAGAAGGCGTTGACGACCAGCGTCAGAAAACCGATCAAGAGCTGGATGACGGTCATCGCGCGGACCTCCCCCTGTCGGAGCCGTCGGAGTCACTGGACCCGTCGGGCCCGTCCGACCCGTCCGACCCGTCCGAGTCCTTCGGACTCCTCGATCTCCTCGAGCCCCCCAAGCGCCTCCGGCCCGTCGAGCCCTCCCCGCCCTCGGGGCCCTCCGCGCCGTCCGGGCCGTCCGCGTACTCGGATGCGAGCGGCGCGTGCAGCAGCACCCGGGCCGCGCGCCGGCCGGATGCGTCGACGACGTCGAGCCGCCAGCCGGACAGTTCGATGGTGTCGCCGACGGCGGGGATGCGGCCGAGGGCGGTGGCGACGAGCCCGGCGAGCGTCTCGTACGGCCCCTCCGGCACCCGCAGCCCGATCGCCTCCAGCTGATCGGCGCGGGCGGCACCGTCGGCCGACCACAGCGGCCGTCCGTCCGCGTCCTCGCCGGCCTTCACGAGGTCCGGCGTCTCGTGGGGATCGTGCTCGTCGCGGACCTCGCCCACGACCTCCTCGACGATGTCCTCCAGGGTGACGACCCCGGCCGTACCGCCGTACTCGTCGATCACGACCGCCATCGTCCGCTTGCCGGACAGGCGGTCCAGCAGCCGGTCCACGGTGAGCGTCTCGGGCACCAGCAGCGGCTCGCGCAGCAGCTCCGCCACGGGATGGCGGGGCCGCCGCTCGGCCGGAACGGCCAGGACGTCCTTGATGTGCGCGATGCCGACCACGCTGTCGAGGCTGCCCCGGTAGACGGGGAAGCGCGACAGTCCGGTCGCCCGCGTGGCGTTGGCGACGTCCTCCGCCGTTGCCTGGATGTCGAGGGCGGTGACCTGGACCCGCGGCGTCATCACGTTCTCCGCCGTCAGCTCCGCCAGGCTGAGGGTGCGGACGAACAGCTCGGCGGTGTCCGCCTCCAGCGCGCCCTGCTTGGCGGAGTGCCGGGCCAGTGCGACCAGCTCTTGGGGCGTGCGCGCGGAGGCCAGCTCCTCGGTCGGCTCGAGGCCGAGGCGGCGCACCGTGCGGTTGGCCGTGTTGTTCAGATGACCGATGAGGGGGCGGAACGCTGCGGAGAACACCCGCAGCGGCGTGGCCACGACCTTCGCGATCGCCAGCGGCGACGAGATCGCCCAGTTCTTGGGCACGAGCTCGCCGACGACCATCAGTGCGATCGTCGACAGGCCCGTCCCGATGACGAGCGCCAGCGACGAGGCGACGGCCGGGGACGCGCCGAGCGCCTCGAGCGGTCCGCTGATCAGCTTGGCGATGGAGGGCTCGGCGAGCATGCCGACGACCAGATTGGTGACGGTGATGCCGAGCTGCGCGCCGGAGAGCTGGAAGGTGAGTCCGCGCACGGCCTTCAGCGCACTCGCGGCCCCGCGCTCGCCCCGCTCCACCGCGCGCTCGAGGTCGGCGCGCTCAACCGTCGTGAGCGAGAACTCCGCCGCGACGAATGCCCCGCAGGCGAAGCAGAGCAGCACCGCCACCATGAGGAGGAGCACTTCGGTCATCGGTTCACCTCCGTCCCATGATCGGCCAGAGGGAGGAGGATCGCGCGATGTCTGGTACTGGGAGGCTCGTCCATGGGCGGACGCTCACGCCTTTCGTTCATTGGTTCGGAGACCACCCATGGTAAAGGACGGGCAAAGCAACCCTGCTCTGCCCGGCCTTCGTACCCGGCCCGTCGTGCCCGGCCTCAGGTGAACGGCTTCACCCAGCGGCTCCACTCCGGCTGCGGCGCATAGCCGGCCGACCGCCACGCGTGGTGCGCCGTCCCGTTCCGGTCCAGCACCATCGCGTCACCACGCCGCCCGCCCAGGCGTACGAAACGGTCCTCCGCGGCCGCGAGCAGTGCCCCGCCCGCACCGCGCCGCCGATTCCTCGAGCCTGTCGGCCGAATCCTCATGGGCGTCCGTTCGGGCCCAGCCCCGGCCCGCCCCGGGATTGCGGGCAGCGATCTTCTTCCTATGGGTGCGCAGGAGCGCGGCCGATAGGCGAACAATGGTCGTTCTGCCCGCACCGGGCATCCCTCGAGCAGGATTCTCGTCGCCATCTCGTGCTCCCACGCAGGTCCGTCTTACGGGTTCCCGGTGCGCTGGTCGGCGTACTCGGCCGATGGGGTGTTTGGCCCGCCCGGGCCGGTGCCGACCGCGCTGTTCCGGGTAGGGCCGCGCGTATGACTGGAATTCAGCTCACGAGCGCGGCGTTCGACGACCATGCGGCGATCCCTCGACGTCACAGCGGGGAGGGCGACGACGTCTCGCCACCGCTGGCCTGGTCGGCGGTTCCGGACGGTACGTCGGAGTTGGTCCTGCTCTGCGAGGACCCTGACGCCCCGAGCGGGACGTTCCTGCACTGGCTGGTCACCGGTATCGATCCGGGGAGTACCGGTGCGCTGGAGGGGGAGCCACCTCCCGGCGGCCAGGAGTGGCCCAACGGTTTCGGCCGGGTGGGCTGGGGCGGTCCGATGCCTCCGCCGGGGCACGGGGCGCACCGCTACTTCTTCCGCCTCTGGGCCGTGTCGGAGTCGCTTCCCGTGCACGGCCGGCCGACAGCCGATGCAGTGCATCGTGCCGTGAAGGGCAGGGAGTTGGCGAGCGGCACCCTCGTGGGCACGTACCAACGCTGACCGCACCGACGTGACCGGACCGACGGTCACCCGCGTGCCGCATTGCTCACCACCAGGCGCGCCCGGCCAGCAGGGTGTCCGTGGTCAGCTCGACGCGCTCGCCGTTGGCGTCGTAGCCGAACATGCGGGTGGGCGCGTTGAGCGCCTCCGTGTGGCTGGGATAGGTGAAGTAGAGGAGTTCGCCGCAGTGTTCGGCGGCGTCGTCCAGGAGCGACTCCTGGCAGGTTCCCAGCACCGTGATGCCGTGTTCCTGCGTGCTCTTGGCCAAGGCTCCGAGGACGTCCTGGCGATGGTGTGTGCCGAGGGAATCGCCCAGTTCGTCGAGGATGAGCACGCGGCCGCGTGGATGGGGTGAGGCGAGGAGCGCGGCCAGGACCAGATGGATGGAGAACAGCTTCTCCTGCGCCGAGTTGGTGATGTTGTCGTAGGGCAGCAGGGGGCCGTGGGGACTGCGCCGCCAGTACGGTGTCACTTCGCAGCGCCACACGTCCTGCAGGGAGGGCGGCGGGGTGAGCGCACGGTGGAGTTCGGCACCGTACAGGCCGGCGTCGCGGTTCAGCGTGGCGAGGGCGTCTTCGATGTCGCCCAGGGCCTGTTCGAGCCGCAGGGCGATGCTGCCTTGCATGGTGCGCAGGCTTTCGAGAAGGTCGGCGACCTTCTGCTCGCCGAAGGCGATGCGGTCGGCGCGCCCGGCGCGCTCGGCGGCGATGCGCTGGGCGGCCGAGGTGTCGGAGTCGGCGAAGCGGTCGAGCCAGTCCTGGAGAGCGCGGGCGGGCGCTTCGAATGCGGTGGCATCGGCGAATGGGCGGCCGGCACTGTCGTCGCTGAGATTGTTGCGGCGCCGGACAGCGTCCTGGAGTGCGGCGGTCGGCGCGCCGGCACCGGTGTCGGTGTCGATACCGACCGCTTCGAGGGCGTGGTCGAGGTGGCGGCCGGCCCGCTGGCGCAGGGTGCTCTCGCTGCGGCGTTCGGGTTGCGGGGTCTGCCCGTCCACGACCACGGGTGAGGTCGTGGGCCGGCGCAGGGCGCGGAGGGCGGCTTCCCGGCTGCCGCCGTGTTCTTGCCAGTGGGTGATGTCGAGAGCGGCGATCTGCTTCTTGAGGGCCGAGTGTTGTTCGGCGGCCTGCCGTTCGACCGACCGGGCCTTGTCGATCACGCTCTGGGCTTGAGCGTGCTGGAGAGCGCGGGTGGCGTGGGCCACGACCGCTTGCTGCAGCGCGCTCTCGGCAGCGTCACGTGCCTGCTTGCGTCCCGCGGTCCTGCATTGGAGAGCGGCGAGTTCACGTTCGAGCGCGGGGCGCTGGGACCGCAGGCGAGCGGCCGAAGCGGCGGCCTCCAGGCGGCGGACCAGTTCCTCGCACTGCGCTTCGGCTTCCTTGGCCCGGTCACACAGCCGGTGCGCAGCGGCGAGGCCCTGCTCCGCCCGTGCCGCCTCGGTGCGAAGGCGGTCGACGAGGGCGGCTCGGCCGGTGAACGGCTCGGTGAACCCGCCCAGCACGCACAGTCCGAGGGCGTCATCGACCGCGGTGTCCGGGCTGTGTTCCAGGCGCATGCGGGTGGCCAGGGCATCGAGGAAGCCCCGCACGGGCTCGCCTGCGTGTTCATTCGTATCGTCGGGTACGGCGATCAGGACGGCGCCCGGCTGATCGGCCAGGGCTCTGCGGGCGGCGGGGACGTCGGATGCCCGGATGCACACGGCGTCGCCGTACAGCGCCAGGCGCGGCTCCCAAGCTGTGCGCTCCTCGCGGGGCAGGCCGAGGCCGTCCAGCAGCCCTGTGGCGCTGATTCCCGCCGTGCTCAATGTGCTGATCGTCCGTCCGGCGGCACCGTAGTGTCCTTCTTCGGCCCGGGAGAGGTCGTCGCGGGCGCGCTGAAGCCGCGCGTCGGCTTCGGCCAGGCGGACCTCACAGGCGAAGGTGCGTCGATGGGCCCGCCCAGCCTCGCGGCGGGCGTCATCGAGATCCCCCCGGGCCCCGGCCGCGGCGTCCTCGGCTTCTTGGAGCGCCTGACTGTGCGAGGCGAGCCGGTGACGTGCGCTGCTCTCCTCGTCGTGGGCCTGATCCAGCAGCCGCTCGGCGGTCTGCTCGGCGCGTTCTGCCTCATCGCACTGGTGTTCCAGACGCGTGGGGTCCTCGAGCGCGTGCTGAACGGCTTCGGCCGATGCACGCTCGTCCCGGGCTCGTGCGAGCGTCTCGGCTTGATCGTCCAGCGCGGTCTGCAGCTGCTCGGCGCGCTCAAGAGCGTCGAGCAAGCCGCGTGCGTAGTGCAGGACCCACAGGTCCTGGGCGTGGGCGAGTTCCTCGCGCGCGCTGCTGCGCTGAGTGACGGCGCGCAGGGCTCGTTCCTCGATCGCGTGGCTGTCGAGGTCCTCGGACTGGCTGGTCCGCAGCTCGTGCTCCGCTTCGCTCAGGTCATGGCGCAGGGAGGCGTCGGTATCCAGCAGGGAGGCACGGCCGGTGAGCCCGATCAGTGCGGTGCCGATGCCGGCGGGGGTGAAAAGGCCGGTGTCGAGCTTGAGCAGGGAGGGTCCGCCGCGCCGTTTCCCCCGGGAGGTCAGGAAGGCGAGGCAGCGGGGGACGGGCCCGTACAGGGCGGTCGCGTACTGGGTTGCTCCCAGCGAGGACGCCGACGGCAGTCCGCGGTAGAGCTCGGCGGCCTGATGGTGGCGTTCGTCGTCGTCCTGGGCGGTGGCCAGGTGAATGCCGGGGGCGTGCCGGACCTCGACGTAGGTCGGAGTGGCGGACAGCTTCATCCATACGGTGTGGGCGGTGCCGGCGACGTCGTCCGGGGCGGCGAAGAGCCCGGCGATGTAGCCGGTGGTCGCGGGTGCGTAGCCCTGGGCGGCCACCCCGGCGGTCTGCGGCTCGAAGAGCATGTCCGCGACGGTGGCCGGACCGCTGCTGTGCATCCGCCATTCCGGATCGCCGAGGAGCAGGGCGACGGAGGCCAGCCAGCTGGTCTTCCCCGACTCGTTCGCGTCCCTGGGGCCCTTTCCCGAGACGGCGACGAAGCAGCCGGGGATGAGCCCGACCGCAGTGGAGGGGTGCCGGGCGATGTCGAAGGTCTGGACACACAGCAGCTGCCGGTCGCCGATGATCCCCAGGCTCAACGGGGCATCCTCCGGGGGCTGCGCTTCTCGCGGCGGGGTGAGGGTGATCATGGTGCTGTCTCGCGCGAGGGGCAGGGCCGGCGGCCGGGGTGCGGCTGCTCTTGGCGGCGTCGGCGGATGGCCTGTGCGTACATGGAGTCGGGCCGGGTGACCAGGACCAGGTCCTCCCACAGCCGGGTGGACTGGGCGTCGGTGAGGCGCAGCAGCGCGGGGCCGGGCAGCAGGGTGCGGTGGAAGCCTTCCCGTAGCAGGCGTCGTGCCTTGAGGCGGCGTACCGCCGGACGGAGTTGCTCGTAGGTGAAGTACGGGTTGGCGTACAGCTCCTCGACGCTGGTGCCCGGCCCGTCCGTGAGCCAGGTCGCCGAGCCCTGCACGCCGCGGGCTCTGGGGGCTGCCACGGTACGCAGCAGCACCAGGACCAGCACCGCCCGGTCCACAGGGGGCAGGACCCCGATGCCCTCGGCGGCCAGGCGCTCGGCCACGCTGTCTTCGTAGCCGCTGGTGAAGCCCTTGATCCCCTGGTGCTCTCGGAGCAGCAACACGCGGCCCAGCGCGGCCAGGCGACGGGTGACGACCGCCCGCAGCGCATCGCTCTGCAGCGCGGGAAACGCCTCGCGGGGCACGAGCCCGTCAGCGGTTTCCACCGCGGCGACGGCGGCCTGGACCAGTGCCTCGTCGTGGTCGGAGAGCGGAGACTCATTCATCCTCGGCCTCCCACATCGGCGGGACGTCGTCCGGGCCCGGGAGCAGGTCGTGGAAGCGCCGCATGGTTTCGGTGAAGGTGCCGGGCAGCGCGGCCACCGCCGGCCCCAGCCGTAGCCGGCGACCGTCGCGGACGATCAGCAACAGCCATTGCAGTTCTCCGTCGAGGGCCGCCTTGGCGAACTTCACGTCCAGTCCGATGTCACCGGCCGCGTCCAGGATCCCGGCCCGCTCGAAAGCGCGGCCCGGGTACGGGGGCAGGCGCGGGTCCGGCCACGCCTGAGCCAGGCACAGGGCGAAGGTGATCGTCTGGGTCGGGGTGAGCCGGGCGACCGGGTAGGTGCCCAGTTCCTCGGGAACCGGAGTCTCCGACCAGCCCAGCACGAGCGCGCGGCCGGGCGGGCTCGGGCGGCCGAGTGCATCGGCCGGTGCGGGCCACGGGCAGTCGCACTCCACCAGACTGCGCCCTGCGACGCGAGCGACCTCGTCGGCCTGCGCCACAAGGTTCCCCGGAAGACGTTCAGGGGGGAGTGCGCCGCCTGCCCGGACGGCGGCGAGGATCAGCGCCGCGTCAGGGTTCTTCATCACCTTGCTCGCTTGCCACCAGGTCCGGCGGCGGCAGGACCGCCGGGGTCCTTGTGCGGTGCACCGTGACCGGGTGCAGGTGGGTCACCCATGCCTCGCGGTCGATGATCAACTCGGTCCCCATCTCCAACCGGTACGGGGCGTGGCGATCGGCATCCAGCATGATCAGGTCGGTCAGGAGCCGGACGGCCCGCGGCCACCGCGAGCGACGCAACTCCTCCGTCATCTCGGCCCGGTCCTGCTCCAGGAGCATGCGGTCGGCGGCCCGCTCGCGCCGTACCCGTTCCCGTACCGCTCGCTCGGCCACCGCGCCGAACGGATCCCGGTCGGTGGATCCCTTGGGCACCGGGGGCCGGTAGCGCACCCGGTGACGAGGCACGAACGCCTCCAAGGCGTCCACGACAGCCCCGGCGTCGAGCCACACCTGCGGCGCATCCGTCACCAGCGCGACGCCGGCCTCCGCGAGCTGCTCCGGCGGGGCGTTCCGGGCGGCCTCCAGGTACTCCTCGGCCGACAGGACATCGAAGTCCAGCGTCGTCCCGGCGCGGTCCAGCACACGCAGCAGAGCCTGCGCGGCCCAGTGCGCGTACCGCTGCTCGGCCTCGACCATGACGACGGCCTTGTGGGCAAGGTCTACGTCCTTCGGGAAGTGGCGGTTCACCTCGTGATTCAGGCGCAGGACGCGCTGGTTCAGGCCCTGATGGTGGTACTGCCACTCGTCCTCCATCAGCTCCTTCAGCGTGCCGTCGAGGACCAGCGTTTCCAGCTGCACGGCGAATGTCTGGAACACCCACTGGCAGAAAACGATGTTGTGGGCGACCGCTTCACGGTCAGGGTGGTCGCGGTCGAGAAGTTGCTGCGTACGGTCCAGCAGGGCGATCAGCTCGTCGATGCCGCCGCGGCTTTCCAGCCGGTCGCAGATCATCAGGAAGACGGTGCCGAGCGGATGGAAGGAGTGTCGCTTCTGGTGCTTCTTGGACCGGTGGGGACGAATGAGCCGCTCGCTCTCGAAGACCTCCCACCGGGACTCGAACGCCTCCACCGAATAGGCGGGAGAGGCATGCTGCGTGATCCACTCCCACACCTGGGTCTTCGTCACCCCGCCCTGAGCACTGTGAGCCGCGAATCCTTCCGCGATG
The DNA here is from genome assembly GCF_053597075.1 of Streptomyces sp. NPDC001514. Lineage (NCBI taxonomy): Bacteria > Bacillati > Actinomycetota > Actinomycetes > Kitasatosporales > Streptomycetaceae > Streptomyces > Streptomyces sp. NPDC001514. Next base: position 61,374 of record NZ_JBSFHO010000018.1, read on the forward strand.
TCCCGGGTGATCCGCAGGTGCATACGGTCGGTAACGGTGCTCCCACCGTGCCGGGCAGCCGCCCCCACAAAGGTCCGCAGGTTGTCCGACTGCTGTGCGTCGCTCAGCCGCCGGTCTGCGTCAACGCTGGTGTCGTCGTGCACGGGACTCACGCCGGTGCCCCCTTCATGCAGGGCCCTCCGTGTCATCATCCCCGCACCAGGTCCGGCCTGCCAGCCATGACCGGATGTGCATGTGGCGCCCATGTGGGCCGGCCTGCCAGTTGTCGTCCCAGGGGCGGTGATCAAGAGCATGCGCGCCCGCAGAGGGCGTCAGGCGGCGGTCGCGCAGCCGCGTTGCCCAGAGCACGAGGGGGAGCAATCGGTGGAGGGAGGCTGCCATGGCGGTGACGAAGGCAGCTGCTGGAGGTCACCGCGCTCTACCGGCTCCGTGCCGGCCAGCGAGTCCTCGGCCCGCGGAAGAAGTACGGCGACCGCCGCCTGGAATCCGCCTGCAACAAGGCCATCGCGGTCGGCGACCCGTCGGATCTCCCCCAGCTCACAAACATCCGGGGGGTGCCGCCGGTGCTTATAGCGGCTTGACCCAGCGCCGCCAGTGGTCCTCGCGATGGAATCCGGCCGCGGCCCACGTGTGGTGTGCCCGTTCGTTGGCCTCCAGGACCATGGCGTCGACCCGTCGCCCGCCCAGGGTGGCGAAGCGTTGTTCTGCCGCTTCCAGCAGGGCGGTGGCGATGCCTTGCCGGCGGTGGTCCGGGTGCACGGCCAGTCGGTAGGCGGAGCATCGCCATCCGTCGAAGCCGGCTATCACGGTCCCGGTGAGGACGCCGTCGCGTTCTGCGAGGAGCAGGGCTTCGGGGTCTGTTGTGATGAGTCGGGCCACTCCGTCGTGGTCGTCGCTGATGCTCGTTCCTTCCGCGGCTTCGCGCCAGAACTGCAACACGGTGTCGACGTCCGAGAGGGTGGCGCAGCGGATGTGGAGATCGCTCATGGGGCGAGCCAAGCAGAGCGCCGGCCTGTCTGGCGAACGGTTTCCGTGCCGGGGAATCGAGAGGGCGGGCCTGCTCCCGGGTTCGTGCAAGCCGCGAGCAGGGTGCCGGGCCGCGATGTGAATGCGGTCTTCGGTGATGATCGGGCCGCAGGCTCGGCGGTCTAGGGGACGGTCAGGAACCGTTTGACGTCGCCGCGATGCGGGCCCCTTACGGGAACGGCGAAGGGCCGTCGTTGGAGCCGAGTGCACTGCCGTCGGTGGCGAGCTACAGGTTGCCGTGGGGGTCGAAGGCGATGTTGTCCGGCCAGGAGATCGGGCTGACCTGGGACTTCTCGAAGCCGGCGAAGTACGCACCGGTGGCGGGAACCCACGCTCCGTTGACCGCATTGCGGTTGTTCGGCGGCTGGTTCGTCGCAGTCCACTGGCACAGGCATTCAGTCACACCGCAGGATCAGTGGTCTTCGGCGTTGTCGTTTCCATGCTTCTCGGCTTCGGCACCGGGCGTCGCGGTGTGCACGGTGAACGCGGCGGTGCGGACGGTGCCTTCGTGCTTGAAGTCGAGGAAGAGCCGGTAGGTGCCGTTGCTGGGGGCGGTGGCCATGAAGGAGATGTCGGGCCCGGGCTTTGTGGTGCCGTCGCCAGGCTCGCCCTCTGGGTGGACGTGGAGGTAGGCGAGGTCTCCGGAGCGCAGTGCGACGAGGTGGCCGTAGGCGCCGAGGTAGGGCTCGAGGTCGGTGACGGGTTTGCCGTTGCGGGACGCGCTCAGCTTCAGGTCGGACGTCGTTCCGGCGGTGAGTTCACCGTCCAGGGTGACGGTGTAGCCGTCGACTTCGGCCGTGGCCTTTTGCGCGGGCAGCTCCTGGGGCTGGTAGGGGCCGGCGACCGCGAGGTCGGAGCCGAGGGTCAGAGCTTTGGCGCCGTTCCTGGCCGGGGTGAAGTCGGCGAAGACGCGGTAGTCGCCTGCCGCGGGCAGGTCGACGGGTGTGCTCCAGGTGCCGTCGGGCCCGAGGGTGGGGTGCAGGTGGCGGAAGGTGTTCAGGTCACGTGAGGCGAGGATGAGGTGCAGGTCCTTGCCGTGGGCCTTGGCGTAGCCGGTGACGGCCTTTCCGGTGTTGTCCTTGATGGCGAAGCGCAGCGGGGTCTCCGCGCCGGCAGTGATGCGGGGGGTCTTCAGGTCGAGGGTGTAGCCGTCCTGGGAGACCTGCAGTCCTTTTGGTAGGGCGGCGGCGTGTTCGGTGTGCTCGCCACCGCCGCTGTGGCTCGTCCCTTCGTCCCGCTGGTGCGTGCCGTGCTGTGAGGTGCCGGGGTCTCCGGTGAGAGGGTCGGCTGCCGTGCCGATTCCGTAGGCGGTTCCGAACGTGGCCGCGAGCGCGGCGCCGTAGAGGCCGATCTTGACTGCCGTGTTCATGTTCTCTCCTTCAGGGTCAGTGTGGCGAGATGCCTGGGGACGTCAGCGCAGCCCACCATACCCCCTAGGGGTATGAAGGCAAGTGGTGTCAGTGGTTGCCTTCCATACGGGTGGGGGGTATACCTGGGACTGCTCTCGAGCTAACCCCCCGGGGGTATGCTCGATCGTCACACACTCTTGCTGGAGGAATCCCATGTCTTCGTCCTGCTGCACCCCGGACCACAGCTGCTCCACCAGCACGGAGCAGTCGGCCGCCGTTGAGGGCGTCCGCACCGTCTACGCCGTGTCGGGTATGACCTGCGAGCACTGCAAGGACACGCTCACCAAGGCGATCGGCGCCATCGACGGCGTCAGCCGCGTCGAGGTCGACCTCGCCTCCGGTCAGGTGGCCGTGATCAGCACCGCTGACCCGGACGACAAGGCGGTCGCCGAGGTCGTGGACGACGCCGGCTACGAGGTCACCGGCCGCGCCGCCTGACCGCCTTCCGTCCCTTTACCGCCGCCGGGGCCTCGCGGGGCCTCGGTCGTCCGTTCAGTACGAGGAGCACGCATGACCACCACCACACCCGGCGCCGCAGAGGTCGAGCTCGCCATCGGCGGCATGACCTGCGCCTCGTGCGCCGCCCGGATCGAGAAGAAGCTCAACCGCATGGACGGTGTGTCCGCGACGGTCAACTACGCCACCGAGAAGGCGAAGGTCACCTTCGAGGACGGCATATCGGTCGCGGACCTGATCGGTACGGTCGAGGCCACCGGTTACACCGCCCGCGAGCCCGAGCCACCGCTCCAGGCTCCCGGGGGTGAAGAGCGCGCGGTGGAGGCGGGCGAGGCCGATGAGCTGCGGCCGCTGCGTCAGCGGCTGACCACAGCGGTGGTCCTGGCGGTGCCGGTCATCGCGATGGCGATGATCCCGGCCCTGCAGTTCGACTACTGGCAGTGGCTCTCCCTGGCCCTGGCCGGCCCGGTCGTCACCTACGCCGCCTGGCCCTTCCACAAGGCCGCTTTCACCAACGCCCGGCACGGCGCCGCCACGATGGACACCCTTATCTCGGTCGGCACGTCGGCGGCGTTCCTGTGGTCGGTGTGGGCGCTGTTCTTCGGCACCGCGGGCATGCCCGGCATGACCCATCCCTTCGAGCTGACCATCGCCCGCAGCGACGGAGCGGGGAACGTCTATCTGGAGGCCGCGGCCGGTGTGACCGCGTTCATCCTGGCGGGCCGTTACTTCGAGGCGCGCTCCAAGCGCAAGGCCGGTGCGGCGCTGAGGGCGCTGATGGAGCTTGGCGCGAAGGAGGTCACCGTCCTGCGCGAGGGCCGTGAGGAGCGCATCGCGACGAGCGCCCTGCAGGTGGGTGACCGGTTCGTGGTGCGCCCGGGCGAGAAGATCGCCACCGACGGCACCGTCGTCGAGGGCGCCTCCGCCGTGGACGCCTCGATGCTGACCGGCGAGTCGGTGCCCGTCGAGGTCGTCGTCGGCGACTCGGTCACCGGTGCGACTCTCAACGCCGGCGGCCGTCTGGTCGTCGAGGCCACCCGGATCGGCCCAGATACGCAGCTGGCCCGGATGGCGAAGCTGGTCGAGGACGCGCAGAACGGCAAGGCCGCCGCCCAGCGCCTGGCCGACAAGATCTCCGCCGTGTTCGTACCCGTCGTCATCGCCCTGGCGCTCGGCACGCTCGGGTTCTGGCTGGGAAACGGCGCCGGATGGACGGCCGCGTTCACTGCTGCCGTCGCCGTCCTGATCATCGCCTGCCCCTGCGCCCTGGGCCTGGCCACCCCGACCGCGCTCATGGTCGGCACCGGACGCGGCGCTCAGCTCGGCATCCTCATCAAGGGTCCGGAGGTCCTGGAGACCACCCGCAGGGTCGACACGATCGTGCTGGACAAGACCGGCACCGTCACCACCGGCAAGATGACGCTCCTGAAGGTCCACACCGCCGTCGGTACGCACCAGACCGAGGTGCTGCGGCTGGCGGGCGCACTGGAGCACGCCTCCGAGCACCCCATCGCCCAGGCCGTCGCCGTCGGCGCCACCGAGCACCTCGGTTCCCTGCCGGTGCCGGAGGAGTTCGCGAACGTGCCCGGTCTCGGCGTCCAGGGCATCGTCGACGGCCACGCGGTCCTCGTCGGCCGCGAGAAGCTGCTGAAGGAATGGGCCATCGCCCTCCCCGCAGAGCTTCAGCGCGTAAAGACCGCGGCCGAGGACGCGGGCCGTACCGTCATCGCAGTGGCATGGGATGGTGAGGCCCGCGCGGTCCTCGAGGTCGCCGACGCGGTCAAGAGCACCAGCGCCGAGGCCATCACCCGCCTGCGGGCCCTGGGGCTGACCCCGATTCTGCTGACCGGCGACAACAAGGCCGTCGCCGAAGCGGTCGCGGCCGAGGTCGGTATCGACGAGATCATCGCCGAGGTCATGCCTGAGGACAAGGTCGATGTCGTCAAGCGGCTCCAGGCCGAGGGTCGTTCGGTTGCCATGGTCGGGGACGGCGTCAACGATGCTGCCGCCCTTGCCCAGGCGGACCTCGGGCTGGCGATGGGCACCGGCACCGACGCCGCCATCGAAGCCGCGGATCTGACCCTGGTCCGCGGTGATCTGCGGGCCGCCGCGGACGCCATTCGCCTGTCCCGCAAGACGCTGGGCACCATCAGGTCCAACCTGTTCTGGGCCTTCGCCTACAACGTCGCGGCAATCCCGCTCGCAGCGGCCGGACTGCTCAACCCGATGATCGCCGGCGCCGCCATGGCATTCTCCTCCGTCTTCGTGGTCGGCAACTCTCTGCGCCTGCGCTCCTTCCGGGCCGCCGGCTGACCCGGGCGCACACGTGCCCAGTGTGATCAGCGTGTTCATCTCGGCGCTGCGGGTCCGCAGCGCGAGCCACCCGGTCCGGTGGATCGGCCGGCCGGTGTAGAACATCACCGGCGTGATCAGCGCGAGTTGGAACCACCGGTTGAGCAGTAGGTCCGGCACGTCGGCGCCGAGGAACTCGTGCAGCATCACCGCCAGCACGACCGGTGCGGACAGAACAGCACCGACGAGCACCCGCCGGGACATCTTGCATAGAACCTGTCCGCGCCGACACCCGTCCGGGGACGGGTGTCGGCGAGCTCCCCGACCGTCCTAGTACTGCAACTGCCAGGGTGTGGGCGGGCGAGCTGAGTGCCGACCCTCCCGGCGCGGGCGGTGAAGACAGCAGGCCCAGAGGCGAACCGGCTCCTTCTCGGGAGGGGGTCGCGAGACCGCCGCGGCCTACCGTTAGGCTCGTGGCATGGTCACGGCCTGGTCCTCATGCAACAAGCCCCGGGCCCGCTTGTCGGCGGGGGCCTGGCGCATGCTGTGGATGGCTGCCCTGCTGTTCGGCTTCCTGTACACGCATGGCGTAAGCGCCGAGACAGCTGCAAGTCACCTGACCTCCGTCGCCGCCGCGCCCGCAGCGCATTCCATGCCTGGCCACGCGGCCGAAGAGCCCGACCGGCACACACCGCCCGGCCATCACGACGAGGAACACGATTCCCACCCGGCCGGCGAGTGCGTGTCCGGGCAGCCCCAGCAGGGCCCCGGCTTGTCGGCACCGGCCCTGACACCTCTCGACGGCACGTCGAGCTGTCGGCTGTTCGTGGAAGGGAAGTCCGGGGCGATCCTGAGCGAGTCCGCCCTTCCCCAGCCCCGCAGCTCAGCGGGTTCAGTCATCCAGCGGATCTAGAGCCACCGGCCCTGTCCGCTGCCGGGGTGCGCCGCTTCGGCCATCCCCGGCGTCGGACGTTCCGTGCCGCCGCGCTGCCCTGCTGCAGCCGGACCCGTGCACATCAGCGAGCTTCGCAGCCTTCGTCATGCCATGGCACTGCCATGCCGCCCACCGTCAAGGAGCCATGTCCTTGTCCTCGCACCAACTCATCGACAGGCCCATCCCCGCGCCGCCGACCGCAGCCCCCGAGGGCGGGCGGGCGGCGCTGCGCAAAGCACGGGCCCGCCGTGCCCGGCAGACGTCCCTGCCGGCCCGCTACCTGGGATACGTCGGCTACTTCGTCGGCGCCGGCCTGATCAGCGGGGCGATTGTGCACCACCCGCTCGACCCCGCCCGCTACACCCGGATCGCCCTCTACGGGACCCTGGTCTTCCTGGCCGCCACGGTCCTCAACGAGTTCGTCCTCACCCGCGACCGGCCAGGTCTGACGCGCGTGCTTGTCGTGATCGGCGCTTCGCTTGCGCTCTCGTTCGGCATCGGCATGCTCAGCGGCGGTCTGCAGCACTTCGCCGACTTCCCGGCCCGCGAGCCGTGCTGGTCCCCCTGGGGCTGGTCGTGTCGTTCATCGCGTACAGCATCAAGGATCCCGACACCCCGTGGCGGCGCCTGTTCAGCCTGGTGGGGCTGACGGTTCTCCTCACCGCGGTAGTCGCTTTCTTCGGCCTGCGGCAGGTTGCGGCCTCCATGGGCGAGCCCGCGGAGGGTGGGGGACACAGCCATGGCAGTGCGGAGGAGCCGGAACAGCACAAACCGGAGCCGCAGACCACGCCCGCCGCGACAAGTGCCCCGGTGCCGGTTGGCTCACCGGAGGGCGGCGGTGAAACCGAAGAGACAGCCGGCCACGGCGGCGATGGCCACAGCCACTGACGGATCCCGCTCATCCGCGCGGCATGCACTCCGCGCCCCTCACCTTCAGGGCCTTCCACGCCAGGGCCCGGAACGACAATCTGTATCCCCCTCGGCAGGACAAGGAAAAAAATGAACAAGACACGCACATTCCTTATCGCAGCCGCCGCAGTGATCACGCTGGCGCTGGCCGGCTGCTCCACGGACTCCGACACGGGCACCCACGCCGACGCCCCGGGGACGTCCCACGACGCCCAGGAAACCTCGCACACTCCGATCCGGCATGTGCACGGCCTCGGCATCGACCCGGCCGACCAGCAGCTGTACGTCGCCACCCACGACGGGATCTTCACCAGGGGCAAGGACGGCACGGCCGTGCGGGTCGGTACCAGCAAGGACGACTTCATGGGCTTCACCGTGGCCAATGCCAAGACGTTCCTGGCCAGCGGCCACCCCGCCCCCAGCGCCAGTGGCCCTGCCAACCGCGGGCTGATCGAGAGCACCGACGGAGGCAAGACCTGGAAGACCCGCTCGCTGGCCGGCGAGGTGGACTTCCATGCCCTCGACTACGCCCGCGGCACGATTTACGGCTACGACAGCACCAACGCCCTGCTGCGCGTCAGCAAGGACGGAGCCGCCTGGGACGACCGAGCCCAACTCCAGGCACTGGACATCGCGATCAGCCCCGAGGACGCGGACACCGTACTGGCCACCACCGCCGACGGGATAGCGAAGAGCACCGACGGCGGCAGAACCTTCGCCACGGGCAAGCAGCCGGTGATGGCCTTCCTCTCGTGGGCCACACCTGAGGCCCTGTACGGAATCGACGACGCAGGCCGCCTCAGCCGGAGCGACGACGGCGGCACCACCTGGCAGAAGACGGGAACAGTCCCCGGCGGACAAGCTCAGGCGCTCACAGCAGTCGACGCTCAGCACGTGCTGGCCGCCACCCAGAACGGCGTCTACGAGTCCCAGGACGGAGGCAAGAATTTCACCAAGCGGCTCGACGTCGCCGCCGGAGACGGCCACTGATCCACGCTGCGGGCCGAGGCCGGCGACCTGCGGGGCGATGTCCCACCCGCCCGAACTCGCACCCGACCTCCCAGCCGAAGCCGCGCTGCTCGAAAGGCGCGCAGACGAAGGGCGGCCACGGCCGGCATCGAGGCTCGGGTGTCGCCGCGGCAGCCCTGGCCGACGACTGGTCGTACGCCGCCGGTCATGCAGTTGGGCGGGTCGGCAGGGTGATGGCATGCAGGAGGGATTCCAGCGGCCCACGGCAATTGACCCGGCGCCAGGCCAAGGCCAGGAGCATGGCGGCTGCGATCAAACCGACCAGGGCCGGCAGCAGGGCCGAGTCCGGCAGGTCGCCGACGCTCAGCGCCTTTATGGCGACGATGTGGCCGACGTACGCGGTCAAGGACATGGAGCCGACGGCGATGACAGGCGCGGCAACCCACCGCAGGGGCACCGACCGGTCCATCGCAAAGAGGCAGACGGCCACGACCACGAGGGCGACGCCGGTGTTGCCCAGGATCGACCACGTCGTCTGGCTGTGCGGCGCATCCACCAGCAGCCAGGCAGAAACGCCTGGGGCGGGCTCTGCTCCTACGGCGTCGGACCACCAGGCCGATGCCGCCGACGTGGTGTCCGTGGCGGCGTTCACGGCGGCCTGCGCGTCGGGAACCAGATGAAGGGCCAGCCATGAGCCTCCGTGGCCGATCACGGCATCGGCCCAGCTTCCGCCCTCCACACGGGCAAGTGCCTCACGCCTTGCACGACGAGGGCAGCGAACGGTCGAGAGGCGGGCTCGATATGTGTGTCGAGGCGGGTCCGCCGGATGCGCGCCGACCGGTTGCCCACGTCACACGAACACTCGCGCTAGTGTGCGCGCGTGAGTCTTTCTGTCGTTATAGGTTTAGGGCCCGCCGGGGCCGCCACCGCGCGGCTGCTGGCCGAAAAGGGTCATTCCGTACGGGTCATCACCAAGTCGGGCCGAAGCCGGGAGCCCGGCATCGAGCATGTGGCGTTGGACGCGACGGACAGCAAGCGACTGATCGAGGCCGCGCAGGGCGCGACCGCGATCTACAGCTGTGCCGCACCGCCCTACCATCGCTGGGCGAGTGAATGGCCGCAGCTGGCCTTGTCGGTCTGCGCGGCGGCGGAGGCGACCGGGGCTGTCCTGGTCATGCTGGGCAACCTCTACGGCTACGGTCCGGTGGATGGTCCCATGACCGAGGAGCTGCCTCTCGCGGCGACCGGCCCCAAGGGGCGGGTGCGCGCCGCCGTTTGGGAGCAGGCGCAGAAGCTGCATGAGCAAGGTCGTATCAAGGCGGTCGAGGTGCGGGCCTCGGACTTCTTCGGGCCCGGCGTGACCGACGGCGGGCACCTGGCCGCGCGGGTCGTGCCACGACTGCTGCGCGGCAAGCCGGTCTCCACGCTCGGGGATCCGGACGCCCCGCACAGCTGGAGCTATCTCCCCGATGTGGCCAGGGCCCTGGTCGAGGTCGCGGGCGAGGAACGGGCGTGGGGACGGGCCTGGCACGTCCCGACGGAGCCCGCGCTGTCCACCCGGGAGATGGTGGACCGCCTTGCCGCTCAGTGTGAAATGGGACCGGTCGCGGTGCGCAGGCTGTCGCCGGCCGTGCTGGGTGTGGTGTCGGTTGTCTCCCCGCTGATTCGCGAACTGAAGGAGATCCGCTATCAGTTCGACCATCCGTTTGTCGTCGATTCGAGCGCGTACGAAGCCGAATTCGCGGTGCGCGCCACCCCCATCGCTGAGCAGGTCAAGGTGACGGTGGACTGGTGGCGTGAGCGACTGGCGGCCGCCGGGCGACATCTGTGACAGCGAAAGATCCACGATGCGGTACGGGCCCGGCCCGGGGCACCGTCAGTCGCCCCGCAGCTCCTCGATCACCTGGCCGAACGTCTCCATCCAGGGATCGAGCACGGTGAGGTACGAGAAGCCGTAGCGCTCACGCTGCGCCCTCATCTGGTCCGCGATCTGCTTCACGGTGCCGATGGCGAGCAGCGGCAGCTCCAGCACCTGCTCCGCGGTGAGATGGAGATGCGGGACCAGCGGCAGCAACTCCCGGGCCGCGGCCCGGCGGTCGTCGGTGATTGTCGGGGCCTGTACGAGCAGGTTGAGCTCGGCGGGCGTCTCACGGCCGGCCGCGAACGAGTGGTACGCAGCCACCCGCTCGTCCAGTTCCTCGGCGGTGAGCGCCACCATCGCGCCGTTCGACTCGCGCGCCCCGGTGAACGCGACGATGTCCGCGTGCTCGGCAGCCAGCCGCAGCACCCGGTCGCCTTTCGCGCCGATCAGCAGCGGAGGCCGGGGACGCTGCACCGCCCGCGGCACGTGCCCCTCGTCCGCGAGCAGCCGGCCGACCTCCTCGACCGTGCGGGCCAGGTGGCCGACCCTGCGGCCCGGCGGGAGGAACTCCAGGCCCGCGCGGTCGTGTTCCGCCTTCACGTAGCCAGTGCCCAGCCCGATCTCCAGACGTCCGCCGGTCAGAGCGTCGGCGGTCGCGATCTCCCGGGCGAGCAGATGGGGGTTCCAGAACGCCGCGTTGAGGACGAACGTGCCCAGCCGCGGCCGCTCGGTCGCCTCGGCGGCGGCGATCAGGGCCGGAAACGGCGCCACCATGCCCAGATGATCGGGCACCAGGATGACGTCGTAGCCGAGCTCCTCCGCCCGTCTGCACCGCTGGCGCCACTCCTTGCCCTCTGCGGGCGTCACCATGTTCACCCCGAACCGGAACGGCCTGACCATCAGGCTCCTCCTCAGAAGCTCGGCAAGCTCGGCTACTCGTGCGCGATAGCGGCCAGCACGTTCATCCGCGACGCCCGCAGCGCCGGAAGCACCGCCGCCGCCAGACCCACGACGACCGATCCGAGCACGACCGCCACGACCGTCCCCCACGGCACGGCGAACTCGGTCATGCCCTCCAGCTCCAGCACCTGCTGGACCGCCACTCCCCACACCATGCCCAGCGCGAGGCCCAGTACGGCCCCGAAGACCGCGATCACGACCGATTCCAGCCGGATCATGCGGCGCAGCTGCACCCGCGAGAGACCGATCGCCCGCAGCAGTCCGATCTCCCGGGTGCGCTCCACCACCGAGAGCGCCAGCGTGTTCACGACACCCAGCACCGCGATGACGATCGCGAGCCCCAGCAGCGCGTACACCAGATAGAGCAGTACGGAGATCTGCTGTCGCACCAGCTCCTTGTAGTCGGCCTGATCCCTCACCTGCACCTGCGGATACGGGTCCAGAGCTTTCTCCAGCGCCATGCGCAGGCCGCCCGGATCGACGCCGTCCGCCGCGTTCACGTACACCGCGCTCTCCTGACCGCCCGGCACATGGCGGTCCAGGGTGGCAAGACCCATGAACAGCCCGCCCCGCATCCCGGGACCCGTGGCCTGGTCCATGTCCGTCAGCGCGCCGACCGTCAGCCGGGCCTGCCGTCCGCCGGGGAACTCCACCTGCAGCACCGACCCGGTGCGCACCCCGTGCTCCTCGGCGAAGCCCCTGTCCATGCCCATCGCGTCGGGCGCCAGCGCGGCCCGCGTGCTGCCGCTCGCATACGTGACGTTGGCGGCCTCGTCGAGCCCGGGGTCGTACCCCGCGGCCGTGGACTCCACCCGACCGCCGTCCGGAAGCGTCAGCGCCAGTGGCGTGAACCGCTGCCGTACGACCGTGCCCGCACCCTGCACGTCCCGCACCTTCTCGGTGATCTCCCGTGGGAACGGCTGGAAGTTGGTGTTCTGCACGACGAAGTCGGCGCCCAGCGTGCGGTCGATCTGGCGGTCGAAGGACCTGGTCATCGAGGCGCTCGCCACGGAGAGACCCGTCACCAGGGCCAGGCCGATCATCAGCGCCGCGGCCGTCGCTCCCGTACGCCGCGGATTGCGCAGTGCGTTGCGCCGGCTCATCCGGCCGACCGCGCCGAACAGCCGGGGGAACGACCCGCCCAGCACCCTGATCACCGGCCGCACCAACAGGGGACCGGCCACCACGGCGGCGATCAGCGTCAGCACCACGCCAAGACCGAGGAGCGGGGACGCCGTCGCCGTCCGTCCGCTCGCCGCACACCCCGCGAGCGCGGCGAAGCCCGCCGCCCCGACGACCGCACCCGCGATCGCCCGGATCCTCAGCGGTCGTCCCACCCCCGCGACTTCGGCATCCGCGAGAGCCGCCATCGGCGACACCCGGGACGCGCGGCGGGCCGGGAGATACGCGGCGACGAAGGTGACGCCGAGCCCGACGACGTACGCCGCGACGGGCGTCGCCGGCCCGATCACCATCTCGGCCGCCTTCAGGTTCATCCCGAACAGGCCCATCAGCTCGATCAGCCCCGCCGCCAGACCGATCCCGGCGGCCAGCCCCAGCGTCGCGCCGACGAGCCCCAGCAGCAGCGCCTCGGTGAGCACCGAGCGGCGCACCTGTCGCCGGTCCGCTCCCAGGGCCCGCAGCAGCCCCAACTCGCGCGTCCGCCGGGCGATCAGCATCGTGAAGGTGTTGACGATCAGGAAGATCCCGACGAGGACCGCCACGCCCGCGAAGCCGAGCATCACGTACTTGATCACATCGAGGAATCCGCCCAACTGCTCGGCGGCCGACTCGGCCTGCTCGTCCGCCGTCCTCAGCTCGTACGTGTCGCCGAGCGCGGCGCCGATCCGCTGCTCGAGCTCGGCGTCGGACACCCCGTCGGCCGCGTCCACGGAGATCGACGTGGCCGCGTCCGGCCTGCCCAGCAGCTTCCGCTGGGCCGTCGCCGTGTCCAGGTAGGCCAGTGCCGCACCCGGGTTCGTGGTGGTGAAGGTGGCGATGCCGACGATCTCGACATCGAACGAGCCGGGCCGGGCCACGACGGTGAGGGTGTCCCCGATGCGTACGTCCTTCTTGTCGGCGGTGTCCTTGTCGACGACCGCCTCGCCGGGACCCTCCGGTGCGTGCCCTGCGGTGAGCCTCACCGGACTGCGGTCGGTGACGTACCAGTTGGCGGCGATGGTGGGGGCACCGGTGGTCGGGCCGACGGGCTCCTTGCGGTCGTCGACGACCGTGACGTTCTCGACGGCCGCGTCGACATGCGCGTCGGCGACACCGTCGATGGCGCGGACCCGCTGGGCGAGCGACGCCGGCACCGTACGGACCACACCGGAGGGTACGTACTCGTCGAGTCCCTCCTTCGGAGAGACCGTCACATCCGCCGAGGTCGAGGCGAACAGCCGGTCGAAGGTACGGGCCACGGTGTCCGAGAAGATCAGCGAGCCGCTGACGAACGCGACGGAAAGGATCACCGCGAGGGCCGACAGCAGCAGCCTGCCCTTGTGGGCGAGGAAGCTCCGCAGCGTCGCTCTCAGCACGGCGCCCGCCCTCAGCTCTTGCGCAGGGTGTCGAAACGCTTGAGGCGATCCAGCACCGCCTCGGCCGTGGGCTCGTGCATCACGTCCACGATGCGCCCGTCGGCGAGGAACAGCACCAGATCCGCGTGGGCGGCCGCGCCCGGATCATGGGTCACCATCACCACCGTCTGTTCCAGCCGGTCCACGGCCTCCCGCAGGAAGCCGAGTACCTCGGCACCGGACCGCGAGTCGAGATTGCCGGTCGGCTCGTCCGCGAAGATCAGCTCGGGGCGGGAGGCCAGCGCCCGGGCGCAGGCGACTCGCTGCTGCTGGCCGCCGGACAGCTGGGCGGGCCGGTGCCGCAGCCGGTCGCGGAGACCCAGGGTGTCGATGACTTGGTCGACCCACTCCCGGTCGGGTTTCCGTCCTGCGATGTCCATCGGCAGCGTGATGTTCTCGGCAGCGGTGAGCGTCGGGAGCAGGTTGAAGGCCTGGAACATGAAGCCGATACGGTCCCGTCGCAGCCGGGTCAGTTCACGCTCCCTGAGACCGGTGATCTCGGTGTCGCCGAGCCAGACTCGTCCGGCGGACACGGTGTCCAGGCCGGCGAGACAGTGCATGAGCGTGGACTTCCCCGAGCCGGAAGGGCCCATCACGGCCGTGAACCGACCGCGGGCGATGTCCACGTCCACCGAGTCGAGGGCGAGGACGGCCGTCTCGCCGGTGCCGTAGGCCTTGGTGAGGCCGCGGGCCCGCGCCGCCGGCGGCACATCCGTGGCCGGTTCATGGGCGGGTGCTGTGGCAGGAGTGGACAATGCTGCCTCCCGGATCGTGGGCGTCTGCGGCTCCCGAACTCCGTGCTCCGTGCTGCGTACCCCCGAGCGTACGGGCAGCCCCCAGAGGTTGTCGGTGCTAGCGCCACCGCGCTAGCTTGAAGGGGTGGCAAAGACTCAGCTGAACGTACGGGTGGACGAGAGCACCGCCGAGACCGCGCGCCGGCGGGCACAACAGCGGGGGGTGAGCGTGAACCGCTACATCGAGGAGCTCGTCCAGCAGGACGCGGGCGAGGCGGGGCGCACGTTCGTCGATGCCGCGGCGGACTTCATGAAGCAGTACGAGTCGGTGTTCGCGGAGGAGTTCGGCACGGCGGGCACGGAGCCGAGCAAGGGCGGGCGGTGAACCTCTCGATCGACCTTGCCTGGCTCCTCATGGTCGCCGAGCACAAGACGCCGGGCGATCCGCAGGTCACCGACTGGGGTGCGCTCGTCGCCGCCGTCAGCCGCCACGAGGCGGAGATATTCGGCACGCCCGTCTACAGCGATCCGCACACCCGCGCCGCGTCGCTACTGCAGCTGCTGCTGCACGTCCCCGCGCTGGAGCACTCCAACGCGATGTTCGCGTCGGCCGTCGCGTACGGCTATCTCGTCGCCTCGGGCCTGAAGGTCGTGACCTCGCCCGAGCAGGTCAGGGACCTCGCGCGGCTCGTCAAGGAGGGCAAGGCGGATGTCCGCGCAATCGCGGATGAACTCCGACACTGGAGCATCTGACCCGGGCCGATCGACAAGACACTCCCTCCCTGAGGACTCCCCCTGAGGCACGACCCGTGCTCCCTAAGGCACGACCCGTGCCGGTGCGTCGGTCGCAAACGGCCGGCGCGCCACCCCCAGCACCGCGAAGGACGAGGGCAGTTGAGGCCCCTTCTCCGGAATGCGCAGCGTGCGGTACGCGCCGATGTCGAAGCCGGCCCGCTCCATCGCGGCGACCGGGTCACGGGACGTGTGGCAGCCGCCGAACAGCCACGGCCACACCGTACGGTCCAGGGCCCGCTGGGTCCTGGCCATCGCCCGGCCCGGCGCCAGTCCGTGCTCGAAGAAGCGCAACTCGCCGCCCGGGCGCAGCACCCGCTTGATCTCGGACAACGCCCGCGGCAGGTCCCGTACCGTGCACAGCACAAGGGACACGACGGCCCCGTCGAACGCCTCGCTCTTGACCGGCAGCGCCTCGGCCGCACCCGGCACCACATCGACGGGGACGTCGGCATGGAGCGCCGCCGTCGCCGCCAACCGGCGCAGGGTGCGCTCCGGTTCGATCGCGACCACCTCGGAGACGGCGGCGGGGTAGTGGGCGAAGTTCAGCCCGTTGCCCGCGCCGATCTCGATCACCCGGCCCGACAGACCGGACAGCAGCTCCTCGCGGTACGCGGCGATCCCGCCCTTCGCGTCGGCGGTCACGCTGATGCGTGCGTAGAAGCGGGCGAAGACAGGGTGATGGACGGCGTCCCGGGGGACACTCGAACGGCGCAACGGCATCGTGGGCCTCCTCCGACGAGCGATACGGAGATTGTCCCCCCGGACGGCCCGGGTCAGGCGTCAGCCACTCACAAAACAGAACTCGTTGCCCTCCGGGTCCCGCATCACCTGGAAACGGCCCTGGTCGTCGCGGACGATCCCGCCGACCGGTGTCGCGCCGAGCGCTACGGCCTCGGCGGCCGCGGTGTCGATGTCGCCCGCGTCCAGGTCCAGATGGAGCCGGTTCTTGACGGCCTTGCCCTCCGGTACGCGCTGGAAGGCGACGCGTACGAACCCGGGCGGATCGACGTACGCCCAGCCGGCGTCCCGCACCCACGCCTCGCCGCCGAGCAGACCGGACCAGAAGCGGGCCAGAGCAGCGGGCTCGGCGCAGTCGAAGACGATCTCGTCGACTCGTGCTCGCATGGAGGTCAGCCTACGGCCGCGGTGCGAAGGCCTGCGCGAAGGCATCGGCGTTCCATAGCCCGCCGAGCGCGGGGGCGAGCCAGTGCGGCGCCGCCGTGCGGAACGCGGCGGGCGGAAGCGAGCCCGACCCCTCCGGCACGATGCCCAGCAGGGGCGCGCCCGCCGCCTCCGGCAGATCGGCGAGATTGCAGCGCGCCGCGAGATCGGGCACGGCGGGCCAGCTGCCCACGACCACGCCCAGTGGCTCCAGCGACCGGGCGCGCAGGGCCTCGGCGGTGAGGGCGGTCATGTTCAACGTCCCGAGCCCGGGCGGGGCCACGACCAGTACGGGGGCGCCGAGCAGGCGGGCGGACTCGGCGAGGGTGCCGCCCGCGTCGTCGAACCGGACGAGGAGGCCGCCGGCGCCCTCGACCAGGACGAGGTCGTTCTCGGCGGCGAGCTTCTCGGCGGCCTCGGCCACGGCGTGCGGCCCCACGGGCTTCATCCCCGCCCTGCGTGCTGCCGTCGCCGGCGCCAACGGCTCGGGGAACCGGGCGAGTTCCACCCCGCTCACCCCGTCCCCGGCGAGCCGCGCGGCCTCCTGGGCATCGCCGGCCTCCCCGGCCGCGAGCCCGGTCTGCGCGGGCTTCAGCACGGCCACCGTCCGCCCCTGCGCGGCGGCCACGGCGGCGACGGCCGCGGTGACCACGGTCTTCCCGATCTCGGTACCTGTGCCGGTGACGACGACGATGGTCATGCTGCGCTGCTCCTTGCGGTTGTGTTCTCGGCTGTGCTGTGGCGGGGGCGTGGGCCGCTGCGCGGGGCCTTTTCCCCACCCCGCCCCTTCCCGAACCGGGGCTCCGCCCCGGACCCCGTTTCGGGGGCTCTGCCCCCGAACCCCCGCTCCTCGGGGCTCCGCCCCGGACCCCCTACGCCCTGGCGGGCGTGGAGCGCTGGGCTCCTTCGGAGCCCGTCCGGCGCCTGAGAACGGACACCCGGGCCACCCGGGCGGTTCCGGCGCGTTCCCAGCCTGTCCGGCGTTTGGGGACGGACACGCGGGCCGCCCCGCCGGTACCGGCGCGTTCCCGGCCTGTCCGGCGTTTGGGGACGGACACCCGGGCTGCCCCGCCGGTACCGGCGCGTTCCCGGCCCGTCCGGCGTTTGGGGACGGACACGCGCGCCCACCCGCCGGTTCCGGCCCATTCCCAGCCCGTCCGGCGATTGGGGACGGACACGCGGGCCGCCCGGGCGGTACCGGGCGCGTCCCGGGGGCCGGGGGGCCCGGGGCAGAAGCCCCGGACCTCACCCCGCCGCCGCGGCCGCGCATACCGCGCGGGTGATGCGGACGAGGTCCTCGTCGCCGGTCACGTACGGCGGCATCGTGTACACCAGGTCGCGGAACGGGCGGAGCCAGACGCCCTCGCGGACCGCCGCCTCCGTGGCCGCGGCCATGTCGACGGCGTGGTCCAGCTGGACGACGCCGATGCCGCCGAGGACGCGGACCTCCCGCACCCCGCCCAGCGACGCGGCCTCCGCGAGGCCGTCCCGCAGGCCCGTCTCCAGGCGTTTGACCTCCTGCGCCCAGTCCTGCCCGAGGAGCAGGTCGATCGAGGCGCACGCCACCGCCGCCGCCAGCGGGTTTCCCATGAACGTCGGCCCGTGGGCCAGGACCGGTACCTCGCCCTGCGAGATCCCGTCCGCGACCGGGCCCGTGCACAGCGTCGCCGCCATCGTCAGGTAGCCGCCGGTCAACGCCTTGCCGAGGCACATGACATCGGGCGACACGCCCGCATGCTCCGCCGCGAAGAGCGTGCCCGTGCGGCCGAAGCCGGTGGCGATCTCGTCGAAGACGAGCAGCACACCGTGCGCGTCGCACGCCTCCCGGAGCACCCGCAGATACTCGGGGGAGTGGAAGCGCATCCCGCCCGCTCCCTGCACCACCGGCTCCACGATCACCGCGGCCAGCTCGTCCGCGTGCCGCGCGACGAGCGTGCGCAGATGGTCCGCGTACGTCTCCTCGTACGCCACCGGCGGCGCGTCCGCGAAGATCTGCCGCGGCAGCACGCCCGACCACAGCTCGTGCATGCCGCCCTCGGGGTCGCAGACCGACATCGGCTGCCAGGTGTCCCCGTGGTAGCCGCCGCGCCAGGTCAGCAGGCGCTGCTTCGCCGGACGCCCCACCGAACGCCAGTACTGCAGGCACATCTTCACCGCGACCTCGACGGACACCGAGCCCGAGTCGCAGAGGAAGACGTGCTGCAACGGCTCCGGGGTGATCTCGACCAGCCGGGTGGCGAGCCGGACGGCCGGCTCATGGGTGAGGCCGCCGAACATCACATGGCTCATACGGTCCAGCTGTCCGCGCGCCGCCTCGTTGAGCACGGGGTGGTTGTAGCCGTGGACCGCCGACCACCACGACGACATACCGTCGACCAACTCGCGCTGCCCGTACGCCGGGTCGGCGAGCCGGAGCCGTACCCCGGACGCGGACTCCACGACGAGCGGGTCCGTACGGCCCGGCATCGGGCCGTACGGGTGCCAGACGTGGGCCCGGTCCAGGGCCACGAGCTCGCGCGCGGTGGAGCTACGCATTGGGCGCGAGGTCCGTCCCGGCGCCGCGGCGGCGTACCGCCACCAGGTCGGGTCGCGCCGCCGAGGGGTTCGCGGTTTCCGGCGCGGTGTCACCGCACGGCTCGCAGCCGCCGCCCCCGTGCGAACCGCAGCCGCCCGCGGCCACGTCCACCCGGTGCTCCGGCAGCGTCGTCGTGTCCGTGCCCTCGACCTCGAAGCCCGCGTCCGCGATCATGTCGAGGTCCGCCTTGCCGGCCTGGCCCTCGCTGGTCAGATAGTCGCCGAGGAAGATCGAGTTGGCGAGGTGCAGCGCCAGCGGCTGGAGCGTGCGCAGGTGCACCTCGCGGCCGCCCGCCAGCCGTACCTCCACGTCCGGGCAGACGAACCGCACCATGGCGAGGATCCGCAGCGCCCGCTGCGGTGTCAGGTTCCACTCCTTGGCGAGCGGCGTGCCCTCGAACGGGATCAGGAAGTTCACCGGCACCGAGTCGGGGTCCAGTTCGCGCAGTGCGAAGACCACGTCGACCAGGTCCTCGTCGCTCTCGCCCATGCCCGCGATCAGGCCCGAGCACGCCGACAGACCGGCCGCGTGCGCCTTCTGGACGGTGTCCACCCGGTCGGCGTACGTGTGCGTGGTCGTGATGTCCCCGTACGTCCCCTCGGACGTGTTGAGGTTGTGGTTGTACGCGTCGGCGCCCGCGGCCCGCAGTCGCTCCGCCTGCCCGTCGGAGAGCAGACCGAGGCAGGCGCACACCTCGACGCCCTCGTTCTGCTCCTTGATCGCCTCGATGGTCTGCGACACCCGGTCGACGTCCCGGTCCGTCGGTCCACGTCCGCTCGCGACGAGGCAGACCCGCTTCGCGCCGCCCGCGACCCCCGCGGCCGCCGCCTGCGAGGCCTCGTCCGGCTTCAGCCAGGTGTACTTGAGGATTTCCGCCTTGGAGCCCAGTCGCTGGGAACAGTAGGAGCAGTCCTCCGGGCACAGACCCGACTTGAGATTGACCAGATAGTTGAGTTTCACCCGCCGTCCGAACCACTGACGGCGTACCTTTCCGGCCGCGGCCACCACTTCGAGCAGATCGTCGTCGGAGGTCGCCAGGACGGCGAGCGCTTCTTCGCGGGTCGGCAGCTCGCGCCGCAGGCCCTTGTCCACCAGCGTGTTCAGGAGGTCCATGGCGCAGATCCTTGCCTACCGGACACCCTCGGGCCAAGGAGGAACTCGACAACACGCGCGGAATGAGGTGTGTGCATGGCCACACTCTGACCTCTGCTGTCCCGGGCTAGGGTCTGTTCGCTGCCTACAAAAGGACCGGACCGTCATGTCGCAGTCCCCGCCCCAGGATCCGTTCGAGTGGACCGTCGACGCGGCGCGCCTGCGGGCGGACGCCGGTCTCGTACGGACACTCCGGCCGCGCCCCGCCGATGCCGCGGTGCTCGATCTCGCGAGCAACGACTATCTCGGCCTCACGCGCCGCCCGGAGATCACCGAGGCGGCGGCCGACGCCGCCCGGCGCTGGGGCGCCGGTGCGACCGGCTCGCGGCTGGTCACCGGCAGCACCGAGTTGCACGCGGAACTGGAGCGTGAACTGGCCGAGTTCTGCGGGTTCGAGGCCGCCCTGGTGTTCTCCTCCGGGTACGCCGCGAACCTCGCCGCGCTCACCGCGCTCAGTGCGCACGGCTCCCTGATCCTCTCGGACGCGGGCAACCATGCCTCGATCGTCGACGGCTGCCGGCTCGCACGGGCCGAGACCGCGGTGGTGCCGCACGCCGACCCAGAGGCCGTACGCAAGACGCTCGATGCGCACCCCGGGCGGCGCGCTCTCGTCGTCACCGACTCGGTCTTCTCGGTGGACGGCGACGCGGCCCCGCTGACCGGTCTCGTCGAGGCCTGCCGCACGCACGGCGCCGCCCTGGTCGTCGACGACGCGCACGGCTTCGGGGTGCTCGGCGAGGGGGGCCGGGGAGCACTGCACGCCGCCGGGCTCGCGGGTGCCACGGGCGTCGTCGCCACGCTGACGCTCTCCAAGTCCCTCGGCAGCCAGGGCGGTGCCGTCCTCGGCCCGGTGCGGGTCATCGACCATCTGGTCAACGCCGCGCGGACGTTCATCTTCGACACCGGTCTCGCCCCGGCCGCCGCGGGCGCGGCCCTGGCGAGCCTGCGGCTGCTGCGCCGTGAGCCGGGACTCGCCGACCGGGCCCGTACCGTCGCGACCACGCTGTACGAGCGGCTGACCGCGGCCGGACTGACCGCGGCGCGTCCGGACGCGGCGGTCGTCTCCGTACAGGCGCCGTCGCCGGAGTCGGCCTTGCGGTGGGCGGCGGACTGCAGGGCCGAGGGGCTGGCCGTGGGCTGCTTCAGGCCGCCGTCCGTGCCGGACGGGATCTCGAGGATCCGGCTCACCGCGCGCGCCGATCTCACGGAACGGCAGATCGAGACGGCGGTCGGCGTGATCCTGCGGACCGCACCGCCCCGCTGAGCTCCGCGGCGTACACGCTGCGCGGGACCGTGCCGCATGCCCGCCGCTTCCGTCCGGTACAGCCGACCGCGGCCACGAAACGGCAGCCACCAAGTGTGCGCCCAAATACGTTCTCGCGTCGCAGAGTTCACCGCTTCGAGCGACAGATACCTGCATCTCTTGGTGGATCGCCACCAACAGCGACATCAGCGGTGGCACTCTGGCGCGAAGCGCAGTCCGAGGCCGTTCCGGCACACCATCCGCTACGTGTCGCCACGTGCCGGCAGCCGGCCCCGGTGGGAAAGGGACAGCCCGCCATGGCAGACCACCAGGAAGCCTCCGTCACTCTGCCGAGCGATCCCGCCTCGGTCTCCGCCGCGCGGAGATACGTCACCGGCGTCCTCACCGAATGGGGCCTCCCCAGTGAGGCGGAAACGGCCGACACCGTCCGGCTGATCGTCTCCGAACTCGCCACCAACGCCGTGCAGCACACCTTCGGACAGTCGCCCACCTTCACCGTCGACGTCCGGCTGGAGCGCGACGAGCAGTTGCGCATCGGGGTCACCGACAGCCATCCGCGCTGGCCGCAGCGGCTGCCCGCCGCCGTCCAGCAGGACAACGGGCGCGGGATGGTGATCATCCGCTGGCTCATCACCGAGTGCGGTGGGCAGCTCTCCGTGACCCCGACCCCGGAGGGCGGCAAGACCGTCTGGATCGCGCTGCCCTGGACCGCCGCGACCGTCCAGTGACCGAGGGCCTCCCCCGGACCGTCGTACGCCCTCCGGGCAGGCTCCGAAGTGGCCGGTACCGCACCGGCGGGCCGGGGCGTCCGGCCTCCATCGCCGGACGGACCGGAAGATCCGGGCCGCGCGCAACCGCTGCCCGGAACCGTCAGGTTCGGCCGGCGTGTCCGTGTCCGTCCTCACACGCTGGACGGGCCGGAAACGCCGGCCCGCGCGAACCCCGTCCGCAGCAGCGCCCGCAGTGAGCGGGCAGCGGGACCGGACTCGTCGCCACGGTGCGCGACCGAGATCGTCCGGCGGAAAGCGGCGGGCTCCAGCTGCCGCACGCCGAGCGGCGTCGTCGCCGTCGCGGCCACCATCTCCGGTACGACGGCGACCCCGAGGCCCGCACTGACCAGAGCGCACACCAGGGCGTAGCCCGGCGACTCGCACACCACGGCAGGGGTCGCCCCGGCCCGCGCCAGCGCGCTCTCGACACCCTTGCGCGACGGATGCGAGGGTGCGCCGCTGATCAACGGCTGCCCCGCGAGCTCGCTGACCGGGAGCCGCCCGGAGCCGCCCGCCAGCAGCTGCCCCGGCGCCGTCACCAGCACCAACTCCTCGACCAGCAGAGGCTCCAGAACGACCCCGGCGGGCAACGGGGACGGCTCGGCCGGTTCGTACGCATGCGTGAGCGCCAGGTCCACCTCGCCCGCGGCGACGGCCGCGACCCCGGCCGGCGGCTCGTACTCGGCGACCGTCAGTTCCACATCCGGATGGGCCCGGCGGAAGGAGCTGAGCACCGGCGGCAGCAGATGGACGCCGGCCGTGGTGAAGGTGCCGACGCGCAGCCGGCCGCCGGACAGGCCGGACAGCCGGGCCAGCTCATGGCGGGCCCGGTCCATCTCGTCCAGCACCCGCCGGGCGTGCGCCGCGAGCACCTCTCCGGCCGGGGTCAGCCGTGCCCCGCGGTGATGGCGCACCAGCAACGCCGCCCCCGCCTCCCGCTCCAGCTTCGCCAGCTGCTGGGAGAGCGCGGGCGGGGTGTACCCGAGCCGCTCCGCGGCCCGGGTGATCGAACCGGCCTCGGCGACCGCCACGAGCGCCGCCAGCCGCGTCGGGTCGTACATGTCTCCACCCTAGGTGCGAGCCTTAAGCATCTCTTCAGGCCCACCCAGAGAAGTCCACATACCTGCTGAAGGCTCTCGTGCTCCAGTCTGGAACGCATGGACGCACAGCTGATCGCCTTCATCGGGGTCGCCGCCGCAATGGTCGCCATGCCGGGCGCGGACTTCACCGTCGTCGTACGCAGTGCGCTGGCCTCGCGCCGGGACGGTGTCGCGGCCGCGCTCGGGGTTGCCGGAGGGCTGGTCGTGCACACCGGGCTGGCCGTGGCCGGGCTGGCGGCGCTGCTGGTGGCGGTCCCGGTGCTCTACCGGACGCTGCAGTTCATGGGCGGTGCGTATGTCCTGTACCTCGGCGTGCAGGCCCTGCGCAGCGCGCTGCGGCCCGTGCGGGCCGCCGGGGACGAGAGCGAGTGGCCGGTGCCGGCCGGAACGGTGCGCAGTCTGCGTCAGGGCTTTCTGACCAATGTGCTCAACCCCAAGGCACCGGTGCTCTTCCTCAGCCTGCTGCCGCAGTTCGTCCCGGACGGCGCGGCCGTGCTGCCGCGCACCCTGCTGCTGGCCACGATCGTCGTCGTGCTCGCACTGGTCTGGTTCCCGCTGGTGGCGCTGCTCGTGGACCGGCTGGGGCGGTGGCTGCGCCGTCCGCGTACCGCACGCACCGTGGAGGGGGTCAGCGGCGGTGCCCTCACCGCCCTCGGCCTGACCCTGGTGACCGCTCCTCTCGCCCACTGAGCCTCCGGCGCATGACCCAGGGGAGGACGGCCCAGAGCCCGGTACAGATGATCAGCGTCACCGCGGCGGCCATGATCCCCTCCGGCGTGCCGTGCACGACGTCGACGACCAGCAGCATCGCCGAGCTCAGCGCCAGCGCGAGCACCGCCAGGCCGACAGCCGCCAGCCGGGAGGAGACCTGCACGATCTCCTCCTTGGCGCCCCTGCGGAAGAGGCCGCGATGCACCGCGGCGGGCGCGGTGAACAGCGCCGCGGCCGCCACGGCGAAGAGCAGCGTCGTCACGTACGTGCCGCGCTGGAACGAGTCGAGCGTGGGAAACCGTGCCGTGAAGGCGAGGGTGAGCAGAAAGGCGAACAGGATCTGCACGCCCGTCTGGATGACCCGCAGCTCCTGCAGCAGCTCGGCGAAGTTGCGATCGGCGCGCTCCAGCTCCGTCTCGCGCCGCGCCTTCTCGCGTCGCGTGTCGCCGGCTCGTGCGTCGTCGTTCCCCGGGGTCCCGGGCCTCTGGTCGTCGGGCATACCGTACGAGTAGCCCGTGCCCCGCGAAACATGCCGGCAGCAGGGCCGACCGGCTGACCCGGCCGGTCAGCGTACGCGCCCGTACCGGACGCTCTTGGCCCAGATCCTCTCCAGCTTCACGACGGAGCCGGTCTTGGGGGAGTGCCAGATCTTTCCGTGACCGGCGTAGATGCCGACGTGGTACACGTATCCGCCGGCGTGGAAGAACACCAGGTCGCCGATCTGCCGGCGGGACGCCGAGATGTGGCGGGTCCGGTTGTACTGGGCCTGCGCCGTGCGCGGCAGCCTCTTTCCCGCCTTCTTGTACGAGTAGAGCGTGAGCCCCGAGCAGTCGAACCGGTACGGGCCCGTGGCTCCCCACCGGTACGGGGAGCCCCTCTTGGACGCGGCCACCTCGAGGGCCTTCCACGCGTGAGCCGACGCGGCGTGGGCCTCCGAAGCGCCGCCCGGGACCAACAGGGAGCCGCCGACGGCGGCGAGAGTGAGAGCCGAGACGGCACCCGTCCGGGAGAGCAGGGACGGACAATGTGTCTGCGCAGTCATGCGCAACCCTTCGTCAGCCGCCTGTGAAGGATGACCTGTCGGGTTCGGACCTGCGAAGATGCCCGGCCGCCGCAGCGGCTTCACCCCGAGGACCGGCCATGTGGGCGGCCGGCCCGTACTGCTCGGGTCCTCCACTCCTGCCGAAGCACTCCTGTCGACCAGGCATCCGGTGCGGCGGCAGGACTCGGCGTCCGCCCGGACCGCCCCGCCGCGGTGGCGGGGGCTTGTCGTCCCAGGGATCTTGACGCACGAACTGCCGGATTTCCGAGTCGAAACGACGGTATGTGAGGCTCATCACGACTGATCCAATCGAGTGGACCAAGCCGTTCGGCCCACTTCGAGTGGCCGCGTAACGAGCCCTGTACCAGCAACGGAACGCTCCATTCCGCCACATGGCCCAGCCTGCCGCGCAACTTGCCGGGCCCAAAAGTTGAAGCCGCGACTACTCCGGATGGGCGACACCCACTCGTACGCCTGTGGCCCTCCCGGAGTGCGTTTCGCGTCGGCGCGCGGTCGTCCCGGTCAACTCGCCGACTCCGGCGGGACGGTGATGCGCGCGGTCCGCCGCTCCCCGTCCAACACTCGCAGCGCGCGGGCCAAGGTGGGTGCGTGCAACTCGTTCTCGCCGCGGGCGTGCATCAGTGCGAGCGCGTCCCGCAGGGCGATCGCGTGTGCGGTCAGGGCCTGGGCGGCGCGGAGTGCACCGTAGGTGTGGGCGCCTCTGGCCGGATTGATCCGTCCCAGCTGGTCGACGACTTCGAGATAGCGGTCGATGAACTCGCTTTCGGCGCGGGTCAGTGCGGGCAGCGGGGGCAGTTCCGGGGGCAGCACGGCCGGTTCACCGCGCCGAGGGCGAAGCGGCGGACGTCTTGCGGTTCTTGATGATGTGGTCGACCAGGCCGTACTCCTTCGCGGCTGCAGCGTCGAACACGGTGTCGCGTTCGATGTCGGCGGCGATGCGCTCGGCGCTACGACCGGTGTGACGCACCAGCATGGCGGAGATCTGGTCACGTAGCCGCAGCAATTCCTGTGCCTGGATGTCGAGATCGGTCGGCCGGCCCTGGACGGGTTCCGGGAGGGCGGGCTGCTGGACGACGACCCGGGCGCCGGGCAGGGCCATCCGCTTTCCGGGCGTGCCGGCCGCGAGCAGGACCGCGGCGGTGGAGGCGGCCTGCCCCAGGCAGGTCGTCGCGACGTCGCAGGTCACCACCTGCATCGTGTCGTAGATCGAGGTCATCGCGCTGATCGGGCCGCCGGGGGAGTTGATGTAGAGGTTGATGTCCTGGTCGGGGGCGGCGTACTCGAGATACAGGAACTGGGCGATGACATCGTTGGCCGAAGTGTCGTCGACGGTCGTGCCGAGGAAGATGATCCGCTCCTCCAGCAGCTTCGAGTACGGGTCGACCGTGCGGAGGCCGGCGCTGGTGCGCTCGGTGAGCTCCGGCAGAACGTAGCGGGCGGAAGGTCGGTGCATCGGCGTACCTCTCCTCGTGCGCAAGTCTCTGTAAAAAATGTACAGGACGTACAGCTCGTTATGATGGGAGCATGGCTTATGAGATTCCGGTGACGCAAGCACGGGCAGAGCTCGCCGAGCTGATCAACCGCGTGGTGTACGGCGGCGAGCGGGTGGTCGTCACTCGCCATGGAAAGCCGCTCGTGGCCCTGGTCTCCGCCGCTGACCTGGAACGACTCGAGGGTCTTGCGGGCCTTGAGGGCGCCGAGCACCCGGCCGACGAGCCGGTGGCCACCACTGTGTCGAGGCTGCGCACGCCGTCGTCGCCGTCCGCTCCGGGCGAACGGGGCCGCTTCGGCATCGCGGCGGAGCACCGGCCGCCGGGCGGCGCCGACGCATGAAAAGACCGCGCGCCCCGGTCCGCTACAGCGGGGACGCGCGGCCGTTGAGGGTGTGCCGGCGAAACCGCGCCGGTCAGCCGACGCTGGTCGAAGTCGAAGTCGAAGTCGAAGTCGAAGTCGAAGCCGGTGCCGGTGCCTGGGCCGGCCGGCGCGGCCCGGAGCGTCCCCGGCCCTATGACGGCCGCCGATCAGCACCGCGGTCACGCTCAGCACCGCCCACAGGGACAGGGTGAGCGCGGGCACCAGCGCCCCGGCCGCCACCCCCGCCTGGCTCAGCGGCAGGATGCTCGAAGCCGGCGCGCCGCCCCTTGGGGTCGGTCCCCCGACGGGGCTGGAACGACGTCCTCGGCCTGCGGCGCCGCGCCTGCAGGCGCGGCTGCCGCGACGGATTCCTTGAGCAGCTGGACCACGACCGGGCTCGCGGCGGAGGCCGCCGGCACCTTCGGCCCCTGGGGCCACGACCGCGCCGTATACGACGCGATCCTCGATCGCGTCCCGGGCGGCGGCCTCGTCGGCGTAGCGGTGTACATCGAAGGCCCCTCCCGCTGCCGAAGTGCTGTGCCGACTGTGCTGTCGCGGCAGCTGGAGCCGCCACGCCGACCGGCAGGTCCAGCGGGGCGATGCGCGCGGCGGGCAGGCGAACGCCCAGAGCGCGAGGGCGACGGCGGCGACCCCCGACGTCCTGCTGGGCCGGGTGCTGCGCACGTTCCTGGAGGAGGAGGTGCCCGGAGGCGACCGGCAGGCCTTCGCCCGCCTCATCGTCCAGGTCTGGACCGAGACGCTCCGCAACGAGCGGCTCGCCGCCGTCCTCCATGACGGCTACGCCGGGATGCGACGCGCCTGTGCCGACGTCGTCGGACGCCTACCGGGCCGGTGGAATCCTGGGCGCCGACGTGCCGGCCGACCATGCCGCCGGGACGATGATCGCCACTGCGATGGGCTTCACCGCGCAGCAGACCCTGTTCGGCGATGTGCGGGTGGAGGTCCTCGAGGACGTCTGGGTGCGCCGATGTCCATGGAGGTGCCGAAGATCAGTTAACGCGCCGGAAAAACTTCCGCCCTAACGTTCAAACGTCGGTCACGCGGTGCCCGCATCGCGGTCAACAGAATGTTGACGTGGGGTGGCGTCGCGCTGACCCGAACTGGCCCTCGCCGGACGACTTGTGAGGTGGAAGCGTGCAACTGACTCCGCACGAGCAGGAACGACTGCTCATCCATGTCGCCGCGGACGTGGCCGACAAGCGCAGAGCCCGCGGGGTGAAACTCAACCATCCCGAGGCGATCGCCCTCATCACCTCGCACATCCTGGAGGGCGCCCGCGACGGGCGTACGGTCGCCGAGCTCATGGCCTCCGGACGCAAGGTGCTCACCCGCGACGACGTCATGGCCGGCATCCCCGAGATGATCCACGACGTGCAGGTCGAGGCCACGTTCCCGGACGGCACCAAGCTCGTCACCGTCCACGACCCGATCGTCTGACGGGGGACGCCGCCATGATTCCCGGAGAGTTCCTCTACGCCGATGAGCCCGTCACGCTGAACGAGGGCCGCGAGGTCACGCGCCTGACCGTGCTCAACGCCGCGGACCGGCCCGTCCAGGTGGGCTCCCACTACCACTTCGCCGAGGCCAACCCCGGCCTCGACTTCGACCGCGCCCTCGCACGCGGGCAGCGGCTGAACATCGCGGCCGGCACCGCCGTGCGCTTCGAGCCCGGCATCCCCGTCGAGGTCGAACTCGTACCCCTGGCAGGTCTCCGTGTCGTACCGGGGCTGCGCGGAGAGACCGGAGGTCCGCTCGATGGCTGAACTGACACGTGCCGTGTACGCGGACCTGTTCGGGCCCACGACCGGCGACCGGATCCGGCTCGCCGACACCGGGCTGTTCGTCGAGATCGAGGAGGACCGCTCCGGCGGGCCCGGGCGCGCGGGCGACGAGGCCGTGTTCGGCGGCGGCAAGGTGATCCGCGAGTCGATGGGCCAGTCCCGTACGACCCGGGCCGAGGGCGCCCCCGACACCGTCATCACCGGCGCGGTGATCCTGGACCACTGGGGCATCGTCAAGGCCGACATCGGCATTCGCGACGGCCGGATCACCGGCATCGGCAAGGCGGGCAACCCCGACACCATGGACGGGGTCCACCCGCAGCTGGTGATCGGTCCCGAGACGGAGGTCGTCGCGGGCAACGGGAAGATCGTCACCGCGGGCGCCATCGACGCCCATGTCCACTTCATCTCGCCGACCGTCGTCGACCAGGCGCTGTCGTCCGGCATCACCACGCTCGTCGGCGGCGGCACCGGTCCCGCCGAGGGCACCAAGGCCACCACGATCACACCGGGTTCCTGGCACCTTGCCCGGATGTTCGAGGCGCTGGAGCACTACCCGGTCAACATCGGGCTGCTCGGCAAGGGAAACACCGTCTCCCGCGAGGCGATGCACGCCCAGCTGCGGGGCGGTGCCATCGGGTTCAAGATCCATGAGGACTGGGGGGCCACGCCGGCCGCCATCGACGCGTGCCTCGGTGTCTGCGAGGAGACCGGCGCGCAGCTCGCCGTCCACACCGACACCCTGAACGAAGCCGGGTTCGTCGGCGACACACTCGCCGCTATCGCCGGGCGCACGATCCACGCGTACCACACGGAGGGTGCGGGAGGCGGGCACGCGCCCGACATCATCACCGTCGTCTCGGAGCCGTACGTCCTGCCGAGCTCCACCAATCCCACCCGGCCGCACACCGTCAACACCATCGACGAACACCTCGACATGCTGATGGTCTGCCATCACCTCAACCCGGCAGTCCCCGAGGACCTGGCCTTCGCCGAGTCGAGAATCCGGCCGTCGACCATCGCCGCGGAGGACGTGCTGCACGACCTCGGAGCGATCTCGATCATCTCCTCGGACTCCCAGGCCATGGGTCGCGTGGGGGAGGTGATCCTGCGGACCTGGCAGACCGCCCATGTCATGAAGCAGCGACGGGGCGCGCTTCCGGGGGACGGACGCGCCGACAATCTGCGGGCCCGTCGCTATGTCGCCAAATACACGATCAACCCGGCCGTCGCCCAGGGCATGGACCACGAGATCGGCTCCGTCGAGCCGGGCAAGCTCGCCGACCTGGTGCTCTGGGAACCGGCGTTCTTCGGCGTCAAGCCGCAGCTCGTCATCAAGGGCGGCCAGATCGCCTACGCGCAGATGGGCGACGCCAACGCCTCCATCCCCACGCCCCAGCCGGTCATGCCCCGCCCGATGTTCGGCGCCATCGGCCGGGCCCCCGCCTCGAACTCGGTCAACTTCGCCACGGCGCAGGCGATCGACGCCGGTCTGTCCGACCGCCTCGCCCTCGGCAAGCGTTTCGAACCGATCCGCAGCACCCGCGGCGTGACGAAGTCGGACATGCGGGAGAACGACGCCCTGCCGCGCGTCGAGGTCGACGCGGACACCTTCACGGTGACGATCGACGGCGAAGCCGTCGAGCCGGCTCCGGCGGAGGAACTGCCGATGGCCCAGCGCTACTTCCTCTTCTGATGACGATGGCCATGACCAGGCACACGAAGCGGCACGAACCGGCACCGGCAGCCGGGCCCGAGGCGCCCGCCGACGGCGGGCCGGGCGTGCGGGCCGCGTTGCTGGTGCTGGCCGACGGGCGGTTTCCCGCCGGGGGGCATGCGCACTCCGGCGGGGCCGAAGCGGCCGTGAAGGCGGGGCGGATCCGGGATGCCGGGGGGCTTGCCGGGTTCTGCCGGGGGCGGCTGCACACCGCGGGGCTGACCGCCGCGGCGCTGGCCGCGGCGGCGGCGTTGGGGGTCGACCCCGTCGAGCTGGACGCGGCCGCCGACGCCCGCACACCCTCACCCGCGCTGCGCGCCACGGCCCGCAAGCTCGGCAGGCAGCTGATGCGGGCAGCCCGGGCCGCCTGGCCTTCGGGCGAACTCGACGCGCTGGCAAGGGCGTTCCCCAAGGGTGCCCATCAGCCCGTCGTGCTCGGGCTCGCCGCACGGGCCGCGGGACTCGGCCCCGAGGACGCCGCGCACTGTGTCGCGTACGAGACCGTCGGCGGGCCCGCCACCGCCGTGGTGCGCCTGCTCGGTCTCGACCCCTTCGAGGCCACCGCCGTCCTCGCCCGCCTCGCCCCCGAGATGGACCAGGTCGCCCGGCGCGCCGCCGACGCGGCACGCCGGGCAGCCGAGGTCGGCATCGACGTCCTGCCCGCCGCATCGGCGCCGCTGCTCGACATCACCGCCGAGCAGCACGCCGCCTGGCCCGTACGCCTCTTCGCCTCGTAAGCCCCCAGGAGCCGCACCATGCATCTCGACCACAGCCACGACACCGGCACGGCCGTCAGCGCCGACGCCGTACGACCCGACGGCACCCGTCGCGCGCTGCGCATCGGCCTCGGCGGCCCCGTCGGGTCCGGGAAGACCGCGACCGTCGCCGCGCTCTGCCGCGCCCTGCGCGACCAGCTGTCCATCGCCGTCGTCACCAACGACATCTACACCCGCGAGGACGCCGAGTTCCTGCTCCGCAACGCGGTCCTGCCGCCCGAACGCATCCAGGCCGTCGAGACCGGCGCCTGCCCGCACACCGCGATCCGCGACGACATCTCCGCCAATCTCGAAGCCGTCGAGGACCTGGAGGACACGGTCGGCCCGCTCGATCTGATCCTCGTCGAGTCGGGCGGCGACAATCTCACCGCCACGTTCTCCAAAGGCCTCGTCGACGCCCAGATCTTTGTCATCGACGTGGCGGGCGGTGACGACATCCCCCGCAAGGGCGGCCCCGGCGTCACCACCGCCGACCTGCTCGTCGTCAACAAGACCGACCTCGCTCCCTACGTCGGCTCCGACCTGCAGCGCATGGCCCGCGACGCCAAGGAGCAACGCGGCGAACTCCCCGTCGCCTTCACGTCCCTCACCGCCGAGAACGGTGTCGTGCCCGTCGCCGACTGGGTACGCGCACAGCTCGCCGCCTGGACCGCCGCCGCGTGAGCGTCCAGGCCACGGCTCGTGTCGTCGCCACGCGCGACGGCGGCCTGCCCGTGCTGGAGAGCGCCGGGCCCCTGGCGCTGCGCCGGACCAGGGCCGCCGGACCGTACACCCGCGTCACCGTCGTCGGTGCCATGAGCGCACCCCTCGGCGGTGACCGGCTCGCCATCGAGGCGGACGTCCGCGACGGCGCCCGGCTGCACATCGACTCCGCCGCCGCGACCGTCGCCCTGCCCGGGCGCACCCCGGGGCCGGCGACGTACGACATCGCCCTGACCGTGGGGGAGGGAGCCGAGCTGCGCTGGCTGCCCGAGCAGCTCATCACGGCCCGCGGCAGCGAGCTGCGCATGCGCACCCGCATCGAAATCGCCGCCACGGCACGGCTGGTGCTGCGCGAGGAGCAGATCCTCGGCCGGTACGGGGAGGACACCGGCAGCCTCACCACGCGCCTCACCGTCCACCGCGCCGGCCGCCCCCTGCTCGACCAGGAACTGGCCTACGGCCCGTGCGCGCCCGGCGGCTGGGACGGCGCGGCCGTACTCGCCGGACACCGTGCGGTGGGGCAACTCCTCGTCGTCGACCCGGAGTTCGAGGCGAAGCCCGCGAAGCCGCGGCAACTGGGCGAGACGGCGGTCCTCACCCCGCTCGCCGGCCCCGCCGTGCTGATCACCGCGGTCGCACCGGACGCGCTCGCCCTGCGCCGGCTGCTGGACCTCGATGCGGCACTGTCCGGCTGACCGTCCGACCGTCCGGCCGGCTCCCGCGGTCAGCGGCGGCGCAGCCGCGGGAACTTCCTGGGCTGCGGCTGCGAAGCGGCCTGAGCCGCCTTCACCTGGGCCGCGTACTCGTCCACGTACTCCTGCCCCGACAGGGCGAGGATCTCGTACATGATCTCGTCGGTCACCGCCCGCAGCACAGCCTTCTCGTTCTCCATCCCCGCATAGCGCGAGAAGTCCAGCGGCTCCCCGAAGCGGATCGTCACCCGTTTGATCTTCGGTACGACCTGCCCCGGCGGCTGGATCTCGAACGTCCCGACCATGGCACACGGCACCACCGGCACCTGCGCCCTGATGGCCATCACCGCGACGCCGACCTTCCCCTTGTAGAGCCGTCCGTCGTGCGAGCGCGTGCCCTCGGGGTAGATCCCGAGCAGCTCGCCCTTCTCGAGCACCCCGAGCCCCTCGCGGATGGCCGCCTGCCCGGCGTCCTTCCCCGACCGGTCGACCGGGATCTGCCCGGCACTGCGGAAGAACGCGGCGGTCAGACGGCCCTTGATCCCGGGGCCCGTGAAGTACTCCGCCTTGGCGAGGAAGGTGATCCGGCGCTTGATGATCGCCGGCATGAGGAAGTGGTCGGAGAACGACAGATGGTTCCCCGCGACGATCGCCGCCCCGTCCGCCGGAATGTGCTCGAGCCCCTCGATCCGGGGCCGGAACAGCAGCCGCAGCAGCGGCCCCAGAACGACGTATTTGAGCACGTAGTAGAACACGGTGTCTCTCCCAACTCTACGGGATCGGCTCTGGAGCTGCGTTCTGCCAGGTCACACTGCGAATCTGCCAAGTCAGCGGATATGCGTGTCTGTTCGACTGTCCTCGGGTCTGATCAGACACATGCTGACTCCTTGCTGACTTATGTGACAGTCTTTCAGCTGCTGACTGTGTGGTGTGGCGCACACCGTGTGCCGTGGTGATCGATCGTAGCCCGAGCAGTTGTGTCACTGCGGTTCCAGGGCCTGGCAGGACGGTCGGCAGGGGCGCGGGTCCAGCCCCGCTGCAGGGTGGTCCGGTCGAGGTGCCACTCGGCATACGTGAAGCAGCACTGCTGCTCGGTGAGCGTGAACGATGTGTACCGCGAATCGGCATCGCACGCAGGCCGACCACGGTCACCAGTTGCGCGGTGCCGCTATTTCGGGTTCGGCGGGTCTCAGGCGGGCTGGGCGGCTCCTGCCACCAGGGCCGAGGTCACCGGGTGGGCCGGGGACGCGAAGATCTGTGGGGTGGGGCCCGATTCGACGGTCCGGCCTGCGGACAGGACGAGGAGCGTGTCGGTCCGGCTCGCGACGAGTCGCAGGTCGTGGCTTATGAGGACGAGAGCGAGTCCGCGCCGGTCTCGTAGGTCTTCGAGAAGGTCCATGACGGCGGTGGCGGTGCCGTCGTCGAGGGCGGAGGTCACCTCGTCGCAGACCAGCACATCGGGGTCGGCTGCCAGTGCGCGGGCTATGGAGGCGCGTTGGCGCTGGCCGCCGGAGAGTTCGTGGGGGTACCGGTCCGCGAAATCGGCAGGGAGGCCGACCTGGTCCAGAAGTTCCAGGACGCGGGCGGGCGCCTGGGCCGGGCCGGTCCGGCGGTGCAGGCGCAGGGGGCGGCCGATCGTCGCGCCGACGGTGCGGCTGGGGTTGAGGGTGCCCAGCGGGTCCTGGGGCACGAGTTGGAGGCGTCGACGCTGTTCGCGGGTGCGGCGCTGAGCGGAGGGGCTGACGGGGAGGCCGTCGAGGGCGACGGTGCCGCTGGTCGGGCGGTGGAGCCCGACGATGGCGCGGACCAGGGTGGTTTTGCCCGAGCCGGAGGCTCCCACGATGCCGGCCGTGGATCCGGTGGCTACAGCGAGGTCGACGCCGTGCAACACCGGGACGCGGTTGCCGCGGTGCCCGAAGACGGCGTGCAGGCCGGTCGCGGTGAGCACTGGTGAGCCGGCGGTTCGGGACTGCTCGGTGGGCCGGGGGAGCGCGGCACGCGGTGGTGGTGTGCCGGCACCTCTGCTCAGTTCTACGACATCGTCGGCCAGTCGGGAGACCAGGTCGGCGTCGTGGCAGGACAGTGCGACGGCGATCCGGTGGTTGACCGCCAGGTGGCGCAGGAGTTCGGCTATCTCGTCGCGCAGCTCCGGGTCGAGCCCGGCGGTGGGCTCGTCGAGGAGCAGTACGGCAGGGCGGCGGGCCAGTGCTCGGGCCAGGGCCACGCGGCGCTGCTGACCGCCGGAGAGTTCTCCGCTGCGACGTCCCATGAAGCCGTCGTCCGTGGGTAGTTGGACCTCGGCGAGGAGGGCGCGCAGTGCCTTGGGGTTGCGGTCCGCGGCGACTTCGGCGAGGAGGCGGCGCACCTTCATCCGGGGGTTGAGGCCCGAGCCGGGGTCCTGGCCGAGGTAGGCGAGTCGGTGGCGGCGCAGGGTGCGCAGGTCGGATGCGCCCAGCGTCAGTACGTCCTGGCCGAGGACCTCGACACTGCCGGCCCTGCGGCGGGCTCCCGGCGCCAGCACGCCGGCCACGGCCCGGAGCAGCGTGGTCTTGCCGCAGCCGGAGGGGCCGGTGAGCGCGGTGACGCGGCCCGGGCGGACCTCCAGGTTGCCACCGTCCAGGAGCAGGCGGTCGTCCGGGGCGGCGATGGTCAGGTCTGTGACGCTCACCGCCACGTCGGAGGCGGGGACTTGGGCCTCGGGGTACCAATCGGGCATGTGGTTCACAGTGCGGTCACCGCTTTCCGGCCGGTCTGTGGGACGAGTGCCGAGGCCGCCAGGTTGACGCTCATGGCGAGGAGGCCGATGGCGATGCTGGGAGCCAGCACGGCCCAGGGATTGAGGACGATTCCGCCTGCGTTCTCACGGATCATCAACGCCCAGTCAGCAGCGGGTGGTTGGGGGCCGACCTGAAGGAAGCCTGCGGTGGCGACGACATAGACGGCGGCGACGAAGCGCAGCCCGAAGAGCGCCAGGAGGGTGGCTCGCAGATTGGGCAGTACTTCACGTACGACGAGATGCCACAGCCGCTCGCCGCCGACCGCCGCCGCCTCGATGTAGCCGGCGGCCGCGACAGGCGCCGCAGCGCCGGCGACGAGCCGCACCGCGTAGGGCACGCCCATCACGGCGGCGGCGGCGATCACGGCGAACCGGCCGCCGCCCGGCCAGGACAGAGCGACGAGGAGGATGCCGAGGACGGCGGGCAGCAGCATGAGCACGTCGGCGGACCGCTCGACGATCCGGCCGACCGCCGGGCGCAGGGCGCCGACCGCGCCGAGCAGCGCTGCCGCCGCCGTGACCACGACAGCCACGAGCAGGGAGGTGACGATGAGTTCGCGCCCTCCGGCGAGGAGGCGGGTGAGTACGTCCCGGCCGAGCTGGTCGCCGCCGAGCGTGGCCTCGCCGCCCGGTTCGGCGTACGGAGCGGTGACCGGAGTGTCGATGGCGTGCGGGGCGAGCCACGGCCCGACGACCGCAAGGGCGACCAGCAGCAGCGCGGGAAGGGTGCGCAGGACGACGCCTCGCCGGGGTCGGCGGCGTGCGGCCCGCTTCACGGCGGTCGATTCCGGCGCGGTCATATGCGGCCTCCCGAAGCCGAGGCCCGTACGAGATCGGCGAGCAGGAGTACGCCGGTGATGACGGCTCCGGTGACGGCGACGACACCGGCGATGACGGGGCTGTCCCGGTCGGTGACGGCTCCGGCCAGCACCGAGCCGATGCCAGGGTAGTTGAAGATGGTCTCCACCACGACGGCGCCGCCGAGCAGCATGCCGGTCGAGGTGGCGATGCCTGCCGCGATGGTGGGCATGGCCCCGGGCAGCAGGTGGTGGGTGAGGATGCGGTGGCGCGGCAGACCGTCGATCACGGCGGTCTCCACGTGCGGGGCCTTGGCCTCGTCGGCGAGGGCGGCGCGCACGATACGGGTGTTCCAGCCGATCTGCGGGATCGACAGGGCCAGTACGGGCAGGACGAGCATCCGCCAAGAGGCGGGCGAGCCGTCGGCATCGGGGAGGGTGACGGCGGGCAGCCAGTCGGTCCACAGGGCGAAGACAAGAACGAGGGCGACCGCGACGACGAACTCGGGCAGCGCGAGGACACCGGTGGCCGTGGACGAAACGGCCCGGTCGGCCATGCCGCCGGGCTTGAGCGCCGCCCAGCAGCCCAGGGCGAGCGAGACGACGAGCGTGGCGAGCAGCGCCAGGCCGCCGAGGAGCAGGGTGTTGGGGAAGGGGCGGGCCAGCAGGTCGGCGACGGATTCGCCGTGGGCGGAGGTGCCGAGGTCGCCGGTGGGCAGGCCGGTCATCCAGTCGGTGAAGCGGTCCAGGACGGGGCGGTCGAGGCCGAGGAGTTGGCGCCGCTGAGCGAGGTCGGCGGCGCTCTCGCCGCGTTCCGAGGTGGCGGTGGCAGCGTCGCCCGGCAGCAGTTCGACGCCGGCGAAGACGGTGGCGAGCAGCACGGCAAGCAGCAGCGCCCGGCGGGCGAGCAGGGCGAACAGACCGCCCAGCCGCAGGACCCGGGACAGCACGGGCCGGGCCGGCCTGAGGGGTGCCCCTCCGGCCGGCCCGGTCGCGGGCTGCGTCGCCGTACCGCTCAGCGGGCCAGCCATGCCCGCTCGAGCTGCACGCGTCCGTAGCCGGGCAGGGTGGGCAGGCCGCGCACCGGGGCGGCGGCCAGGTCGATGCCGTCGGCCATGCCCCACAGCAGGTAGCCGGACGTGTCGTGCTCGATCTGCTGCAGCTCGCGCAGCACCTTGGCGCGCTCGGTCGCGTCCTTCGTGCCGATGGCCTTGCGGTATGCCGCGTCGAAGGCAGGGCTCTTCCAACCGGTCTCGTTCTGGCCGGAGTCGGAGAGCATGGTCTTGCTGGCGAAGAAGACGACGGAGTCGTTGGTGCCCCAGTACGTGGTGTAGAGGTCGCCCTTGAGCCAGGTCTTGTCCCAGAAGGTGGCGGACTCCTGCTTGACCACCTCGATCTTCACTCCGGCCTCGCGGACCTGGGTGGCGAACAGGGTCGCGGACTCGGCCAGCCCGGAGATGTCCTCGGTGGTCAGCAGCTTGTACGTCTTGGAGGTGTCGAAGCCCGCCTCCTTCAGCAGCGACTTGGCCTTGGCCAGGTCGCGGGCGCGCTGTGCGATGTCCTTGGCGTAGGCGGGGTCGCCGGTGCCGAGGATGTCGTTGGCGACCGTCCCGTAGCCGGACAGGACCTGCTTGACCATGGCCTCGCGGTCCACGGCCAGTCGCAGCGCCTCACGCACCTTGGCGTCCGCGAACGGGCCGCCGGCGGTGCGCATGACGATGGGCATCGCCATGTCGTTGGGGCGACGGACGATCTGGATGTCCTTGCGCTTCTCGGCCGTACGCGCAGCGATGGCACCGACGTTGGAGGCGACGTCGATCTGCCCGGCGAGCAGGGCGTTGGACATCGCCTGCGGGGATTCGAAGATCTTGACCTCGATGGCGTCGAGGAGGATCTCGCCGCCGTGCCAGTCCTCGTTGCGCACGAGACGGGCGTTGCCGGAGCGGAACCAGTCCAGCTTGAACGGGCCGGTGCCGGGCGCCTTGTCGAGCTCCTTGTCCTTGGTGTCCTTCTTGAGCACGAAGGTCGTGAGGCGGGTGAGCAGCGGCAGTTCGGCGTTGGCGTAGTCGGAGACCAGCACGACGGTGCCGGCGCCCTCGGCCTTGATGTTCTCGGCCTTGATGCCGGGCAGGCGGGAGGCGCCGGAGGGGGTGTTGCGCAGCCGGCGCAGCGACCAGACGACGTCCTCGGCGGTGACCGGGGTGCCGTCATGGAACTTCGCGCCCTTGGCGATCGTGAAGCGCCAGGTCTTCAGATCGTCCGACGCCTGCCAACCGGAAGCCAGGCGAGGGACGGTGTTGGTCTTCGCGCCGGGCGCGGTGAGGGTGTCGTGGACGAGCGCGATGATGAGGTAGTCGCTCTCGTTGGCCTGGGTGCCGTGCGGGTCCCTGGTGATGGCAGAAGCGCGGCCGAGCGCGCCGACCCGGAGCGTGCCGCCCTTCTTGGGCTTGGCGCCCGCGGCGGCGGGCTCGGCCGAGGTGTCACCGCCCCCGGAGCAAGCGGCAAGCAGTGCCGTCGCGCCTATCGCTCCGCCGGCCCAAAGCACTTGGCGCCTGTTCATGTTCACGTACGTCCTCGATCCGCTTCAGGGCGACTGGGGTTGCTTAGGTTTGCCTACCCTAATGGGAACCGTTGCCGCAAGACTCCGCACCCCCGGTGAACATCAGAGCGAATAGCGAGTGATGCATCAGCACTGACGAAGTGCGCGCCGTACGCGCCCCCCTGATGCGCCGTCAGGCGCTTGCGTTGACTAGCTCGTAAGGTTTGCCTTACCTAAGTTCGATGCTAGCGTACGGGTCGTTCGCCGAGACCACAGGCCCGCAGCCGCCATGCATGCGGCTGCTCAGGCCTGCCCGTTACGATCCGCGGCCCCGTTCGCGGATGACGGCCCGGCGTTCCCAGCAGACCCGATTCCCCCTGCCGCCCCACGGAAACGGACTACTTCGCCATGAGCACGGCAGCCGCACCTGTCCGCCAGCTCGATGCCCACACGGTGGGCGAACTGCGCCAAGCCGCCGAGAAGATACTCGACGAATTCGGCACTTCAGCCACATCTCCCCAGCTCCTGAGGCGGGTTGCTCAGACGGCCGGAGAGTTCAGCGACGCCCTGCGCCACCACTGCCGGCCCGTCGACACGGACGACGGCCTGTTCGTCCTGCGCGGCCTCGACGTCGACGACGACACCGTCGGCCCGACACCTGCCGGTTGGGCCACCGCCGGGAACAGCGGGGCCGTCTACGACATCGCGCTGCTGCTGCTTGCCGGCGTGATGGGCAACCCCATCGCCTGGGAGGGGCAGCAGGACGGCCGCTTCGTCCACAACATCGTTCCCTCGCCCGGACACGAGACCGCACAGACCGGCGCCAGCAGCACGGTGCTCCTCAGCCCGCACACCGAGGACGCCTTCCACCCCGGCCGCGCGCACCTGCTGATGCTCGGCTGCATGCGCAATCACGACAACATCGCCACCACCGCAGCCAGCATCCGCAAGGTCCGACTCGCGGACGAGGACATCGACATCCTTACGCGGCCCGTTCTGCCGATCCTCCCCGACGACGCCTACGCCGAAGCCCAGGGATACGCCGACGAAGCGCCTCCGGCCGTACCCACGCTGTTCGCAACTCAGGACGGCATGACGCTGCGCTTCGACCCGGCGTACACGCCCGTGGAGGAAGCGGACGAGACCTACCGGGCCGCCTACCGGCGCCTGGAGGCCGAACTCGCCCGCGTCTCCGTCGCGGTCAGCCTCAGCCCCGGCGAGGTCCTCGTCGTCGACAACGACCTCGTCGTCCACGGCCGGGTGCCCTTCCAGGCCCGCTACGACGGCACCGACCGCTGGCTCAAGCGTGCCTCCGTCCGCGTGCCCGGGCGGCGCACCCGCCCTGTGGCCGAAGCCGGCGAGCACGGCTACGGCCAGGCCGCTCTCGAAGCGCACGCCGGCTGAACACCCGCCCACGGACCGGAGGAACACCATGACCGACACCCCGACCGCTCGCGCCGGCTCCCTGACCCACGGCGGCGGCGACAAGCATCTGCGCATACTCTCCACCAGCGATCTGGCCGGGATCGACATATCCTTGTCCGACGTGGTCGCCACCGTGGAAGGCGCCTACCGCACCCTCCACGACGGCCGGTCGGACAACCCCCGCAAGCTGACCGTCAAGCCGCAGGACGGGCACTCGGTCTCCTACGCGATGCTGGGACGGGACGGCTCCCGCAACGTCGTTGCGATCAAGACCTCCTACAAGCACGGCCTGGACAAGGGCCGGGAGGAGCAGCACTACTACACCGCGCTCACCATCTACGACGATGTCACCGGCCTTCCGGTGGCGATGATGGACTGCTCCCGCATCGGCTCGCTGCGTACCCCGGCCGTCTCCGCGCTACTGGCCCGCGAATGCGCGGCGCCCGACGCCCGCAGCGCCCTGGTCATCGGCACCGGAACCCAGGGCCGTCTCGCCCTGCCGTTCCTGCTCACCACCCTCCCGGACCTCGACCGGCTGATGCTCTTCGGCACCCACCCCGAAGGCATCGCCGCCGTACGCGAGCGGCTGCGCGCCCACTTCCCCGACCGGGACCTCGAGATCGTCACCGACCTGCGGGAAGCCGCCTCGGACGCCGACGTCATCGTCGCCACCGCCGGCGGACACACACCCGCCGCTGTCGAAGCGGGCTGGCTCAAGCCCGGTGCGCTGTCCATCCTCGTCGGCCACGGTCTGGCCCCCTCAACCCTGCACGAGGCCGACCGCGTCATCGCCACGAGCGAGGCGCAGATGAACGTCACCGGCACCGACATGGCTGACTCCGACGGTGAACTCCCGTCCGTCGACGCCGAGTTCCCGCCCGTGATCGCGGGCGCAGCCGCCGGCCGCCGCTCGGCCGAGGAGCGGATCTTCGCCTACAACAGCGGCCTCGTCGTCACCGACATCGCTCTCGGCCACCGCTTCGCGCAACTCGCCCTCGCCCAGGGCCTGGGCACCGAGGTGCCGCTGTGGCAGTGAGCGGACCCACGTGGCCGACCCTGCCCGTCCTGCCCGACCCCGCGACCGACGCGGTCCTGGCCAGCGGACTGATCGAGGAACTCTCCTACGCCCTGGGCGGCCCCTTCCACTTCCTGCTGCCCGACGCCTTCGACACCAACATCCAAGGGATGCGGGCGGCCCTCACGGACGCGGGTGTGGACGGTTTCGTGTACTTCGCGAAGAAGGCCAACAAGGCCGCCGTATGGATCGAACGCTGTGCTGCGAACGGCGCGGGCGTCGACGTCGCCTCCGCCGGTGAGCTGCGTGAGGCGCTCGGGCACGGCGTTCGCGGGGAGAGCATCGTG
This sequence comes from Streptomyces sp. NPDC001514, assembly GCF_053597075.1. Taxonomy (NCBI): domain Bacteria; kingdom Bacillati; phylum Actinomycetota; class Actinomycetes; order Kitasatosporales; family Streptomycetaceae; genus Streptomyces; species Streptomyces sp. NPDC001514. The sequence goes on from NZ_JBSFHO010000018.1 coordinate 102,533, forward strand.
GTCACCGGCCCGGCCAAGGGTCCGGATCTGCTGCGACTTGCGGTGCAGCACGGCGCGCTGATCGCCGTCGACGCGCTCGACGAACTCGATGCGCTGATCACGACGGTACTGACCGGCACGGTGCGCCCCGCCCGACTGCTTCTGCGCTGCCTGGCGCCGACACAGCCGAACAGCCGCTTCGGCATGAACGACGCCGAGTTGACCATCGCCATGGACCGCTGCGTGCAGGCAGGCGACGCGGTACGCATGGAGGGATTCAGCTTCCACCTGTCCGGCTACGCCATCCAGCCGCGTGCGGACCTCGCCGCCCACCTCGTCGACCTGTGCCTCAAGGCCCGAATCCTGGGTCTGGAGGCCGGCCGGATCAGCATCGGCGGCGGCCTGGCAGTCAGCTACACCGACGCCGACAGCTGGCACAACTTCCTCAGCGGGCAGAGAAGCAGCCACTACCACGCAGGCAAATCGTTCAACACCGGCGACTTCTACCCGTATCACTCCCCGGCCGCGGGAGCCGAGGCACTACGGACCCTGCTCGCAGCCCACCCCGAGGGCCACAGCCAGAGTCTCGCCGAGTTGTTGAAGGACTCCGGGGTCGTCCTGCTGATGGAGCCCGGGCGCACGCTGCTCGACCGGGCCGGCGCGACCGTGTTCCGGATCCAGGGAGTCAAGGACCGTGAGGGCTACCAGCTCCTGACCGTCGACGGCACCAGCCTGAGCCTGTCCGAGCAGTGGTTCAACAGCGAGTACCTGCCCGACCCGTACCTGCTCTCCCGGAGTGCGGACGCCCCACTCGGTACGTGGCCCGCCAGCATCGGCGCGGCGACCTGCCTGGAGTCGGACATGCTCACCTGGCGGAAGATCCCCTTCCCTCGTCGGCCCCGCAGCGGTGATCTGCTGGTCTACCCCAACACGGCCGGCTACCAGATGGACTCCAACGAGTCGCCCTTCCACGACCTGGCCCTGCCGCCGAAGGTCGTCATCGACCACACCGAACGCCCGCGCCCCCGCTGGCGCCTGGACCGCCACTTCACCTGAGCCGCCGCCCCCGTACCGTCCCCCTCACAGGAGCATTCGATGCCCGGAGCACGTCAGCGCCCCGCCGTGGTCTCCCGCGTATCCGACCTCATCGGCTACACCCCCCTGCTCGAACTCGCCACTACCGAAACCGGCAGCCGCCTGCTGCTGAAGCTGGAGATGTTCAACCCCACCGGCACCGCGAAGATCCGCATGGCTCGCCAGATGGTCACCGACGCCGAAGCGCGCGGAGAGCTGCGGCCCGGCGGCCGGATCATCGAGTCCACCTCCGGCAATACCGGCCTCGGCCTCGCCGTCATCGCCGCCGAACGGGGCTACACCTTCACCGCCGTCGTCGACCACCACGCCTGCGCCGACAAGCTGCGCGGCATGAAGGCTCTGGGCACGGAACTCGTCTACGTCGTCGAGGACGGCACCGAAGAACTCGCCACCGCCGCCCGTGAAGAGCTCGCCGAAGACATGGCCCGCGGCCAGGACAACACCATCTTCACCGAGCAGCACAACAACCCGAGCAACGGCGTGGGCTACTTCCCCGTCGCCCACGAACTGTACGAAGCCCTCGACGGCGACATCGACGTCCTCATCGGGGCGGTCGGCACCGGCGGATGCCTCTGCGGCACCACCCGCGAACTGCGGGGACTCATACCCCGCTTCACCACCATCGGCGTCGAGCCCAAGGGCTCCATCGCTTTCGGCGGCCCCGCCCACGACTACTACCAGTCCGGCACCGGCACCCCCGAGGGAGCCGAGATCGGCGCCCTCGTCGACTTCGACCTCATCGACGAAGGCGTCAAGGTCGGCGACGTCGAAGCATTCGCCACCTGCCGCGCCGTCGCCCGCACCGGATTGCTCATCGGCGGCTCGGCAGGCGGCGTCGTCCACGAGGCCCTGACCCGACTGTCGTCCCTGCCCCCCGGCACGACTATGGTCGCGCTCGTCAATGACGGCGGAGAGAAGTACATGGACACCGTCTTCAACGACGACTGGATGCGAGCCCGCGGCCTCCTCGACCCCGAAGCGGAACGCGAAGTCGACGAGCTCCTCACCAAACTCCGCAGGAACCGATAACCCCCATGCTGACCACTCTCCTCCGCGACAGCCGCGCGCTGGCCACCCTCGCCGTCCCGCTCATCCTCACCCAGCTCGCCCAGGTGGCCCTGACCACGACCGACACCGTGATGATGGGCTTGCTCGGCACCCAGGAGCTGGCGGCCGGCGGCCTGGCCATCGTCATCTTCAACCAGCTGCGCACCATGGGCGTCGGCCTGATCACCTCCGTCGGCAACCAGATAGCCGCGGCTGCCGCCCGCGCCGAGCAGGCCGCAGCCACCGCCGGCAAGGACGAAGAAGAAGGAGGGGAGCACGAGGAGGCCCGTGCGATCGTCCGCGCGAGCCTGGCCGTGGCCACGTCGGCCGGTATCGCCGGAGCCGTCCTCATGATCCTCATCGGTCAGGCCCTGACCTGGCTCGGCCAGGACGCCGCCGTCGTCGAACGCACCCAGGCCATGCTGCTTGCCCTGGCCCCTGGACTGCTGCCCTGCCTGTGGTTCCAGGCCATCCGCCAGTTCACCGTCGGCATGCGACGGCCCCAGGCGCTGCTGCAGATCACCATCGCGTCCATCGCCGTCAACGCCGGCCTGAACTGGGTGCTCATCCATGGCACCTTGGGGCTGCCCCCACTGGGCCTGACCGGTATCGGCGTCGCCACCTCCGCCGTCTACCTCCTCTCCTTCCTCGCCCTGTACCTCTCGGCGAAGAAGGACAGCGAACTGGCCCCCCTGCTCACCCTGAACGCCGCCAAGGCCGACCCGGCCACCGTCAAGCGGCTCATCGGCCTCGGCGTGCCGATAGCGGCGACATACGGCTCGGAGGCCGGTTTCTTCTCCCTCACCGCGCTGATGGCCGGATCCTTCGGACCCGCCGCGCTCGCCGCCCACACCGCCGTCAACCAGCTCGTCTACATCGTCTTCCAGGTCGCCGTCGGCCTCTCCCACGCCGCGTCCATCAACGTCAGCCGCGAACTCGCCCTCGGCCGCACCGACGACGCACGCCGCATCAAGAACACCGCACTCGCCTGCGCGGCAGCCGTCATGACCGCCGTCGGCATCGTCTACCTCGCCCTGCCCCATCTCGTCCTGGCCCCGTTCCTCGACTCCGGCTCCGACCAGGCCCTCACCATCGCCACCCACCTGCTCATCGTCACCGCCTTCCTCCAGTTCTTCGACTGCGCCCAGAACATCGGCGTCGGACTCCTGCGCGGCCTCGACGACACCAAGAGCGGCTTCCGCATCACCCTCATCGGCTACTGGGCCGTCGGCCTCCCCGCCGCATGGCTCCTCGCCTACCCACTGGGTCTCGACACCCTGGGCATCTGGCTCGGCCTGCTCACCGGCCTGGCCACCACCGCCGTGCTCCTCCTGCGCCGATACAACCAAGGACTCACCAACCGAACAGGCGAGCCCGTCCCGGCCTGAGGCCGGGGCAGCCGCCGGCAGCAGGCTGCTCCCTGTGCCGTCCCTCCGGCACCTGGACGTGCCCTCTGGGGGTCGTCGCACGTGGACACCCCTGCTTTTGCTCAACCGGTTTTCAGTGGACGAGTTGAGTGCGACGCATGGCGGAGCGCGGAGCGACCCTCAGTCGTTGCTCCGCGCCCCCCTCCACAGCAGCCCGGGCCCCTCAGCCCCAGGCCCGCCTCGACCATGCGCTGCAGCAGCGGCGGCGGGGCGTACAGCGGCTCTTTGAATTCCTCGTACAGCGACTGGGCGATGGCGGCGACCGTGTCGAGGCCTATGAGGTCGGCGAGCTTGAGCGGGCCCATGGGGTGGGCGCAGCCCAGTTCCATGCCGGCATCGACATCGGCGGCGGTGGCGAAGCCGGACTCGGCCATTCGGATCGCCGAGAGCAGATAGGGGATCAGGAGGGCGTTGACGACGAAGCCGGCCCGGTCCTGGGAGCGGATCGGGGTCTTGCCGAGGGTGTCGCGGGCGAACTCCTCCACGGCCGTGATGGTTTCCGGGGCGGTGTGGAGGGACGCCACGACCTCCATCAGGGGCAGGACGGGCACCGGGTTGAAGAAGTGCAGCCCCAGGACGCGGTCGGCGCGGCGGGTGGCCATGCCCAGGCGCATGATCGGGAGGGAGGAGGTGTTGGTGGCGAGGATCGCCTCCGGGTCTTCGACGATCTTGTCGAGGGCGGCGAAGATCTTGGTCTTGGCGTCTTGGTTCTCGATGACGGCCTCGATGACGAGCTGACGGTCGGTCAGGTCGTCGAGGCTGCTGGTGAAGACGAGCCGGGTCAGAGAGTCCTCGGCGGAGATGCGGTCGAGCTTGCCGCGCTGCACGGCACGTTCGAGGGAGACCGCCACACGCTCCCGGGCTCTGCGGGCCGCGGTGGCGTCCGCTTCGCAGACGACCGTGTCGAGACCGGCGCGGGCGCAGACCTCGGCGATCCCGGCCCCCATCTGGCCGCCACCGACGATGCCCACGCGCTGGATACCGGTGGTGGTCATGCCTGCTCCCTTCCGCGCCGCACGAGGTGGCGGGTGTGGACGGGTGAGGTGGCGCGCGGGAAGTCCAGTGGCGTGCCTGAGACCAGGTGGGCCGTCCGGCGCCGCCGCTCCTTGAGGCGCTCCAGGCGTCTGTCCGCGAGGGCCGCGGCCGGACGTCCGATGAAGTCCAGGGCCTCGGGGGTGAGGATCTCCTCGTAGCGGTCACCCGGCGCCCCGAGGACCTCCTCCCGTACACCGCCTTCCATGGCGCGGCCGAGGAGATGCGCTACGACATCGAGCGCCTCACCGACCGCTTCGGCCTCGGCTACGAGACCGTCTGCCACCGCCTCAGCACCCTCCAGCGGCCGCGGCTGCGCCGGGTGCCGTTCTCCTTCGTCCGCGTGGACCGCGCGGGCAACATGTCCAAGCGGCAGTCCGCCACCGGCTTCCACTTCTCCCGCGCCGGCGGCACCTGCCCCCTCTGGAACGTCTACGAAGCCTTCGCCGCGCCCGGCCGCATCCACGTCCAGATCGCCGCCATGCCCGACGGGCAGCGGTACCTGTGGACCGCCCGCGCAGTCACCCGCAGCCGCGGCGGCTGGGGCGAGCCGGGCAAGAGGTTCGCGATCGGCCTGGGCTGCGAGATCCGCCACGCCTCGCGGCTCGTCCACTCCGACGGCCTCGACCTGCAAAACGCCTCGGCCGCCACGCCGATCGGCATGGGCTGCCGGGTCTGCGAACGCCTCGACTGCCCGCAGCGGGCCGTGCCCCCGCTGGGGCAGCGGCTCGCCGTCGACGAGAACAGCAGCACCTTCGTCCCCTACCCGATCGCGCCCTCACCCTGAACCGGCAACAGCTGGACGACGAGACCAGCCATCCGGCAGTACTTCGGCCCGCCGGACAGAACCGGCGGGCCGAAGCGGCCGAGCCCGAATTCGCCAACGACATCGCGCGACGGCCGGGCCTTCGGGTCTGCGGAGGGTGCGGGCTTCGACGACCTCGGGGGTCGTCCTGGTGCGGGCCCCCGGTCATGGCCTTCCTCACCATCGAACTCCCCACCCGCCACGCATTGCGTACGCCACCCGCTGACGCCATCCGCGCCCAGTGAGTCAGCTCGTGTCCGCCGCGAGGTGCGACTGCTCGGTGGTGAGGCCCGCGACGCCTCCGGCCGTGCCGGGGGTGTCGGGGGTGTCGGGGACGGCCCGGCGGCCGGCGGTCACGGCACTCAGGGCGAGGACGGCCAGCCCGCACCCGGCGATGATCCACCAGGCCGTCGCTCTCGACCCGGCGGCGACCGCGGCGCCGATCACCGCGACGCCGATCGAGGAGCCGACCTGTCGGCTGGTCGCGGCGACCGCGGCGGCCACTCCCGCCCGATCGCGCGGCAGACCGGCGACCGCCGTGTCGGTGATCGGCGCGTTGACGAAGCCGAAGCCAAGGCCGAACAGCGCATACGTCAGGACCAGCAGGGCGTACGAAGGGTGCGGCGAGCGGGTGACGAGCACGGCCAGCACACCGCTGGCGGTGATGCCCGTCCCCGCGAGCAGCAGCGGGACGCGGGGGCCGCGGCTGCCCACGATCCGCCCGGACAGCGGCGGGCACACCAGCGACAGCACCGCCATCGGCAGCAGCCGCAGCCCGGCCTCCAGCGGACTCAGCCCCAACTCTCCTTGCAAGTAAAGGGCGTTGGCGAACAAGAAGCCGCCGAGCGCGGCGAACGCGAAGACCGCCGTCAGGGTGGCTCCGCTGAAGGACGCGCTGCGGAAGAGCCGCGGGTCGATCAGCGGTTCGGCGCGCCGGTTCTCGTACGGCACGAGCCCGACCAGTGCGGCCGCCGCGGCGATCAGGCAGGCCACGATCAGCGGTGAGGTCCAGCCCTCGCCGGGGGCCTCGATGAGGGCGTACGTCAACGCGCCGAGCAGGACCGTCACCAGCAGCTGCCCCACCGGGTCCGGTCGGCGGGCCCGTGCCGCGCGGGACTCCGGGACGTACAGCGCGGTCAGGAGCAGTGCGGCAGCCCCGATCGGCACGTTCAGCCAGAAAACCGACCGCCACCCGGCCGACTGCACCAGCAGACCACCGAGGACCGGCCCGGCCGCCATGCTGATGCCGACCACCCCGCCCCACATCCCGATCGCCCGCGCCCGCTCTCGGGGCTCCGGGAAGGTGTTGGTGAGGATGGCCATGGCGACCGGGGTGAGCATGGAACCCCCCACCGCCTGCACAGTGCGGAAGGCCACCAGCCACCCCGTGGTCGGTGCCAGACTGCACAGTGCCGACCCCGCGGTGAACACCACGAGCCCGAGCTGGAAGATCCTTCGCCGTCCGACGCGGTCGGCCGTGGAGCCGGCCAGGGTCAGCAGCGAGGCCAGCACGATGGTGTAGGCGTCGAGCGTCCACTGCAGGTCGGAGACCGAGGAGTTCAGGTCCTGCCGCATCGACGGCAGGGCGACGTTGAGGATGGTGGTGTCGAGGCCGACCAGCAGGACGCTCAGGCAGCAGACGGCCAGCACCAGCGGCCGTCGGCCGTGGTCGGGTCCGGGCACGGGAGACTCCCCTTCGGACAGGGCCTAGTGGTCCGGCCGGTTGGTGGCGTGGGTGTCGGCGAAGTCCCATACCACGGGGAGGAGTTGCTCGGGGGTCTCGATCTGGGGCATGTGCCCGGTGCGGTGGAGGACCTCGAACCGGGCCTCCGGGATGGCTGCCGCGAAGGCGCGTCCGTACTCGGCGTCCACGACCTGGTCGCTCTCGCCCCACACGACGAGGGCCGGGTGCGTGACCTTGGCCAGGCGCTCGCGGAGGGTGGGGTCCTCCATGACGTACGGCCCCGAGTAGACCTGGAGGGCGGCGCGGTTGGCGGCCATCACCGCTCGGGCGGCCTCCGGGAGGGTGGCGGGGTCGACGGCGAACTTCGCGGGGTCGTGGAAGGCGAGCCTCGACAGCTCGGCGGGAGTGAGGGAGAAGGTGTCGGCGATGGGGTGGCCGGGGACCTTGATGCCGGCGGCGTTGACGAGGACGACGCTGCTGATCCGGTCGCTGCCGAGCAGGGCCAGTTCGGCAGCGATCCAGCCGCCTATGGAGTTGCCGACGACGGCGACGTCCTCCAGCCCGAGTTCGTCGAGCAGCCGCGCATAGGCCCGGGCGAGGGTGGGGACGTCGGTCAGCCAGTCCGGCCGGGCGGTGCCGCCGAAGCCGGGATGGACGGGCGTGATGACCCTGGCCCGCCGCTGGTCGGCGAGCATCCCGGCGAACGGCGCGACCGTCTGCGGACCGCCGCCGCCGTGCAGCAGCAGGAAGGGGTGACCCCGGCCCTGGTCGTCGACGGTGACGTCGAGGTCGCCGGAGGGGAGGGAGAGGGTGTGGACGGTGCTGGTCATGGGTGTCCTTGAGTGGCTTGTCTTGAGTGGCTTGTGAGGTCAGGGACTTGGGTGATCGGAAAGCTGGGCGATCGCAGAGCCGGCGATCGGACAGCTCGGCGATCGCAAGGCTGGGCGATCGGAAGGCCGGGCGAATCGGTAGGCCGGCGGTCAGGCGAAGTCGGTGGCGGGAACGGTGGCGTAGCGGCTCATGACTCTGACGGTCGACTCGGCGTTCATCTCCTGACCGTCGGCGATCATGTCCCGCAGGTCGCGGAAGTACTGCACGTACAGGTCGGGCGTGAAGGTGTTGAGCATCACCGCCGGCTCGTCGCCGAGGTTGGCGAAGGTGTGCGGGGCGCCGGGCGGGATCATCGCGAGCGTTCCGGCCGGGGCGACGTGGGTGGTCTCCCCGATGGTGAAGTGCACGGTGCCGGAGACGACGTAGAAGCCCTCGTCGTGCTGGGCGTGACGGTGCTGTGGCGGGCCTTCGGTGTGCGGGGCGAGCGTGATCTCACCGATCCCGATCCGGTGTCCGGTGGTGCTCCCGTCTTCGAGGATGCGCATCTGGGTCCGGCCCAGGCGGATCGTCTCGCCGTCGCCCGGACCGACCACGGAAACCTCGTTCATTGCCGCCTCCTTCGTGAGAGTTCGCTCTCAGGATCCTAGGGAAGGCTGCTCTCGTTATACAAGTGCACTCTCATAACGAGAGCTGGCAATGGTAAAGTGCTGGTGGACGGGGGATGGACGGACCGGCAGGGAAGAGGACAGGACGTACGGATGGCGACGACACAGACGGACACCGGCCGCAGCAACCAGAAGAAGCGCACGCGTGCGGCGATCGTCGAAGCCGCCCGCGAACTCATCGGTACGGGCGCCGAGGTGACCATGCCCGCGATCGCCCGAGCGGCCCTCGTCTCCGAGGCCACTGCCTACCGGTACTTCCCCGACCTCCCGTCACTGATCAGCGAGGCCCTCGCCGGCGTCTGGCCCGCCCCCGACGACGCGCTCCGCCCGGTCGCGGACTCCCGCGACCCTGTCGAACGTGTCGCCTTCGCCTGCGAGTTTCTCCTCCGCGGCATACTCGCCCGCCAGGGCGCGGTGCGCGCGATGATCGCCGCCACCATCACCCGGCCCGAGACGCCGACCGCGAGACCCGGTATCCGCTTCGGGCTCATCGACCACGCGCTCGTACCCCTCCGGGACACCCTGGGGGCGACGGATCCGGATGCATTCGCCCAGCTCAAGCGGGACCTCGCGGTGGTCGTAAGCGCGGAGGCCCTGTTCTGTCTCACCGATCTGTGCGGGCTTGAAGCCGACGAGGCCGTCACCAGCGCCGTGCGGACCGCGACCACACTGACCGAAGCGGCGGTCCGCGCGGTCGCGCAGGAGTGAGGGCTGCCGTCGCCGGAGGATCCTTCCCTTCGACGGCGGAGCGCTGACCCGATGAGCGCACCGCACCTCCAGGGCGTTGAGACTGAGCGGCTGAGTTGGCCCATTAGCGCTTGAGTTGGCCTGTCTGAGCGCTGTTGTTGGCCCGCTCGTGCGACTTTTCGAGATAGGTGACACCTGATCTTGGTGGTTGACACCACCCTGAGGAACGCCGAAGCCGTACCGGATTTCCGACATCACGCCAGGGCTGCCCGCGACGGACAACTTCCAGCACTGGCCGCCGTGGCGGCCACTCGTAGTCGAGACCGCCCGCCGCGTACTCGACTACACCGGCGGCACTCTGGTGATGCCCATGACTGTCCTGGTCGAGCAGTACTGGCGCGAGATCAGCACGGGCCTCGCCCAACATGCCATTCCGGTACGGCACTTCGTCCTCCACGCTGACCAAGACACCCTCCGCGGGCGCATCGAGAGGGACACTCTTCTTGGCCCCTCCCCATTCCGTCTCAAATACCTTGAGCCCTACGCCGAGGCCGCCCGCACGTGGCTACACGGCGAGGCTGAGGTCGTCGACACCACGCACCTCACGCCCGCCCAGGCCGCCCTGCAGATCGCAGAGGCCGTCAAGAGTTGAGGTCCGCCCGCCACGCGAAACCAGGCGCAGGTGGCAACAAAGAACGACCTTCCGGTCTCAAGCAGTGCGAATAGACGCAACCAGGGGCCCAGCTCAGCCCAGCACCGCGGTGTCATCTACCCCGAAAGTGGGCGTCGGCTTGGCCGGCGCCGGGGCTGCGGGCTCCTTCGGCGGCTGGGCGGCGGCGCCGTCGTCGTCGGCCGGTGTGCAGCCCGTCATCAGGGCGGTCGCCGCAGCGGCCGCCACCAGCGCTGCCATGGTCCGGCCGATGCCTGCTGTGTACTTCATGGGGTGCTCCCGTAGTTCACGACTGGTACCACACCGGCACGCGTGGAGGGGCACGGCGCCGCGCGCGTCCGGGTTCCCCGGCCGCGGCGTTGTGGCGGTTCCGTGACGCGATCATGACGTGCCGGCGATCGCTACGCTCGGCCCATGAACAGAATGGGCACAGAAGTCCGGATCCTGCGGGCGGCCGACAGCCGGGCCGTCGCCTGGAAGAACGGCGGGGGAGTGACCCGGGAGATCGCGGCCTCGCCCGAGGGCGCCGGCATGAGCGACTTCGTGTGGCGGGTCAGCCTGGCCGAGGTGGCCGCCGACGGGCCTTTCTCGGCCTTCCCCGGAGCCGACCGCACGCTTACCCTGGCCGAGGGAGCGGGCATGGATCTCGATGTGGCGGGCGTACGCCGTGTGGTGGACGCCCGCTACGCGCCGCAGCAGTTCCCCGGCGACGTCCCGACCGACTGCCGGCTCCTGGACGGCCCGGTCGTGAACTTCAACGTGATGTACCGCCGCGACCGCACCCGAGCCGACACCGCGGTCGTCCGCGGCGCCCTCACCCTGACCGCCGCGCCGGACGAAACCCTCCTGCTGGTCGCACTCCAGGGCGAGGCGGAACTCGACGCCGGCACCGAGTCCGTAGCCCTCGACCGGTACGACGCGGCCTTGCTCACAGGGCAGTTCACCGTCACACTCCGCACTCCGGGACAGGCGGCGGTCGTGAGGACCCGCCCGCAGTCGTCGTGACACGCCGTACCAACCCGAAACCCGGCTCTCCGTGACGTCACGGAGAGCCGGGTTCGGTGTCAGTCCATCAGGTACTGGAGCCTGTCGACCACGTACGGGCCGTATCCGAAGGCCGTGCCGAGTCGTTCGAGCCGACCGTAGGACTCGGGCGACAGCCCCGCCCAGGCCTGGTTGAGGGCGTTCAGCAGGAAGCGGAACGCCAACTCCGAGCACACAGTCACAGCGCACTTTCTGAGCGCCTCTTGGGTGGGCGCGAGCGGCATGCGCAGCTCCGACCGCCCCTGGTCGAGCAGGCCGATCAGGTCCAGCACGTCCGCCGTCAGCCGATGGTGCTCGGCCGCTGCCGCGGTCGTCCCCTCGGGCACGCATCCCGGGTGGACCGTGCAGTCCTGCTCCGACGCACCGCGTGCCCGGGCGAGCGTGGTGACCGCGCCCAGCAGCAGCTCCAGCCAGGGGCGTTCGGCTCCCCGGATCTCCGGAGAGCCGCCGCCCGGCGATTCCGCGGCACTCCACAGCAGGTTGAGCTCGTCCCCGGTGAGGCTGGAGTCCCGCAGCCGCAGGATGTCCTCGATGAGCAGGATGAGGCCGGTGGGGTCGCCTTCCGTTCCGTAATAGGCGCGGACATGGTCGAGCGCGTCATCGGCGGTCAGGCACCAGTCGCCGTGGAAGGACGCGCCGAGCGCTGTCACACCGAAGTCGAAGTCCACCCATTCCTGCTGAACTGCGGGTTCGTGCATGTGGTGAGACTCCTTACCGCTCCAGGGGATACGAGGTTTTGACGTAGAAGCCGCCGGGCTTGGCCTTCTTGTCGACTACGAGGATTACCTTGAATCGGTTTGTTGTATTCGGATAGTAGTTGCCCAGGTGGTCGACGTAGTCGCCGAGGGCTCTTGTTCCATATGTCCCGTCGAGCGTAAGCTCCCTCGGTCCACCCTGGCCCGACTTCTTGACCCAGGCTGAGATTTTATCCGCGTTCTTTGCGGTGAGGTCATTCACCGCATCCTGGGCAAGCTTCGCGTTCAACCAGCGGGAGTTGACTGTCGGCTTGCCGGATTCTTCCGTCTTCTTCTTTGCCAGCCTTGCCATGTCGTCAGTGCTCACGTCGACGTGTTCGCGCAGGGTGTGTGCGACATCACTGAACTGACTCTCGGCACGTGCCAGATCGGTGCAGTTGTGGACCAGTACGGGGGTCTTCTGGGCCAGTACGTAGTAGGTGTGGAGGTCGTTGACCGTCAGGTCGTAGGCGGGCTGGAACTTCTTCCGGTGGGCGACGTTGGCGATCCGGGCGGTGCTGCCGGTCGGGGTGCGCAGGGTGTCGCCGACGCTGAGATTCGCCGCGTTGATCCACTGGAGACGGTTCTCGGACCAGAACGGGTGGTGCGCGGTTGCCGTGAGCGAACCGCCGCCGACGGCGGCGTCAAGGGTGATGTCGGTGAATTCGCTGTCGTCGGGGGTGTGGATGGTCGCCTCGACGCGGCGTGTTCTGGATGTACCCGTGACGGGGTCGGTGGCCCGGACCACGTCGCCGACTCTGACGCGCTCGATGGGACGGGACGTTCCGTCGCCCATCAGCACGGGTGTCCCGGCGGGGAAGCTGTGCTTCTTCCCGGCGCAGGCCAAAGCCTCGTCAATCTTCTTTCCGACGCCCTTCAGACTGTCCCAGAGTTTCTCCGCCTTGCTGTACCACTTCTTCCCCTTGATGATGTCCGCGCCGTATCCGAGGAACGGGATGGCTGCACCGCAGGACCAGAGCGCGTCCCAGTACTTGTCCGTTTCTCCGGTGACCAGACCTTCCACGCCGTACGCGAGGCAGTTGGCGCCGTCGGCGAATTCTCCGAAGCCGGGCCAGAGGCCAAGAAGGTCTGCGTAGAAGTGGGACAGCTCCAGATGCAAGCGGACTCTCTCTGCGACCGAGAGCTCGTTGTACCAGATCAGCGCCTCCTTGGCGGCTGCCTGGAGGTAGTCGGCCGTGTACTCGATGCCGGCCTGGTACTTCTTCTTGATGTCCTGGTACTTCGCGTAGGCCTTCTCCCACCAGGCCACCTCGTTCGCCCGCGCCTGCTCGGCGAGGTAGGTGTCGAGGTGCTTCCGGTAAATCACGGCTGCGGCGTTCGAGTCCTCTCCGGCGTTGATGGCGGACTGGCGTGCGGCCTCGGCGGCAGCGTAGGCCTCGGCGGCGTAGCCGCGGGCGAGGCTCGCGCTGGACTCGGCCCATGCCGCGGAGGCGGTGGCATTGTTCGCGCTGATCTGGGCCTGCTGCTGGGCGTTGCGGGCGGTGGCCGCGTGCTCGGCTGCCTTCCTCGCGGAGGCCTCGGCCTGGTCGGCAGATGCGGCGGCCTGGCTGGCGTAGCCGGCGGCGTTACTGGCGTAGGTCTGGGCCTGCTGTGCATAGCCGAGGGCTTCGTTGGCCGCGCCCTGCGCCGTGGCGGCGGTCTTCAGGGCCTCGGCGGCCCGCTGTTGGGCGAGGGCCGCTGTCTGTGCGGATCCGGCGATGATGTTCTGGATCTGCGCGACGTGGCCGGCGTTGATCTGGTCCCGGCGCGCCGCCTTGAACTGGCCGCTTTCGACAAAGGTGTGCAGGGCCGGGACGGGGCCCTCCATGGCGATGTCGGCGTAGGCCTTCACCTCCGGCCCGCCGGTCTCCGCCAGGCGCGCCACGGTGACGCGGTCGTCGCTGTCACGGGCGGTGAACTGAATGGTGGTGAGGAAGTCGAGCAGAGGCTGGTAGCCGGTGGCGTTGAGGGCGGCGTCCGAGGCCTTCTTGACGGCCGGCCCTCCGGCGTTGCCGATGCGGGCGACCTCGACCCGATAGTCGGAGACGGCCGCGGTGTGCTGCCCGTCCGCGAGGAAGGCGTGGATCTGGGCTGCGTCACCGGTCAGTGCGGTCTGCGCAGCCTTGCTCACTGAATCGTACGGCGCGTCGTTGGCGAGCCGGTGGACCTGGTCGCGTTCGTCCTGCTGCTCCGCGACACGCCAGCCGTTGCGGGCGTAGTCCACCACGACAACGTCCGGGGCGGCGAGGGCGCCTTCGGCAGCGGCCCGGCTCCACGGTCCCTGGGTCTGCAGGGCGGCCAGGGCCATCTTCCGGCCGGTCGCGGCGATCTGGGCGGGGTCGGCCGAGGGCTGTGCGGCGTCTTGGGACAGACGGGCGAAGTCGGCCTGGAGCTTCTCGGCCTCGGCGGTGGCCTTCTTCTCCGCAGCCAGCATCGCGGTATGGCTGGCCTTGAGGTCCTTGGCCTGGTTGATGCTGGTGGCCTTGCGGGCGGCGAGTTCCTCGGCCTCGGCCTTGCGGGCCATGTCGTGGACCTGCTTGGCCTTCTCCACAGCCGCGACGGCCTCGTTGGCGCGCTGGAGGGCGGCGTCGGCGTGGGCCTTGGACTCGTCGGCCGCCTCCTTGGATCCGGCTGCGTGCTGCCCGGCCTTCATGGCGGCATCGGCGGCGTTGCGCGCGTGCGTGGCGGCCGAGCGGGCCGCATCGCGTGCCTCGCGGGCGGCGCGTGCTGCAGCGGTCGCATGGGCGGCGGCCGCGTTCGCGGCGCGGGTTGCCTCCGCCGCATGGCGGCGGGCGGTGGCTGCGGCCTCGCGGGCCTCCGCGGCGGAACCGCCGGCTTCTTCGTTGTACCTGCCGGCTTCCTCCGCAGCGGCGGCTGCGGCGTTCTCGTTCACGGTTGCGGACGCGGCGGCCTGTGCCGAAGCGGCGGCGGCGTCACCGGAGATCGCCGCTCGCTCTGCGGCTGTCGCTGCGGCGTCGGCGGCGTCGGCGGCCTGCCGGGCGCGGGCGGCGAGCACCTCGTCGCGCTGGCCGCTTGCCGCATGAGTGAGCGCCTTCGCCGCGGCGTCCGCGGCTCCGGACGCGGCACGGGCGGCGGCACTGGCGGCCGATGCGGCGACCTGGGCCGCGGCGTTCGCGGCCCGCGCGGCGGAGATTGCCGCCTGCGCGGCCTGAGCCGCACGCCGGGTGGACTCCGCGGCGCGACGGGCGGCGTCGGCGGCCCGGGCCGCGTCGCTCTTGGCGGCCGCGGCCTCGTCCCTGGCGCGCTCGGTCTCTTCCTTGGCCAGGCGGGCCAGCGCGATGGCCCGGTCGGCGGCCTCCTTGGCGGCCTTGCTCTCGCGCTCCGCCGCGTCACCGGCGTCCTTGGCCTGCTGGGCGAGCTCGGTGACGGAGGCGTGTTCCTGGTCCTGCGCCCGGGCCACGTGCTGGCCGAAGCTGAGGAACTCGCGCACATCGTCGATCGAACCGTTGAGGGCCGCAGTGGCGGCGGCGCGGACCTTCGGCCCGCCGGCCGTTTCGAGCTGTGCCACGCGGATCCGCGCGTCGGAGTCGCGTTTCTTGTACTGACCCTCGCTCAGGAAGGTGCGGACCGCTTCGATGTCGGAGTTCAGCGCGGCATCGGCGGCCTCCTTCACGGTCCTGCCGCCGGCTTCGCCGATCCTGGCAGCCTCGACCCGCTGGTCCTGGTCGAGGGGTAGCTTCCAGCCTTCCTTCAGGAAGGTGTCCAGCTGCTCCGGGGTGCCCGCGAGCGCCTGCTCGGCGGCCTTGCGCACCGCCGGGCCGGCCTCGGCGACCACCTGAAGCGCTGCCTCGCGGTCGTCGAGGTTCTCCGCGATGGCGCGGCCCTTGTCGAGGAAGGCGCGGATGTCCGCGTCCGAGCCCGTCAGGGCGGCACCGGCGGCCGACTTCATGGCCGGGCCACCGGACTTCCAGAAGGCGACGGTCTGCCCGCGGTCGCTGATCGTGGGCTCCGCGGCCGCGGCGATCGGTGCCGCGGACACCAGCGTCGACAGGAGAGCCAGCGGAAGCAGGCCGCCGATCAGCGTGCGCGAAGCGTCGGGTCTCCTTCCCACCCCCCAGCGTGGTCCGCCTGTTCTGAGACGCACGAAATCTCCCCCTCTGTATGCCGATACCCGCCGGGTCCGGCGTGCGTGAAACCCAGCCGAACTGGGTGAGAACTGAATGCCTGTCATACGGAGACACCTGGCGGCCCGTGGGAACTGCGCTGTCCCGGCGCAGGGTTGTGCCTGACGCGCAGGGCGCGGACGTGGCCGTGCTCAGGCATGGGTGTCTCCCGGTCTGCGAGGACCCTATGGGGGAACCCGCCAGATCTCAACTACCGTTGACGCAAATGAAACGGTGGTTGATACGCGGGTCGTAAGCAGTTACCGTCTCCCCCGGAAGGCCACGAATACGGGAATCCAGGGAGGCTGCACGTGAGTGCCAGGCCGTTTCCTGAGCCGATCGATACGGTCAAGCGCATCGTTGCCCTGATCGGGCGGGCGGGGCTTGAGCGTGGGGACGTCCTGCGGGTCGAGGGCGAGGGCGGTCTCGCCTTCGCATCAGGCCTTGCCGTGGCCGAGGTGGAGGCGTTCCTCCGCGGTGACCGGTTATCTGCCGACACGGCCCGCGCAGGTGCGCGTGATCCGGTGGCGGCACGTCACCGTCAGGTCGTCGACCGGATTCTCTTCCTGCGCAGGACTCGGCTCAAGCAGGCAGAAGACGGCAGCAGGCGGACGTACCCCTTGGCCGAGATCGCTGCGAGTGCGGGAACGAGCGCGCAGTGGCTCGACAGGATGCTCAAGACCGGGAGGGCCCCCAACCTCGACCACGCGGCCGAGATCGCCGGATTCTTCGGCGAGAACATCGAGTTCCTGACGGACCCTCCGGCACGGGCCGTGGGCCGGGTCCTCCGGCAGATCCACACGGACCTGCTGGAGCGCACGGTCGAGCGCCAGGACGAAGAACTGCGGCTGCTCAAGAACTCCGGCTCCGCCGGGCGCCCGAGCTGCGGAATCAAGGCTGCTGCCTGCCACGCTGCGCGTGCGCTCGCCGACGTGCCCGACGACACCGCCCAGCCCCTCGTGGCCCTCATCGAGTCGGTCGCCAGGCTGCCTCGGTAGGGGGTACGGCCGGCCGAGCCGGGCGCGCACGAGCAGGGCGGGGCGAGGCGAAAAAACTGCCATCAGGCGGCCCCGGCCGGTCCGCCAGGCCCCGCATTCCCTACCTTCTGCTGTCCAGCACGGGTTGGACGGCACCCCAACTCGCCTCCTCAGGGGGTGACATGAAGAAAGTGATGTCCATGGCATTGCGCACACGCCGATGGCTGCTGCCCGCGGCCACCGCGACCGCAGCAGTCCTCGTGGGGACCGCGACACCTCTGGCCTCGGCCGTCGGCGAGCCGGCGGCCAACGCCGGCGCCCCGTACGTCTTCGAGGACGGCTCCTACCCCAACAGCGCCGAAGTCCTGGCCGAGACCGGCGCGAAGCTGATCCGCGGCGACGGCGGCATCACCCACACCTCGTGCAACGACCCGTACCAGATCAAGGTGTGGGCCCGAGATCTGAAGCTGCCCGAGGAGCGGATGTGCTTCGCCGCTCCGCGCGGCACCGGCTTCCTCACGGTCTCCATCCCGGGCGCGTACCGGATCCAGACCTACGACCGTGATGTGAAGGCCAGCATCCACGTCAAGGAGCAGACCCAGAGCCTGGACATCCCGGGCAACACCAGCAAGGGCTTCGGCGAAGCGGGCGCGGACCCCTCCGCCGCCGTCCTGCTGGAGCTGCGGGTGACCGGTACGACGAGCACCACGCCCCCTCCGGCCGGGCAGCCCTTCCTCGACAAGGAAACGTTCAACGCGAAGCTGACCATCGGCGACAGCAAGCGTTCCTGCTCCGGTGCGCTCGTCGACGCGCACTGGGTGCTCACCGCCAAGAGCTGCTTCGCCGACGACCCCGCCCAGAGCAACACCGTGGCCGCGGGCGCGCCGAAGGACAAGACCACCGCCGTGGTCGGCAAGCAGATTCTGTTCTCCACCGGCGGCCACACCAGCGACATCGTCGAACTGGTCCCGCACGCCGACCGTGACCTGGTGATGGCCCGCCTCGACAAGCCCGCCAACGACATCGCCCCCGTCCCGGTGGCCGCGGCCGCGCCCGCCGCGGGTCAGGAGCTGACCGTCGCCGGCTTCGGCCGCACCAAGACCCAGTGGGTCCCCGGAGTCCGTCACGAGGCCGTCTTCACCGCGGGGAACGTGACCGCGACCGGCTTCGACCTCGCCGCCAAGACCCCTGCCGACGCGACCGTCTGCAAGGGCGACGCCGGCGGTCCCGCGTACCGCACCGAGAACGGCAGGTTCTCCCTCGTCGGCATCACCGGCCTCGGCTGGCAGGGCGGCTGCTTCGGCACCTCTGCCACGGAGACCCGCGCCGGCGCGTTCAGCACGCGTGTCGACGACCTCGGCGACTGGGTGCAGCGCGTCCGTGCCCTGTCCCCGGGCTGGAAGACCCAGGCCCTGATCCAGTCGGGCAGCAGCCTCTACCAGGGTGTCCGCGTGAACGACGGATCCTGGACCGACTTCGACGACGTCCAGTCGGCGCAGGCCGCCGGCAGCATCGGCGGCATCCGCAACTCCGCCGTCGTGGGCATGAACGGTGACAGCCACGTCCTCGCCGTCAGCACCAGCGGCGGCCTCTTCCACACGATCCGCAAGCAGGACGGCACTTGGGGCAAGTTCGGCGACGTCTTCGGCGTGGCCGGCACCCTCGGCAACCTCACCAGCGTCACCGCAACCAACATCGGCTACGACCTGCACGTCGTCGCCGTCGCCGACGGCAAGGCCTTCCACACCGTCCGCAACGCGACCGGACACTGGACCCCCTTCGGCGACATCACCTCCGGCAAGGTCGCCAACGTGACGGCCGCGGCCACCGCCGTCGTCAGGGGCGAGCTCCACGTCACCACCCTCAGCGGCGGCAAGGCGTTCCACACCATCCGCCAGGGCAACGGCAACTGGCTCGCCTGGGGCGACGTCGCCGGCGCCGCCGGCGCCACCGGCCCGATCACCTCGATCAGCACGGTCGGTGCCGGAGACGAGACCCACATCGTCATCGCCACGGACAACGGCACCCGCCAGTACCACGCCGTACGCAACTTCGACGGCACCTGGACCCCGCTGACCGAGATCAAGGACATCCTCGGCACCGTCACCGCCAAGTCCGTCGCCACCGCCAACGTCGCCGGCGAGGTCCAGGTGGCCGTCACCACCGCCGACGGCAAGCTCCTCCACACCACCCGCCACACCGACCGCACCTGGGCCACCACCACGACCGTCCCGGTCCAGGGCCTGCCCGCAGCCCCCGGCGCCCTCGCCATCACCGGCACCTGGAACGGCTGACCCTGAAGCCGCCATGTCACCGGCAGCTGCCCGGTATCAATCTGGCATCAAGCCGGTGGCATGGCGATCACCACTTCCGAAAGTAGGAGAATGAAGACACGGCGTTTGACCCGTGTCATATCCGGGCTGGCTTTGGTTGCCGGGATTTTCGCGGGCGCCACCTCTCCCGCGACGGCTCAGAGCAGCTCCGACGCGCAGATCGGCCTGGTGTCGTACAACGTGTGCGGCGGCTGGGAGGCGTGCCAGAGGCCGCTGGCCGCAGTCCCCGGGAAGACCCCGGGGCAACGGGCTGGTGACTGGGCGGCCGAAGCCGTCGGCAAGGCCCAGCTCGGCGGCGCCGACGTGATCATGCTGCAGGAGCTGTGCAAGGGCCAGTACGACGCCCTGCTGCCGCAACTCCCGGGCTACGCCGGGTACTTCGCCAGCACGCAGACGTACGGCGGCTGCGGTGCCTGGGGCTCGGACACCTCCCTCGGCCAGGCAGTCCGGTGACCTCGACGGCCTCACCCCGGGCGACATCGGCAAGAGCGGCGCCGAGCCCGACGGCCTGACGCGAGCCGACCTGTGGGCCCGCCACCGGATCACCGGCGAGCTGCTGGAGTACCGCAGTAACGGCGCCGCGTCTCTGGATGCCCCGCGTTCGCTCAGCGGTGGCACCTGGACCGCGGCACAGCGGCCTCTGACTAATCGGGAACGGAGGCTGGGGCTACATCGAGTCGCTCGCGTGACGTTTCCCAGGTTCGCCGGTGAGGGACCCCCACGGGGGTGGGGCCCCTCACCAGCGTACGAAGAAGCTTCCTAGAGCGGCGGCCCCATTTTCGCGGGTCGCCGCTCGCGGGTTGTCGCATCCTCATGGCGTCAGCAGCGGACTGTTCTCATCCGTGGGCCGTGTGCGTGCTCTCTTGTACGCCGTCGGCCGGCGCGTGCCGATGCGGTCGGGTGCCGCAGCCAGGGCCCGGGAAATCGACACCAGGAGGTTGCGGTCCTCCGCCTCCGCCGAACGCACGGCGGCTACCGCGAGGACGCTCCGCTCCGCAGCGGGTGGCGAGGTGTGTGCACGCGCATCCGCTGCCGCCTTGAACATGGCGGCGAGGCCGGCGGCCACCGCTTCGCGCTCCGGGGCCCCGCCCTCCTTCGCCTGCCGGTAGGCCCGTTCGCGTACCTCGTCCGTGCAGTAGACGCACAGTTCGAGCATCCAGTCGTGGATGGTGGTCATCCGGTAGAGCAGGACCTGCTCGGGTCCGGCGTACCAGGGCGGGGGAGGGAACATCCTGTTCCCGGGGGTGGGCCCTGGCCGGCGGACCAGACGCCACAGCGGCCGCAGCGCGGTGGTGCCGCGCAGCGGGTGCCACACGCGGTCGATCAGCCCGGGTCCGTACGCCGCCACAAGGAGCCCGACGCCGACCATTATCCCGCTGACCGAGATGAAGGGTGACAGGCTCTGGTTGAGCGCATCCCAGTTCCGGCCGGTCCAGCGTGCAGCGACGGCGGCCAGCTTGAACAAGCCGAAGATGATGTTGGCCAAGGCCCCGGTCATCAGGACGAGCAGCCCGACCCGCAAGCACCTGTCGACTGCCGTCTTCTTCTCGTGCACCGTCCTTCTGCCGATGTCGAGCAGCCAGTTCCAGCACGCGACGGTCGTGGCCGCGGCGCCGGCGACGTACGCGACCAGGTAGAGCACGAGCATCTCTCTGATGAACGGCGTGGTGGCGTAGTACGTGTCGAAGTCCCGCGGGCGCTCCACCGGGACATCGCCCAGGGCGAAGAGTCCCGCCAGGGTCACGATCACCACGCAGCAGGCGATCTTCCACGTCCGTACGCGTCGGCGCGTACGGACGTACTCGCTCGACTCCCCGCGCCAGTAGTCCAGCAGCACCAGGGACGCGCACGAAAAGGCGGTCATGATGCAGTGGACGAGGAGGGCCGAGAGGTTGCTGACACCGGTGAGCCGGTTCACGGCGGTGACGGTGGGCGGGGCGGAGAAGACGAAGCCGGCGCAGGGCAGGAACAGCAGAGCGTTCACCGTCCGGACCGTCGCGCTGTGCCACCCCCGCAGGAGCGCGGGCAACTTCGCCAGCAGGGCCGTGCCCAGTACGGCGGCGGGAATGTAGTAGTTGACACCTTGCTGCACCATCAGCCTCCCAGGGACGCCCAGATACGGCCGCCCAGCGCGTCGGGAGGCGTGCTGCTGCGCGTGCCGAGCAGGAAGGGCAGGAACTTCGCCGCCAGCAGACGGCCGAACCTCTCCGCGCGCCGCTCCTCTTCCAGGTCGTAGTCGGTGCGCGCCGCGACGTAGGCGACCGCGTCACTGATCCGCCACCGGTCCCCGAGCATGCGCGCGGCCGCAGCCCCGCCGGCCGTCGCACTGCCATCCCTCGCACCGCCGGGCCGACCGAGCCGGGCCTCCTTCCGGTGCCACAACTCGTGTCCCAGGATCACCATCTGATGAACCGGCAGGGTGTTCTTCTCCACCGCGACCACTTCGTGGTCGCCCAGGTCGAGCCAGAGCCCGCTGACTGTGCCAGGGGGGAACGGCTCCAGCATGAGGCGGACCTCGCGCCCGCTGCTCTCGGTCAAGTAGGCGCAGACCGCCTGCATCAGCTCGTGCGGCTCCTGCGCAACCGGGCGTATCGCCCCCGCGAACAGTTCATCCCGATGGCGCTTCATTGCGCGGGAGATGCCCACCGCGTCCCTCATGTCTTCCCCACCCGGACGCATGCCTTGCCGGCGCACCGTTCTTCGAGCCTTCGAGCCCTCGAACGCGCGCGGCACTCTGTCAGTTCATATCACTGACGCTCTTGCGTCCGAGACAGTAGCCACTCCGCTGAGCACAAGCAACCGCGGCCCGGCGCACATCGTGCCTGGCCAGAGGTCGTTTCCCGGCTCTAGCGAGCGCGCTCCTCGCGGGAGCGGCGGGCGATGGATTCGATGAGGGCGATGATGGGCTGTGCGGTGTCGTCCGGCACATCGGCGAGTGCGCGTGCGGCGTAGCCGACGACGCCGAGATCGGAGCGGGGAGCGCCGGCGCCGACGGTGCTCCTGAGGCGCTGAATGGCCTCGTCCTGGCGCACGACGGTCCGCTCCAGAACCTCCTTGTAGATCCGCTGGAGCACCCGGTCCAACGCCTCGGCGGGCGCGGCAACCAGGAACTCGATGCTCTCGCCGAAGAAATTCGCGATCCCGGCCGCGTGGTCGAGGTTCGGCGCCTTCCCCGTCTTGATCATCTTGTCGATCCACTGCGCGCTCGTGCCCGCACCCGCCGCGATGTCCGCCAGCGAATACGCACGCCGCTGGCCGTCGGGCGAAGTCCGCAGTCGGGTACGGCGCAGGAAGACGATCCGGTCAACCACCCGGTGGTGACGCTCTTCCACCGGATCCACCCCGCCGCCGTCGCCCTGCGGCAGCCGCTCACCTCGCAGCAGGGCCTCCACGTCCTCGACGGGCAACCCGGAGGCGTACGAGAGGCCACCCTCGCCCTCCACGCGCAGTACGTCCTCGCGTGCGAGCCCGGCACGATCGAGCAGGGAGGTGATGCGCCGAGCGGTCCCGACGGGGTCCGCGGAACACCCCTCGCTCATTCCTGCTCCTCCGCTCCGTGCCAGCTGGTAGCCGAAGACCTATGTGAACGTCAAACACTAAGACGTCGGCTCGGCATCAGCAACCGGAGACCGCAGACAGCGGCACCTGGCCGGACCTGGACATCCCCACCGGCCTCGGCAAGACCAGCATCATCGACATCTGGGCGTTCCTCCTCGCCTGGCAGCACGCCGCCGGCGCTCGACGAACCGTGCCGCTGCGACTGTTCTTCGTCGTCGACCGGCGGCTGGTCGTCGACCAGGCATACGAGACCGCCCGCGCCCTCCAGCAGGCACTCGACGACAGCCACCCCCACACCGTAGCCGCCGTCGGCCCAGACCAGGGTGAGGTCGCGGTGCAGGCGGCGCAGCCGCTGCAGAAGGCCCACGGCGGCGTCCCGGTCGCCGATGTTCGCGGCGGTGACCGCGACGACCAGGAGCAGGCCGAGGCAGTCGGTCACGAGGTGCCGCTTACGCCCGGGCACCTTCTTCCCGCCGTCGTAGCCGCGTGAGGATGCCGGCACCGTCGCGGCGGCCCGTACCGACTGCGCGTCGATGATCCCCGCCGTGGGCTCGGCCACGGATCGCGTCCAGCATCTGCCGTTGACAGTAGCCCTCGGGCCGTCCGCCCCGCCCCTGAAGCCAGGCCGGCACCGGCAGCAACGACCGGACCTGCGCCCATTCCGCGTCCGTCATGTCCGACGGATACCGGCGCACCCGATCGGGATGGTCGGCCGCGTTGCCGTACACGTGTGCGAGACAATCACACGATGGTGCAGCCGAGTTGAAGTGGACAGCCTCGGACGCATACAACAACGACACCAGGGCCTCCCGGCATTGCTCGGTTAGATTCGCATCCCCGAGCTACCGAGAGGCCCTGTCCTCATGCGCGTACAGTCGGAAGATCGCCCGACCAGGAACTCTGTTCGACCCGCACGTTCCGTGATCGGTTGAGACACGGCTTCTCAGGCATCCGGTCGTCGGCCGCCGTGATCAGGACCCGCGGCGGTGATCTACTGGGGACTGCGGAACGTGTGGACCGGCACGGACGGGAGGCGGCGGATGAGGCTGTTGCTGACGTCCGACACCCATGTGCCCAAGCGCGCCCGGGAGCTGCCGGACCGGCTGCTCGAGGAGATCGACCGGTCCGACGTGGTGATCCATGCGGGCGACTGGGTGGACGTGGCGACCCTGGATCTGCTCTCGGCGCGGGCCCGGAGCCTCATCGCGGTGTACGGCAACAACGACGGTCCGGAGCTGCGGTCCAGGCTGCCCGAAGTGGCCCGCGCGGAGCTCGGCGGGCTGCGCTTCGGTGTCGTCCATGAAACGGGTGCCGCGCAGGGCCGTGAGATCCGCTGCGCCGAGCGCTTCCCCGATCTGGACGTTCTCGTCTTCGGGCACAGCCACATCCCGTGGGACACCACTGCCGCGGGCGGCCTGCGGCTGCTCAACCCGGGCTCGCCGACCGACAGGCGGCGGCAGCCGTACTGCACGTACATGACGGCCGTGGCAGCCCAGGGGCGGCTGACCGAGGTGCATGTGCACCGGCTTCCGCCGCGGGCGTAACAACCCGGTCGACGGCCGGTCCGCGGGCAACGACCTGCGGACCTTCGAGCTCCAGGCACCGACTACGGCGCCTCGATCGCCGTCTCAGGCCCCGACGTCCGCTGGGTCGGCAACGAAGGCGGCCCTGTGGTCGGTCGGCAGGAGCTCCGTCCTCCTGCTGAACACTCCTGCTCCCGTGACGGCCCGTCAGTGGCGACTCCGGGTGCTCGGATCCCGAAATGCCGCACACATCGCGGAGTTCGGGCTCTACCGCTCGCAGGTGTAGGCGTACGCGCGGCGCCGACCGGCCCGGGGAGCCTGCCGGCGGGCGCCACCCCCTGCACGACCGGGGACTCGGGTGCGGTCCTTCGCACCTCCGTGTAGGCCACTCGGCTCAGTCGGCTCCGCGTGCCGCGTCACCGGTTCCTACGGTGAATGAATGATGATCAGTTCTCTTGCCCGTCCCGCGGTTACGGGCGCGATGACCCTCGCCGCAGCAGTGCTGGCCGTCATGCCCGCAACGGCGACAGCGGTCCCACGGGCCGAGCCGCTGCCGCCGCGGCCGGTGTCCGAGGACGTGTCCCTGCTGCACAGCCCGGGCACCCACGTACACCCCGACGACGACGCGCCCGACCTGCCGGACGTGTCCGCCCTGTCCTGGCTGGTGGCCGACGCCCGCACCGGTGAGGTGCTCGCCGCCCACAACGCGCACCGCCGCCTGCCGCCGGCCAGCACCATGAAGACCCTCTTCGCCCTCACCGCCCTGCCCCGGCTCTCCGGCAAACGCCTGCACACCGTCACCGACGAGGAGCTGGCCGGTGTGGGGGAGGGCAGCAGCCTCGTGGGCGTCGCCCCCGGCAGCACGTACCGGCTGCGGGACCTGTGGCGCGGTGTCTTCCTGAGCTCCGGCAACGACGCCGTGCACGTACTGGCCGAGCTGAACGGCGGCTGGAAGACCACGGCCAGGCAGATGCAGGCCAAGGCCCGCGCCCTGGGCGCACTGGACACACACGTCGTCTCCGCGGACGGCTACGACGAGCCCGGCCAGGTCTCCTCCGCGTACGACCTGGCGGTCTTCGGGCGGGCCGGGCTCGAGAACCGGGAGTTCGCCCGGTACGCGAGGACCGTCGACGCGAAGTTTCCCGGCGGCACCTTCAGCGACGGGACCCCGACCTGGACGTACGGCATCCGGAACACCAACCGGCTGCTGACGGGTGCGGACGGGGTGGGGCGTTACCCGGGCATCATCGGCGTGAAGAACGGCTACACCACCCATGCGGGCAACACCCTGATCGCCGCCGCCCGGCGGGACGGCCGTACCGTGCTGGTGACCGTGATGAACCCGCAGAGCGGCGGCGGGCACGCAGTGTACGAAGAGGCCCGGTCCCTGCTCGACTGGGGCTTCGACGCCGCGGGCCATGTCAGTGCGGTGGGCTCGCTGGGTCCGCCCCCCGCCCCCAAGGCCCAGCACGCCGCCCCCAAGGCCCAGCACGCCGGCCCCAAGTCCCAGCAGACAGGTCCGGGCCTGGCCGGACAGACCGCCACGGCACCCGACCACCACGACACCGGCACCGGCCACGACTGGCTCTGGGCCCAGGTCGCCGCCGCCTACCTCGCCGCGGCCCTCATCGTCCGGTGGCGGCGCGGTCAGCCCGACACCACGGTCCTGCGACACAGGCTGTGAGGCCTTCCCCCGTTCGGCCCACAGCAGTTGCTCGGTCATGGGCGCGGAGGTGTCCTGGCATAGCGCCCAGCGACGGTCGCAGGGCGCCGGGCAGGGCTTTCCGCGAGCCGTACGAGTGCGGTGCGCCCTGCCGAGCTACACCGACCAACACGAGACTTGGAGATTTCCATGCCCTACAACAAGGGACAGCGCGTGGAGTACCGGGACGACCAGAACCGGATGCAGGAGGGCCAGATCCAGCGCGCCGAGGGCAGCGGGGACAAGGCGAAGTACGCCATCAAGAACGAGCAGACCCAGCAGGTGGAGCAGGTGACCGAACGCCAGATCCAGCGGCCGCTGCAGTAACGGCCCCACGGACGCGGCCGCCCGTGCACCGCTTCAGCGGTGCATCGGCGGCCGCTCTCTGGTGTGTGCGACCGGGTCCGTGCGCTCACTCCTTGGCAAGCACCGAACGCAGCACCGCGGCGAACTCCTCGGGATGCCCGAGAAAGCCGCCGTGATCGCCGGGGAACTCGACCGGCCGCGTACCGAGCCGCTCGGCCAGCGCCGTGGAGGTCCGGTAGGTGAGCAGGCCGCCCGAGGCGGCGCCGATGCCGACGGCCACACGCGTCGGGCCGGCCGCCAGCGCGGGGATGTCGGGCAGGTAGCGGGCGGTGCCCCGCAGCTCATGGGCGAAGAAGCGGGCGCTGTCGGCGAGTTGCTGCTCCGACGGCTCCCCGGGCGGCGGAGTGGGGGCACCTTCTTCACCGATGTCGAACCCGGCGTGCGCCATGAATTTCATCCACGCCGGCCCCGCCCCTTTGTGGTGGAAGGTCTCGACGATGTCGTCGGTCGCGGCGCGCTGCTCCGCGGCGTCGGGGAGCAGCTCCAGCAGGGGAGGCTCGTGGGCGACGAGCGTGCGCACCCGCCCGGGATGGCGCGCCACCAGCGCGAGCCCCGTCACCGCGCCGCCGCTGCTGCCGAACACGTCGGCGGACTCGGCGCCGAGGGCGTCGAGCAGAGCGGCGACGTCGTCCGCCCGCAGCTCGGGGGTGGATTCCTGCTCCGGGTCATCGAGGACGCTGCCCGAGATGCCTCGCGGGTCGTGGGTGACGACGGTGTGGTGGCCTGCGAGCGCGTCGGCCAGCGGTGCGAAGTCCGCCGCGGCCATCGGCGCTCCCATGACGAGCAGCAGCGGCCCCGCGCCGCGGACCTCGTAGTGCAGGCGCGCGCCGGGAACGTCGAGGGTGCGGGTGGTGGTCATGGGCGGTGGTCCTTTCCTGAGTGCCGTCCGCGAATGCGGTGACAGGGGGAAGACTCCGGCCGGCACCGGAATTCATCGCCCCCTCACCTCGGTAAGTCGTCCGGGCGCGTCGTCTCGGCGCGACGCCTGGGAAAACAGCAGGGACTGGCACAGGAACTGGGTGCGAATCTGACCGCGGGTCGCTCCGAGCGAGCGGCGCCACCAGTGTCCGCCGAGCCACACCTGGGTGTCGGGACCGGCCTTGATCGTGTCCGTACGCCGCCGGTCACATCTGTGCCGGCCCTCTCCGTGCGTCCGTACGAGTGGCGATGCTTTCAGCGCGGGATCAGCGGACCCTCGGAGCCGCGTCGAAGCAGCGTGGGAATCCGCGGGCGGGGTGGGTCGGGTGCGGACGAAGTATCGGCTGTTTCGCTGTCTTTCATGATTTCGGCCTATCCAAGATCCAGGCGGCTCCGAACAACTGCAGTGACCCGTTCACGGCGATCCGATCCGGATCGGAGCCGGCCAGGTCCTGATCACAAGACAGCACGACAGGCACGACAGCAAGAAAGGAAGACAGAGAGGTCTGTGCGATGACTGCTTCTTCCCGAGTCCGCCGACTCATGGCGAGTGCAGCCGCTGCCGGGCTCCTGGCCGGTGGTAGCACTGGGTTTCTCCGGCCACCGGCACAGGCCGCGCGCCCCTCAGGGAACACCGCCACGACCGCTCCGACCGCTCCGACCGCACGACTCGTACGCACGGCTCGCTGCCCGCTCGGCGAGCTCGCGATCTCCCTGCCCCCGGGACACGAGGCCCCGGGGCTGGCCCGTCGGCGGGTCGCCGGCTTCCTCGACGGGCTCCGGCCGGCGCTCGCCCCGGGGCACCGGGACGACATTCTGCTCATCGTGTCCGAACTGGTGACGAACGCCGTCGTCCACGCACCCGGCCCCTACGCGCTGGCCCTGACCGCCGACGCCGACGCCGGAACCGTCGATGTCGCCGTGGACGACGGTTCCACCACCGTGCCGGTGCCGCGCCGACCGGACGTGACAGGCGGAACCGGAGGCAGGGGCCTGCGCATCGCGGAGGACCTGGGCGCCCGTCTGTTCACCGAACCGGTCCCGGGTGGGAAGCGCGTGCACGCGACCATCGCTCCACCCTGCCGTCCTGGGATGCGTCCTGTCCGGTTCGGTGGTGGCATGGATGACTGACGCCCTGAGGATGCCGTGCCCACGATGAGCAAGGGAAAGCACGTGTCACCAGAACGCTCAGGTCCCGAAGCCCGGCACCGGCTGAGCACGCTGGGGCTGGACGAGCTGATGGTCCTCGTGGGCCGAGGCGACCGGGATGCCTTCGTGCCCGTGTACGAAGCGGTCAGCGGTCCGGTGATGGGGGTCGCGTACCAGGTCCTGAGGGATCCGGCGCAGGCCGAGGAAGTGACCCAGGATGTGCTCGTGGAGCTGTGGCGTACCGCCGGGCGGTTCCGTCCGGAGCGGGGCGGCGCGATGACATGGGCGTTGACTCTGGCCCACCGGCGCGCGGTGGACCGCGTCCGCTCGGCGCAGGCCCGAGGCGAACGGGAGCGCCGCATGGCTCTCCTGGAGCCGATGCCGGCGTTCGACGCCGTCGGGGAGCAGGTCGAGACCCGGCTCGAGTACCAGCGGGTTCGCGGCTGCCTGGAGGAGCTGACAGAGCTTCAGCGGGAAGCGGTGATGCTGGCGTACTACCAGGGGCTGACCTACCCACAGGTGGCCGAATCCCTGTCACAGCCCCTGACCACGGTCAAGGCCCGGATACGTGACGGTCTGATCCGGTTGCGCGACTGTCTGGGGGCGAGGCGATGAACGAGAGCGAACCGCACAGCGCGGTCGGCGCCTACGTCCTGCACGCTCTGCCGGAGCCGGAGCGGCGTGCGTACGAGGAGCACCTGGCCACGTGCGACGCCTGTGCCTGCGAGGTGGCGGAGTTCTCGGCCACGGTCACGCGGCTGGGAGAGGCGGTGGCGGTCGAGCCTCCGGTGGATCTGAAGCGACGCGTACTCGAGGAGATCGCCGCCACACGGCAGGAACCTCCCGTCGCAGCGGACACCGGCGAGCCGGTCCGCGGACCGGGCCCGGGCCGTCCCCGCAGGCGGTCGCGACTTGTGCTCGCCGCGTGTGTCGCGGCCGCCGTGGCCCTCGGCGGCGTCGCGGTCTGGCAGCAGCAGGAGGCGGAGCAGGCCAGGTCGGTGCTGCAGGAGACGCAGGAGCGGTACGCCGGTGTCGCCGAGGTGCTGGCCGCTCCCGACGTCGCGTTCCGCACCCAGCCCCTGGCGGACGGTGGCACCGGCACGCTGGCGGTCTCGCGCAGCGAGAACGCCGCGGCATTCATTGCCTACGAACTGCCGCCGCTCCCCGCCGACAAGACCTACCAGCTGTGGTTCGACGACGACGGAACCTTCAGACCCGCCGGACTGATCGGCGGAACCGCGGAGCATCACCTGCGCGTACTGGACGGACCGGTGGGGGATGCCACCGCCGTGGGAATCACGGTCGAGCCCGCCGGCGGCTCACCGCAGCCCACGACCCCACCGCTCGGCATGTTCGACGTCCCGGCCTGACCCGGCCGCCGCGGACACCCCGGCGCCTCCTGTCCGGCCGCCCACAGCCGTGCCGCCACCTCGAAGGCGTCCACGCCGGGGAGCATCACGTCCAGCACGAAGATGCCCGGCTGCCCGGACTCGGCGGCTGCCCGCGCGGAGCCCCGCCCGCGGCAGGCACATCGACGCTACGTGGGCTTGGAAGCCACCATTCCGAGGGTCACGAGACCGAGCACGACCCAGCCGAACCACAGCCAGCCGTTGCTGCCGAGCGCGACCGTGTAGGCCGTCACGACCACCAGGGCCACGAGGGTCAGCACACCCATCGTCTTCGTGGAACCGGACATGCGCGTCCTCCTCCGGGCCTGTGCGCCATGGCTCGAAGCCACGGCCATGGCCGTGGAGCCATCGTGACCCCTGAAGAGGTCCGCGCGCTACCGCCGGAAGGTGGTCACTGCCCGCGTGCTGCTCCCTGTCCCTGTCCGCGTGCCTGGAGCGAGGCCAGATACGCGTTGTACGCCTCCAGCTCCTTGTCCCCGTCCCGGTCCGCGGCACGGTCCTTGCGGACGGCCATGCGCTGCTCGGAGCGGTACCACTGGAACACCAGCGCGATCAGCACCAGCACGGACGGGATCTCGCTGAACGCCCAGGCGATACCGCCCGCCGCGTTCTGGTCCGAGAGCGCGGTGATCCCGAGGGACGCCGGCGGATCCGCGTACGCCCGGACCATCGGCTCGGACGCCATCATCAGCGCGATGCCGAAGAAGGCGTGGAACGGCATGCCCGCGAACAGCTCCAGCATCCGCATCACATAGCCGGGGCGGTGCGGCCCCGGGTCCACGCCCATGATCGGCCAGAAGAAGATCAGGCCGACGGCGAGGAAGTGCACCATCATCCCGATGTGCCCGGGCCTGGACTCCATGAGGAAGTCGAACAGCGGGGTGAAGTAGAGCGCGTAGAGGCTTGCGATGAACATCGGGATCGTGAACGCCGGATGCGTGACGATCTTCATGTAGCGGCTGTGCAGCAGGGCCAGCAGCAGCTCGCGCGGGCCCTTGCGGCCCCGCCCCGCGACCGGCAGCGCGCGCAGCGCCAGCGTCACCGGAGCGCCGAGCAGCAGCAGGATCGGCGAGAGCATGCTGATCACCATGTGCTGCACCATGTGGACGCTGAACATGACCATGCCGTAGTCGTTCAGCCCGGTGCACATCACCAGCGCGATGGTCAGCACACCGATCGTGAAGAAGATCGTCCGTCCCACCGGCCAGGCGTCGCCGCGACGCCGCAGCCGGACGACACCCCAGCCGTACAGCCCGAGAGCGACGAGGCACCCGATCAGGAAGAAGGGGTCCGCGGAGAACTCCAGACCCCGTCCCAGCGTGAACGGCGGCAGATCCATCGGCATACCGTGCTCGCCGTGCCCGCTGTGATCCATCTGTGTACTCCCGGAGCGTCCTGATTCGCGGTTGTTGTCCGCCGCACCAGACTAGAACCGCCCCCGGCCGCTGCTGCGACCGGGGGCGGTTCGTCAGACGTGCAACGGGTGCGACCGGCTCACAGGACGCACTCGGCCTCGGCGTACCGCTCCTCCGGGACCGTCTTCAGGGTCTCCACGGCCTGCACCAGCGGCACCATCGTGATGTCCGTGCCGCGCAGCGCCGTCAGCATGCCGAACTCGCCGCGGTGCGCCGCCTCCACGGCGTGCCAGCCGAAGCGGGTGGCGAGGACACGGTCGTACGCGGTCGGCGTACCGCCGCGCTGCACATGCCCGAGGATCACCGGCCGGGCCTCCTTGCCGAGCCGCTGCTCCAGCTCGATGGAGAGCTGCCGGGCGACACCGGCGAAGCGCTCGTGGCCGTAGACGTCCTTGCCGCCCTCGTCGAAGTCCATGGTGCCCTCGCGCGGCTTGGCGCCCTCGGCCACGACGACGATCGCGAACCGCTTGCCCGCCTCGAAGCGCGCGCCGACCCGCCGGGTCAGCTCGTCGATGTCGAAGGGACGCTCGGGGACCACGATGGCGTGCGCGCCGGCCGCCATGCCCGAGTGCAGGGCGATCCACCCGGTGTGCCGGCCCATGACCTCGACGATCAGCACCCGCTGGTGCGACTCGGCGGTGGTCTTGAGCCGGTCGAGCGCCTCCGTGGCGACCCCGACGGCCGTGTCGAAGCCGAACGTCACATCGGTCGACGCGATGTCGTTGTCGATGGTCTTCGGTACGCCGACGATCGGCAGGCCCGCCTCGGAGAGGAGGTTGGCGGCCTTCAGCGTGCCCTCGCCGCCGATCGGGATGATCGCGTCGAGGCCCAGGTCGGCGACGTGCCCCTTGGCCCGCTCCACGCCGTCGACCAGATGCGCCGGCTGCACCCGGGACGAGCCGAGGATCGTGCCGCCACGGGCCAGGATGCCGGCCACGGCGTCGAGGTCGAGCTTGCGGTAGTCGGCCTCCAGCAGGCCCTTCCATCCGTCGTGGAAGCCGATGACCTCGTCGCCATGGTCGACGACGGCGCGGTGCACGACCGAACGGATGACCGCGTTCAGACCGGGGCAGTCGCCGCCGGACGTGAGGACACCAATGCGCATGAGCCCGAATACCTTTGCAACGTGGGCCGACTCCCGGACCACGTCGTCCGGTTGGATCCCCGCCACCCTACCGGCGCGGGGCGGCGGGAGCCGAACCGGACGTCCGCCCAGTGGACACCGGAGAATCGTACGAACAGGACGGCTGTGCGAACTGCTGGTCAGGCGGGCTGGGTCGCGGCAGCGATGCGCTCGCTGCGGAGCGCCTCGTACCACCGGTCGTCGACCGGCGGCAGCGCGTTCACATCGAGGGCCAGCTTCAGCAGCAGATCCGCGATCTGCGGATTGCGGGCCATCACCGGGCCGTGCATGTACGTGCCGAAGACGGTGTCGTTGTACGCGCCCTCGGTGCCGTCGCCGGTGCCGTTGCCCTTGCCGAGCACGGTACGGGCGAACGGGCGGGCCGACGGTCCGAGGTGGGTGATGCCCTGGTGGTTCTCGAAGCCCGTCAGCTGCGGCAGGCCGAGCCGAGGGTCGATGTCGGCCAGTACGTCACCGACGCACCGCTCGCCCTCGCCCCTGGTCGAGACGACGTCGAGCAGGCCGAGGCCCGGCTCACGCTCGCCCAGGTCGTTGATGAACTCGTGGCCGAGGATCTGGTACCCGGCGCAGACCGAGAAGATGATCGCGCCGTTGGACGCGGCCCGGGCGAGGCCGCCGTCACGGCGCAGCCGCTCGGCCGCGAGCCGCTGCGGCCTGTCCTCGCCGCCGCCGATCAGATAGATGTCGCCGGAGGTCGGCACCGGCTGGTCGCTGCGGACGTCGACGCGCGAGACGCCGAGTCGGCGCTGGCGCGCCCGGCGCTCCACGACGAGGGCGTTGCCCTGGTCGCCGTACGTGCTGAGCAGGTCCGGGTAGACCCAGACAAGCCGCAGGCTGCTGTCACTCATGCTCTCGTCTCCTCTGGGTCAGTTGCCGACGCGGCGGCGTACGTCCTGGAACGCCGTGTAATTGGCGATGAGCTCGATCCGGCCGGGCGGGGCGAGCTGCACGGCCTCGTCGACGGTGTCGCAGACGCGGAAGTCCAGGCCCGCGACCTCGAGACGTACGGCCAGGTCCAGCCGGCGGTCGCCGATCACGAAGATCGGGTGTCCGGCGAGCCGCGTGTAGTCGACGTCCCAGAGCCAGGACGTGTCCGTGCCGTCCGCGCCCCGCGCGTTGACCGAGAGGATCACCGGCGTCGGCGGCGGGTCGATCAGCGAGAACGTCTCCAGCCAGCCGGCCGGGTTCTTCGCCAGCAGCAGCCGCAGATCGCGGGCGAGGAACGAGACGACGTCGTACCGTCCGGCGACCGCCTGCACCTGGTACATGCGCTCCAGGGCGACCTGCGGGGGGACACCGAAGACCGCGGCGACCGCGGCGGAGGTCGCGGCGTTCGCCTTGTTGGCGCGGCCCGGCAGCTGGAGGTGGATCGGCCAGGCCGAGCCGTGCGGGTCGAGGACGTGGTCGCCGCTCAGCGCCCAGCTGACGGCGGGGCGGCGGAAGCCGCACTCGCCGCAGAACCAGTCGTCGCCCGGGCGCTGCATCACACCGCCGCAGGACGGGCAGGACCAGGCGTCGTCCTTCCACTCCTGCCCTGCGGCCACCCACACCACATTGGTGGAGGAGGACGCGGCCCAGACGATCAGCGGGTCGTCGGCGTTGGCGATGACCACGGCCTTGGTACCGGACAGTCCCTCGCGCCACTTCTCGGCGAGCATCCGGGTCTCGGCCGCGCGGTCCAGCTGGTCGCGGGAGAGGTTGAGCAGGGCGATGGCCTTGGGCGTGGTGTCGCGCGCCACACCGGCCAGGTACTTCTCGTCGACCTCGATCACGCCGTACTTGGCGTCGGAGCCGCCGGCCAGGGCGGAGGTGATGCCCGCGGGCATGTTCGCACCCAGCGCGTTCGAGACAACCGGGCCGCTCGCGCGCAGGGCCTCGGCGATGAGGCGCGTGGTGGTGGTCTTGCCGTTCGTCGCCGACACCAGAATGACGTCGAGATGCTGTGCCAGCCGGCTCAGCAGATCCGGGTCGAGTTTGAGCGCCACCCGGCCGCCGATCACCGATCCGCTGCCGCGACCCGCGGCGCGCGACACCGCCGCTGCGGCCTTGCCTGCCGTCACGGCGAGCTTGGCCCGCGGCGACAACGGCTCTGCGTTGCCAGGGTGTCCTGCCATCGTCCTAGATCCTCCTTGCGTCGGTCGGGGCTCAGCCTATCGAGATCCGCCCGGCGGCCCGAACCGCGGCTCCCGGACGAAACCTGGAGGTCATCGCGGCGGAGGGCAGAACGTACCCTTACCGCCATGCGAAACCGTCCGATCCCCGGCAGTTCCGGACTCGTACGAGCCATGAGGCTGCTCGGAGATCCGGTGCTGCACGCCCCTTGCGAGCCCGTCACGGACTTCGGTCCGTCCCTCGCGAAGCTCATCGAGGACATGTACGCGACCATGTACGCGGCGAACGGCGTCGGCCTCGCGGCGAACCAGGTCGGCGTACCGCTGCGGGTCTTCGTCTACGACTGCCCCGACGACGAGGACGTCCGCCACCTCGGGCACGTGGTCAACCCGCGGCTCGTCGCGACCGACGGGGTCACGGTGCGCGGTCCGGAGGGGTGCCTGTCGCTGCCGGGTGTCGAGGCGGGTACGCCGCGGTTCGACCACGCGGTCGTCGAGGGCGTGACGATGGACGGCGAGCCGGTGTGGGTGGACGGGACGGGGTTCTTCGCCCGGTGCCTCCAGCACGAGTGCGACCACCTCGAAGGCGGCGTCTACCTGGACCACGTCATGGGCTGGCGCCGCGTCCGAGCCCTGCGCGCGGTGCGCCGCGCGCCGTGGTCGCGAGGCTAGGCCCTGTCCGGCCGATCTTGCCGGGCTCATGTGGCGTACCGGCCGCGCTCCAAGCGTCGGGCCCGGGCGGCACAGCGCGGCCGCCCCGGTGCGCGGGCAGGCCCGGGTCCCGGGGCGGAGCCCCGAGTCAGAAGCCCGCGCTGCCCTCGCGGTCCTTCGCCTCGGCCAGGCGGCCCCAGAGGAGATCGGTGAGGCTCCTCACCAACTGCTCGCGGGAGCAGGGGCGTTCGCCCAGCCACCAGTCGCCCGCCGCGTGCATCATGCCGACGATCCCGTGCCCCCACACCCGCGCGAGCTCGCTTCCGCCCGGACCCAGATCGACGCGGTCCTCGATGACCTTGGCCAGCTCCTCGCCGAGGCGGCGCAGCAGCGGGGACGAGTGCCGGCCGACGTCGAAGCCCCGCTCGGACTGCTCGGACTGGTGGGAGTCCTCGGCCGGGTGCATCAGGAAGCGGTACACCTGTGGCCGGGCCTCGATCGCCGCGAGATAGGTGTCGAGGGTGTTCTCGACCCGTTCGCGCCGGTCGGTCGGGGCGTCCACCGCCGCCCGGAGCGCGTCCAGCAGGGCGTCGGTGTGACGCTTGGCGAGGGCCCGGTACAGGCCGCTCTTGTCGCCGAAGTGGCGGTACAGGATCGGCTTGGTGATTCCCGCCTCCGCCGCGATCGCGTTCATGGAGGCCTTCGGTCCGTCGCGGAGCACCACCCGGTCCGCGGCTTCGAGCAGCTCGCGCCGCCGCTGGTCCGCCGACCGCTGTTGGTCGGTCTGCTGAGTCGTGGTCTCCATAGCGTCTCCCCGCCCGTCGTTGTCCTGAGGCCTGCGAAACGTAACACTCCGCAGGGATCGGGCGCCGACCGCACCGGTGCTGGTTGACAGCACCTACTAGCCGGTAACAGACTGCGGTTACTGCAAGTAACATGCGGGTGGATGCATAAGTGAATGCATATCAGGAGGGGACATGAGCGAGTTCGCGCTCGATCTCAACGACGACCAGAAGCAGGTCCGCGACTGGCTGCACGGCTTCGCGAAGGACGTGATCCGCCCGGCCGCCGCCGAGTGGGACGAGCGCGAGGAGACCCCCTGGCCGGTCATCCAGGAGGCCGCCAAGGTCGGTATCTACTCCCTGGACTTCTACGCCCAGCAGTTCTTCGACCCCACCGGCCTCGGCATCCCGATGGCGATGGAGGAGCTCTTCTGGGGTGACGCCGGCATCGCCCTCTCCATCGTCGGCACCGGACTCGCCGCCGTCGGTGTCCTCGCCAACGGCACCGAGGAGCAGATCGGCACCTGGATCCCGCAGATGTACGGCGACGTCGACGACGTCAAGGTCGCCGCATTCTGCTCCTCCGAGCCCGACGCCGGCTCCGACGTCGGCTCGATGCGTACGCGCGCCGTCTACGACGAGGCCAAGGACGAATGGGTCCTCAACGGCACCAAGACCTGGGCGACGAACGGTGGCATCGCCAACGTCCATGTCGTCGTCGCGGTGGTCGACCCGGAGCTGGGCACCAAGGGCCACGCCTCCTTCATCGTTCCG
Organism: Streptomyces sp. NPDC001514; assembly: GCF_053597075.1. NCBI lineage: Bacteria > Bacillati > Actinomycetota > Actinomycetes > Kitasatosporales > Streptomycetaceae > Streptomyces > Streptomyces sp. NPDC001514. The sequence continues at coordinate 139,169 of NZ_JBSFHO010000018.1, forward strand.
CCGAACACCCCCGGCCTCTCCCAGGGCCAGAAGTTCAAGAAGCACGGCATCCGCGCATCCCACACCGCCGAGGTCGTCCTGGAGAACGTCCGCGTCCCCGGCTCCTGCCTCCTCGGCGGCAAGGAGAAGCTCGACGAACGCCTCGCCCGCGCCCGCGAGCGCGCGAAGGCCGGCGGTGAGCGCGTGAAGAACGCGGCGATGGCCACCTTCGAGGCCTCCCGCCCGGCGGTCGGCGCGATGGCCGTCGGCACGGCCCGCGCCGCGTACGACTACGCGCTGGAGTACGCCAAGGAGCGCGAGCAGTTCGGCCGCCCGATCATCGACAACCAGGGCGTCGCCTTCCAGCTCGCCGACATGCGCACCCAGATCGACGCGGCCCGGCTCCTGGTCTGGCGCGCCTCGTGGATGGCGGTGAGCGGCAAGCCGTTCACCGCGGCCGAGGGCTCGATGTCCAAGCTCTTCGCCAGCGAGGTTGCCAAGAAGGTCACCGCCCAGGCGGTCCAGATCCTCGGCGGCAACGGCTTCACCCGCGAGTACCCGGTGGAGCGCATGCACCGCGACGCCGCGATCTACACGATCTTCGAGGGCACGAGCGAGATCCAGCGCCTGGTCATCGCCCGCACGCTGTCGGGGATGCCGATCCGCTGACGCACCGGCGGCGGGGCACGGCCGTCCGTGCCCCGCCGTCCACCCGGTGTCAGGCCCCCAGCAGGGCCTCGATCGCGGCCACGATCTCCGGCGCCTCCGGCTCCGTGCGCGGACGGAAGCGGGTGACCTCGCCCTGCGGCGAGATCAGGAACTTCTCGAAGTTCCACTGGACGTCGCCGGCCTCGCCCTCCGCGTCCGCGACCTTCGTCAGCTCCGCGTACAGCGGGTGCCGACCGTCGCCGTTCACGTCCGTCTTCTCCAGCAGCGGGAACGACACACCGTAGGTCGTCGAGCAGAACGTCTGGATCTCCTCGGCACTGCCCGGCTCCTGCCCCGCGAACTGGTTGCAGGGCACGCCCAGCACGGTGAAGCCACGGTCCGCGTACTGCTTCTGCAGCCGCTCGAGCCCCGCGTACTGCGGCGTCAGGCCGCACTTGGACGCCACGTTGACCAGCAGCACGGTCGTGTCCGCGTAGTCGGCGAGGGACGTGGGGTCGCCGGTCAGGGTGAGCAGCGGGATGTCGCGCAGAGTCATCAAGTTCTCCTCGGTAACGGTCCTTCTCCGGTCACTCTCGCACGGTCGGTCACACGGGCCGGAACAGCCCCTCCTGGACCACCGAGACCAGCAGCCGCCCCTCGCGGTCGTAGATCCGCCCGCGTGCCAGCCCGCGGCCGCCCGTGGCGACGGGCGACTCCTGGTCGTACAGGAACCACTCGTCGGTACGGAACGGGCGGTGGAACCACATCGCGTGGTCCAGCGAGGCCATGTCGAAGCCGCGCGGCCCCCACAGCGGCTCCACCGGGATACGGACCGCGTCGAGCAGGGTCATGTCGGAGGCGTACGTCAGCGCGCAGGTGTGCACGAGCGGGTCGTCGCCGAGCGGGCCGACCGCGCGCATCCATACCGCGCTGCGCGGATCCGCGTCCTTGATCTCCTCCTTGGTCCAGCGCAGCCGGTCCACGTAGCGGATGTCGAAGGGCTGGCGGCGGGCCATCCGCTCCAGCGCCTCCGGCATCGCGCCCAGGTGCTCCCGGATCTCGTCGGTGACGCTCGGCAGCGTCTCCGGCGCCGGGAAGTCGAGCCGGGGCGGCAGCTGGTGCTCGAAGCCGGCCTCCTCGGGCTGGTGGAAGGAGGCCGTCAGGTTGAAGATCGTACGGCCGCGCTGCACGGCGGTGACCCGGCGGGTGGTGAACGACCGGCCGTCCCTGACCCGCTCGACCTGGTAGACGATCGGCACACCCGGGATGCCGGGGCGCAGGAAGTACGCGTGCAGGGAGTGGACCGGCCGGGCGCCGTCCGTCGTCCTGCCCGCCGCCACCAGGGCCTGGCCGGCGACCTGACCGCCGAAGACGCGCTGCAGGGACTCGTTGGGGCTGAGCCCCCGGAAGATGTCGACCTCGATCTGCTCCAGGTCGAGCAGATCCACGAGCCGCTCGGCGGGACTGGTCATGCGGTTCTCCCCACTCTCCACTCGCACACGGGCCTCAGAGCTGTCCCACGGAGGTGACCCGGATCACGGCCCGGCCCTCCTCGTCGGAGGCCGCCAGATCGACCTCCGCACTGATACCCCAGTCATGATCGCCGTTCGGGTCGGCGAAGGTCTGCCGGACCCGCCACAGACCGTGCGCGGGATCCTCCTCGATGGACAGCAGCTTGGGGCCGCGGGCGTCCGGCCCCGTCCCCAGGTCGTCGTACTCGTCCCAGTACGCGTCCATCGCCTCGCCCCACGCGTCCTCGTCCCAGCCCGACTCGCCGTCCAGCTCGCCCAGCTCGGCGACCTGGTCGAGCGCGGCCAGCTCCACCCGGCGGAACATCGCATTCCGTACGAGCACCCGGAAGGCGCGGGCGTTCGCGGTGACCGGCTTCACCTGGTCGGCCTTCTCCTGCGCCTCCTCCGCCGTCTCCACCTCGGGGTTGGCCAGCTGCTCCCACTCGTCCAGCAGGCTGGAGTCGACCTGGCGGACCATCTCGCCGAGCCAGGCGATCAGATCCTCCAGGTCCTCGGTCTTGAGGTCGTCGGGGATGGTGTGGTCGAGGGCCTTGTACGCGCCCGCGAGATAGCGCAGCACGATGCCCTCGGTGCGGGCCAGCTCGTAGTGGGACGTGAACTCCGTGAAGGACAGGGCCCGTTCGTACATGTCACGGATGACGGACTTCGGCGAGACCGGGTGGTCGCCGACCCAAGGGTGCGACTTCCGGTACAGGTTGTACGCGTGCCACAGCAGCTCTTCGAGCGGCTTCGGGTACGAGATGTCCTGGAGCCGCTCCATCCGCTCCTCGTACTCGATCCCTTCCGCCTTCATCGCGCCGACCGCCTCGCCGCGCGCCTTGTTCTGCTGGGCGGCGAGGATCTGGCGCGGGTCGTCCAGCGTCGACTCGACGACGGACACCATGTCCAGGGCGTACGACGGCGATTCCGGGTCCAGCAGGTCGAAGGCCGCGAGCGCGAACGTGGAAAGCGCCTGGTTCAGCGCGAAGTCCTGCTGGAAGTCGACGGTGAGCCGGACGATCCTGCCCTGGGCGTCGGGGGTTTCGAGGCGCTCCACGACGCCGCCGTCGAGGAGGGAGCGGTAGATCGCGATCGCCCGGCGGATGTGCCGCAGCTGCTGCTTGCGCGGCTCGTGGTTGTCCTCCAGCAGCTTGCGCATGGCGTCGAAGGCATTGCCCGGGCGGGCGATCACCGACAGCAGCATGGCGTGGGTGACCTTGAACCGGGAGGTCAGCGGCTCGGGATCGGAGGCAATGAGCTTCTCGAAGGAGTTCTGGGACCACGCGACGAAGCCCTCGGGGGCCTTCTTGCGGACCACCTTCCGCTTCTTCTTCGGGTCGTCGCCCGCCTTGGCGAGAGCCTTCTCGTTCTCGATGACGTGCTCCGGCGCCTGCGCGACGACGAATCCGGCGGTGTCGAAGCCCGCCCGGCCGGCGCGGCCCGCGATCTGGTGGAACTCGCGGGAGCGGAGCGTACGGACGCGGCTGCCGTCGTACTTGGTGAGTGCCGTGAACAGCACGGTGCGGATGGGGACGTTGACCCCGACGCCGAGCGTGTCCGTGCCACAGATGACCTTCAGCAGACCGGCCTGCGCGAGCTTCTCGACGAGGCGGCGGTACTTGGGCAGCATGCCGGCGTGGTGGACACCGATGCCGTGGCGCACGTAACGGGACAGATTGCGGCCGAACTTCGTGGTGAAGCGGAAGTTGCCGATCAGTTCGGCGATCTGGTCCTTCTCCTCGCGGGTGCACATGTTGATGCTCATCAGCGACTGCGCCCGCTCGACCGCCTGCGCCTGCGTGAAGTGCACGATGTAGACCGGCGCCTGCTTGGTCTCCAGCAGCTCGGTCAGCGTCTCGGTGATGGGGGTCGTGCGGTACTCGTACGAGAGCGGGACCGGGCGGGTCGCCGAGCGCACGACGGCGGTCTCGCGGCCGGTGCGGCGGGTCAGGTCCTTCTCGAACATCGAGACGTCGCCGAGCGTCGCCGACATCAGCACGAACTGTGCCTGGGGGAGTTCAAGGAGGGGGATCTGCCAGGCCCAGCCGCGGTCCGGCTCCGCGTAGAAGTGGAACTCGTCCATCACGACCTGGCCGATGTCGGCGTCCTTGCCGTCGCGGAGCGCGATCGACGCCAGGACCTCGGCGGTGCAGCAGATGACAGGTGCGTCGGCGTTCACGGAGGCGTCGCCGGTGAGCATGCCCACGTTCTCGGTGCCGAAGAGCTTGCAGAGGTCGAAGAACTTCTCCGAGACCAGGGCCTTGATCGGCGCCGTGTAGAAGGTGACCTCGTCGCGGGCCAGCGCCGCGAAGTGCGCACCCGCCGCGACCAGGCTCTTTCCCGAGCCGGTGGGGGTGGAAAGGATCACGTTGGCCCCGGAGACCACCTCGATCAGCGCCTCCTCCTGGGCCGGGTAGAGCGAGATACCCCGGTCCTCGGCCCATGACGAGAAGGCTTCGAAGAGGGCATCGGGGTCGGCATCCGGCGGCAGCTGATCGATAAGGGTCACGCCCCCCATCTTGCCTGGCTTCGGTCCGGATGAGGGAACCGGCCGCCGGAAGGAAGATCGCTACCGGTAGCCTGTCCCGTCAACTGGGCGTAACAACAAGACAAATGGGGCGGGAACAACATGATGGGACCGGCGCACTCCCTGTCCGGGGCGGCAGCCTGGCTGGGGGTGGGGGCTGCGACGGCCGCGACCGGCCATCCGATGCCGTGGCCCGTGCTCGTGGTCGGTGCACTGATATGCGCCGGAGCGGCGCTGGCGCCCGACCTCGACCACAAGGCGGCAACGATCTCCCGGGCCTTCGGGCCGATCTCGCGGGGCCTGTGCGAGATCGTCGACAAGCTGTCCTACGCGGTCTACAAAGCGACGAAGAAGCCGGGCGACAAACGCAGGACCGGGGGCCATCGCACCCTCACCCACACCTGGCTGTGGGCGGTGCTGATCGGCGCGGGCACCTCTGCCCTGGCCATGATCGGCGGCCGCTGGGCGGTCCTCGCGATCCTCTTCGTCCATCTCGTGCTGGCCGTCGAAGGGCTGCTGTGGCGGGCCGCCCGGGTCTCCAGCGACGTGCTGGTGTGGCTGCTCGGCGCGACCAGCGCATGGATTCTCGCCGGAGTCCTGGACAAGCCGGGCAGCGGCTCCGACTGGCTGTTCTCCGGGCCCGGCCAGGAGTACCTCTGGCTCGGCCTGCCGGTCGTCCTCGGCGCACTGGTGCACGACATCGGGGACGCTCTCACGGTCTCCGGCTGCCCGATCCTGTGGCCCATCCCGGTCGGCAACAAGCGGTGGTACCCGCTGGGCCCGCCCAAGGGCATGCGTTTCAGGGCCGGCAGCTGGGTGGAGCTGAAGGTGCTGATGCCGGCGTTCATGCTGCTCGGGGGAGTGGGCGGCGCGGCGGCGATGAACGTCATCTGACGGGGCGGCGCGGCCCGGTGCGAGCGCCGTTCGGCTCCGCCCCTACCTCCGCCCCCGGGGGTCCTGTGCCTGCCCTGCGCCGTCCCTGGCCTTCAGGGCAGCGCCCAGTGGTCCACCCGCGAGCCGTGCTGGGTCAGCCACGTACCGTCCCCGAGCGGCCTCACATGGCCAAGGGCCACGGAATCGGGATACCGCAGGCGTCCGAGCGGACGAAGCGTCTCCGCATCGCACAGCCAGTGCGCAGCATCCCTGAGGGGCCCGTGCCCCGGACGGCGGTTGCTGCCGGCGATCACGCGTGAGGCGTCCAGGGGATACACGTCCATGTCGATGCCACTGTCCGGTGTGGCGGGCAGCTTCCGGTGGAACAGCGCGAGGCACTCGGACGTCCGGATGTCGTGGACCGCGACCTGGTGGAGGTCGTCGTCGCTGGTGAGACCCTGGGCGCGCTCCATCGTGAGCAGCCGTTCCGATCTCGGTACGAAGAATTCCGCCTCGCCCTCCGTCGGTCCCCCGAGGTGATGCAGCCCGTCGAGGCGTGCCTCGAGCCAGTGCGTGGTCCATGAGAACGACCAGCAGGACACGGCGAGAACACCACCGTCCGGGTGCCACTTCAGCTCCGCGGTGAGCGCCTCGGTGCCGGTCTCGTGGCGGCCGATCACCTCTCCGGACGCTGGGTCCAGGAGAAGCAGGACGTCCGACGAGTACGGGCTCGGCCGCGGTCCGGCGCGGCGCGCGCGGCGGGACCGCACCGGCTCGGACGGCTCGGTGACGACCGTCGACAGGACCACGGCCGCCAGCGAACCGTCCGGGCTCACCGACGGATCCCCCAGCACAACGGACCCGCGGACTCCCTCGGGCAGGCCGGTGTCCCGCAGCTGCCAGCGAAGGGTGCCGTCGTACCCCACGGACCACACCTTTCTCCTCTCGCTGATCACCCAGCCGCCGTCCGGGGTCGGCGCAGCATTCCTCACGGACCCGGATGGCCGTACCAGGGACGAGACGGGCCGCGAGCGTGTGGAGAGAAAACCCTTGTCCCCGAGGAGGCTCTCGCGCTCATGGACCTCGAGCACCTCGGGGCGTCGGAGCAGGAGCCGTCCGCCGGGCAGTGGTTCGATCCACCCCATCGGCGCCCGGGACCGGCCGAGGTGAGTGACATCGATGCAGCGTGCCGCCGCATCCTGGCCGTCCGCTGCCGTGCCACGAAGGCCCGTCCCGTCCGTCTCGTACGAGCTATCCATGCCAGGACCTCCACAGCGCCGCGTACGCCCCGTCCGCAGCCACCAGATCGGTGTGGCTGCCCAGTTCACTGATCCGCCCGTTCTCGACGACCGCGATCACATCCGCGTCGTGCGCCGTGTGCAGCCGGTGGGCGATCGCGACGACCGTACGGCCGTCGAGAACCCGGGCCAGCGAGCGCTCCAGGTGCCGGGCCGCGCGCGGGTCCAGCAGCGAGGTCGCCTCGTCCAGGACCAGGGTGTGCGGGTCCGCGAGGACCAGGCGGGCCAGGGCGATCTGCTGGGCCTGGGCCGGGGTCAGGGCGAGGCCGCCCGAGCCGACCTCGGTCTCGAGGCCGTCCTCCAGCGCCCGCGCCCACGGGTCCGCGTCCACCGCACCCAGCGCCGCCCACAGCTCGGCGTCCTCCGCCCCCGCCCGCGCGAGCAGCAGATTGTCGCGCAGAGAGCCCACGAAGACGTGGTGCTCCTGGTTGACCAGTGCCACGTGCTCGCGTACACGCTCCGCCGGCATCCGGGACAGCTCGGCCGCGCCGAGCGTGACCCGGCCCGTCCGCGGCGCGTAGATCCCCGCGAGCAGCCGGCCCAGCGTGGACTTGCCCGCGCCGGACGGGCCGACGAGCGCCAGCCGGGTGCCGGGCGGCACGTCCATGGACACCCCGTGGAGCACGTCGACGCCCTCGCGGTACCCGAAGTGCACCTCGTCCGCGCGCACCGCGCGCCCCTCCGGCCGCACCTGTCCGTCACCCGCGTCGGGCTCGATCTCCCGTACGCCGACGAGCCGCGCCAGGGACACCTGGGCGACCTGGAGCTCGTCGTACCAGCGCAGGATCAGGTTCACCGGGTCGACCATCATCTGCGCGATCAGCGCACCGGTGGTCAGCTGCCCGATCCCGATCCAGCCCTGCAGCACGAACACGCCACCGATCATCAGCACGGACCCGAGCACGGTCGCATGCGTGACGTTGATGACCGGGAACAACACGGACCGCAGCCACAGGGTGTACCGCTCCCACGCCGTCCACTCCTTGATCCGGCGGTCCGACAGCGCCACCCGTCGCGCCCCCAGCCGGTGCGCCTCCACCGTCCGGCCCGCGTCGACGGTCTCGGCGAGCACCGCGGCCACGGCCGCGTATCCCGCGGCCTCCGAACGGTACGCGGACGGCGCCCGCTTGAAGTACCAGCGGCAGCCGATCACCAGCACCGGCAGCGCCACCAGCACGGCCGGCGCGAGCGGCGGCGCGGTCACGGTCAGCCCGCCGAGCAGCAGCACGATCCAGAAGACACCGATCGTCAGCTGCGGCACGGCCTCGCGCATGGCGTTCGCCAGCCGGTCGATGTCGGTCGTGATCCGGGACAGCAGATCGCCCGTACCGGCCCGCTCCAGCACGCCGGGCGGCAGCCCCACCGAGCGTACGAGGAAGTCCTCGCGCAGGTCGGCCAGCATCCGCTCGCCGAGCATCGCACCGCGCAGCCGGACCAGCCGTACGAACACCGCCTGGACGACCAGTGCCACCGCGAACAGCGCCGCGGTGCGCCCCAGATGGAGCTCGCGCGCCCCCTCTGCCGCCCGCTCCACGAGCGAGCCGAGCAGCCACGGCCCGGCCATCGAGGCCACGACGGCGACCGTGTTGACGGCGACGAGCAGGACGAACGCGCGGCGGTGCCGCCGCAGCAGCTCGCGTACGTACGCGCGCACCGTCGCGGGCGTGCCCACCGGCAGCGTGGTCGCGGTCCGGGGAGCCGCCGGGTCGTATGCCGGTGGCGCCACGCCGATCATGCCGTCTCCTCGATGTCGATTCCGGCGTCGGTCAGTTGCCCGGTCAGGGGCTTGGTGAGCTGTTCGTCGACACGGGCCGGGGCCTCCTCCGTCTCCCGGGTCACCACCTCCCGGTACCGCGGTTCCTTGTGCAGCAGCTCGCGGTGCACGCCCACGGCCGCGACCTCGCCCTCGCGGACGAGCACCACCCGGTCGGCCCGGTCGAGCAGCAGCGGCGACGACGTGAAGACGACCGTCGTACGTCCCGTCCGCAACGCCCGCACGCCCTCGGCGATCCGCGCCTCCGTGTGCGAGTCGACCGCGGAGGTCGGCTCGTCGAGCACCAGCACGTCGGGGTCCGCGACCAGCGACCTGGCCAGGGCCAGCCGCTGCCGCTGCCCGCCCGACAGCGATCGGCCGCGCTCGGTGATGGGCGCGCCCATCGGGTCTCCGTCCAGCGCGGCCTGCGACAGTGCGTCCAGCACGTCCCCGCACTCGGCGGCGGCCAGCGCATCGGTCGCCGACACCGCGCCGGACGCGGGCACGTCGAGCAGCTCGGTCAGGCTCCCGGACAGCAGCACCGGGTCCTTGTCCTGGACCAGAACCAGGCCGCGCGCGACCTCACGGGGTTGCTCGTCCAGGGCGACCCCGCCGAGCAGCACGGACGGCAGGCCCTGCGGGTCCGCGGCATGTCCGCCGAGCCGCTCGGCCAGCCGCCCCGCCTCGTCCGGATCGCCGCACACGACGGCGGTCAGCGCCCCGGCCGGGGCGAGCAGCCCGCTGGCCGGGTCGTACAGATCGCCCGAGGCCACGGCGTCGGACGCCTCCCCGGAGCCGCCCGAGGGTCGCTCCAGCGAGAGCACACGGGCCGCGCGCCGCGCGGACGGCCGGGAGAAGGAGTACGCCATGGCGATCTCCTCGAAGTGCCGCAGCGGATACGTCAGCAGCATCACCGCGCTGTAGACGGTGACGAGTTCACCGATCTCGATCCGCCCGTCGCCGACCAGCCCGATGCCGTACCAGACGACGAAGATGAGCAGCAGGCCCGGCAGCAGCACCTGCAGCGCCGTGATCAGCGACCACATCCGGGCGCTGCGGACGGCCGCCCGGCGCACCTCCTGCGAGGCGCGGCGGTAGCGCCGGAGGAACAGCTCCTCGCCGCCGATGCCGCGCAGCACCCTCAGTCCCGCGACCGTGTCGGAGGCCAGCTCGGTGGCCTTGCCCGCCTTCTCGCGCTGGGCGTCCGCGAGCCGCGTCGCCCGCGGGAGCAGCGGCAGCACGCCGAGCGCCAGCACCGGAACGCCGATCGCGACCACGACACCGAGCGCAGGCTGGTAGACCAGCAGCGCCACCACGACCACGACGATCGTGAGGGCCGCCGCGAGGAAGCGCGAGACCGCCTCCACGAACCAGCCGATCTTCTCGACATCGCCGGTGGAGACCGCGACGACCTCACCCGCGGCGACCCGTCGCGTGAGGGCTGAGCCCAGCTCGGCGGTCCTGCGGGCCAGCAGCTGCTGCACGCGCGCGGCCGCGGTGATCCAGTTGGTGACGGCCGTGCGGTGCAGCATGGTGTCGCCGACCGCGATACCGACCGTGGCCAGGGCGATCAGCCCGCCGGCGAGCGCGAGCCGGGGGCCTGATTCCTCGACGACGGCCTGTACGGCGGAACCGACGCCGTAGGGGAGGGCCATCACGGAGACGAAGTGCAGCATGCCCCAGGCCAGGGACTTCAGCTGGCCGCCGAGCTGCTTGCGCCCCAGCCAGACGAGGAACCGCAGCCCCGACCGGACGTCCGGCACACCGGGATCGGGATACGGAAGATCGCGAATCTGCATGATGTCCCAGATCGTTCGGAAAAGGCGGCTCGGACGTGCAAGGTTCGCTCTCCGCAGTCGTTCGTAGCAACCGATTTTCGGGCGGCATGGCACAGAACCCGCCAAGATCGCCGGCCGGGCCGCCACGCCCTCTGGCGCCCGCGCGGCCCTCACGCTTCACTCCCGACGCATGAGACGACAACAGATCATGTCCATGCTCGCGGGGCTGGCCCTGGCGGCCGGATCCGTGCTCGGCGCGAGCCCCGCCGACGCGGCCGAGACGGCACCTGCCGACGCGGCGACGGCACCTGCCGATGAGGCGCCACCCGCCGAGTTCGGCAGCGACTGGCACGATCCGCTCACCGCGGCGCCGCCCGTCACCAAGCCGGCCACCAGGTCCTGTTCGGTCACCCTCGCCGAGGCGCAGTTCCGCGACTTCACACCGTACAAGGGGAGTTACGCGCCTCCGAAGGAGTGCGGCACCCGCTGGAGCGCCGTGGTGCTGCGGCTCGACGGCAACGTCAAGGGGCGTCAGTACGATCGCCTCGGCCACCTCGCCGTCGGCGGCGTCGAGATCTTCCGTACGTCCACCCCGCAGCCCTCGCCCGACGGCATCAGCTGGTCCGTCGAGAAGGACGTCACTCGCTACAGCGACACCCTGAGCCGGCCCCAGCCCGTCGAGATGCTCATCGGCAATGTCGTCAACGACACGTACACGGGCGTCATCGACGTCAAGGTCACGCTCACTTTCTACGCCGCCGACGGCCGCACGGAGCAGGCCGCGGCCCCGGACCGCGTACTCCCGCTCGACGGCCCGGCACTCACCACCCCGCGCAACTCCGAAAGGATCGTCGCCGAGGTGTACGCCACGGGCTCGGGCGGCGGCTGCGAGGAGTACTGGTACCTCACCGTCCCGGACCCGGCCCCGTACTCCTGCAAGGCGGACGAAGGGCCGTACCGCGAGGTGCAGATCAGGGTCGACGGGCAACTCGCGGGAATCGCCGCACCGTTCCCGACCGTATGGACCGGGGGCTGGTCCAACCCCTTCCTCTGGTACGTGATTCCGGGCCCGCGTGCCTTCGACATCAAGCCCGTCCAGTACGACCTCACGCCGTTCGCGGGCCTGCTCAACGACGGCCGGCCGCACCGCATCGAGGTCTCTGTCGCCGGGGTGCCGGCCGGGCAGACGGGCTGGAGCACGCCCACGAACGTCCTGATCTGGCAGGACGAGGGCCGCTCGGTCGTCACCGGCGCCCTGACCCGCCACGAGGAGAGCGCCCTGGACAACTCCTCGACGTACACGCCCGGTTCGCCGCAGCACCGGCTCGACACGGAGGGCGGTCACCGGCTCACCGTCGCCGGATTCGTGAACACCTCGCACGGGCGGATCGCGACCACGGTGACGCGCTCGCTCGCGCACACCTCCGTGCACCGCTGGGGCGAGGGTGAGAACCCCGATGCGCTCGAGGGATCCTGGACCGACGACGAGACCGTGGCCTCGGGCCGGATCACGACCCGCGCCCACCGCACGTACACGATGGACGGCGAGACGACCCTCGGTGCGGGGGACCGGCTGCGGACCGTGCTCACCCTCGGGGACAGGGCCGACACCGTGGTGCTGCGTGGGGGGAAGCGCACCGCCTGGTCGCGGCTCGACGACTCGTACGCGGGTGACGCGACGTACACCGCGAATGTGCCGCGCGACCAGCGCCACGCGGTCGGCACGACGGCGGAACGCTATCGGCTGTACGGCGCGCAGGCGCCCGACGGCTGCTACGACCGGAGCCTGCGGACGGTGCAGGGGGTGCTCACGGAGGACCGCATGCGCTGCTGACGGCGCGCGGAGCCCGGCATCGGCTCACGGGCCCGGCATCGGCTTACGGGCCCGGCATCGGCTCATGGGCCCGGCACCGGCGGCCGGGCCCCGCACCGCGTCCAGTGGCTCCGGGTGCCCGCAGCCGGGACGTGTCCGGTCGCACCGCGCCCAGTGGCTCCGGCCCGACCACTTGTCAGCAGCGTGGCACCGGCCCACCGTCGACCAGTGCGGACAGCAGCCCGCCGAGCACCTCGCGCTGATCGGTGGTCAAGGGGGCCAGGATGTCCTCCGCGGCCGCGCGTCGCGCGCTGCGCAGCTGTCGGAGCGTGGCGCGGCCGGTCTCGGTGAGCTCGATGCGTACCACCCGGCGATTGCTCGGATCGGGCACGCGCCGGACCCTGCCGCTCGCCTCCAGCCCGTCGACCAGGGTGGTCACGGCGCGCGGCACGACCTCCAGGCGGTCGGCGAGATCGGCCATCCGCGGCGACCCGTCGTAGTGCGCGACGACACGCAGCAGCCGCGACTGCGCGGGCGTGATGCCGACCGGCTCCAGATGCAGCTTCTGGATCCGGTGGAGCCGGCGAGTCAGCCGCAGCAGCTGCTCGGCCAGCAGGCCGTCCGCATCGGGGGCCGGGGCAGGGGCGGGGATGGTCATACGGGAACAATATCAGGACCATGCTCATTGTGAGTATAGGTAACAGTGAGCTATGCTCCTGAAATCTGTTCGTCGAAGCCTGTCCGTCCCGGCCCGGGAATCCGCCCCACCCTCAGAAGGAGCCCATGCGCCCTCACGACGACGGTCCGTCCTGGACCCCACCCAGCCGTCCGCTCGATCCCACACGTCCGGAGCCGCCCGCGCAGGTGGGGCGCATCCTCCGGCTCTTCCGTCCGTACCGAGGCCGGCTCGCCCTCGTCGGGCTCCTCGTCGGTGCCTCGTCGCTCGTCTCCGTGGCCTCGCCGTTCCTGCTCCGCGAGATCCTCGACACCGCGATCCCGCAGGGCCGCACGGGCCTGCTGTCGCTGCTCGCCCTCGGCATGATCCTCACCGCCGTGACGACGAGCGTCTTCGGCGTGCTGCAGACCCTGATCTCGACCACCGTGGGCCAGCGCGTCATGCACGACCTGCGCACCGGTGTCTACGCCCAGCTGCAGCGCATGCCGCTCGCCTTCTTCACCAGGACCCGCACCGGCGAGGTCCAGTCGCGCATCGCCAATGACATCGGCGGTATGCAGGCGACCGTCACCTCCACCGCGACCTCCCTGGTCTCCAACCTCACCGCCGTCGTCGCCACGATCGTCGCCATGCTCGCGCTGGACTGGCGGCTCACGGTCGTTTCGCTCCTCCTGCTGCCCGCGTTCGTGTGGATAAGCCGCCTCGTGGGCCGGGAGCGCAAGAAGATCACGACCCAGCGGCAGAAGCAGATGGCCGCCATGGCCGCCACGGTCACCGAATCGCTGTCGGTCAGCGGCATCCTGCTCGGCCGCACCATGGGCCGCGCCGACTCGCTCACGCGCTCGTTCGCCGATGAGTCCGAGCGGCTGGTCGATCTGGAGGTCCGCTCCAGCATGGCCGGGCGTTGGCGGATGTCCACCATCGGCATGATCATGGCCGCCATGCCCGCACTCCTCTACTGGGCAGCGGGACTCACGCTCCAGAGCGGCGGGCCGGCGATATCCATCGGTACGCTCGTGGCCTTCGTCTCGCTCCAGCAGGGCCTCTTCCGCCCGGCCGTGAGCCTGCTCTCCACCGGGGTGCAGATCCAGACCTCGCTCGCCCTGTTCCACCGCATCTTCGAATATCTCGACCTGCCGGTGGACATCACGGAGCCGGAGCAGCCGGTCCGGCTGGAGAAGGTCCGCGGCGAAGTGCGCTTCGAGAAGGTCGATTTCAGCTATGACCAGAAGAGCGGACTGCCGACGCTCGACGAGATCGACCTCGCCGTCCCGGCGGGCGGCAGCCTGGCCGTCGTCGGACCCACCGGGTCCGGCAAGTCCACGCTCAGCTATCTCGTGCCCCGGCTGTACGACGTCACCGGCGGCCGGGTCACGCTCGACGGCGTCGACGTACGCGACCTGGACTTCGACACGCTCTCCCGGGCCGTCGGGGTCGTCTCCCAGGAGACGTACCTCTTCCACTCCTCCGTTGCGGACAACCTGCGCTTCGCCAAGCCCGACGCCACGGACGAGGAGATACAGGCAGCGGCCCGCGCGGCACAGATCCACGACCACATCGCGTCCCTGCCCGACGGTTACGACACCCTGGTCGGCGAGCGCGGCTACCGCTTCTCCGGCGGTGAGAAGCAGCGCCTCGCCATCGCGCGCACCATCCTGCGCGACCCGCCGGTGCTGATCCTGGACGAGGCGACCAGCGCCCTCGACACCCGTACCGAGCATGCGGTGCAGCAGGCGATCGACGCCCTGTCGGCAGGCCGCACCACCATCACGATCGCCCACCGGCTCTCGACGGTCCGGGAGGCGGACGAGATCGTCGTACTGGACGGAGGCCGTATCGCGGAGCGCGGAAGCCATGCGGATCTCCTGGACCGCGACGGGCGCTATGCGGCGCTGGTGCGGCGCGACGCGGAACCGGCATCTGTCACGGCGTGACCCCGTCGCCTCCCGGTCCCGTCCCGCGTCCTGTCCCGGTCCCGTCCCGCGTCCTGTCCCGGTCCCGTCCTTTCCCGCGCCGTCGCCGTCCGCCTCAGACGGGCGCCCCGACGAGCGCGGGGTCGTGGCCCAGGAGGCGCTGGATCTCGCGGACGGCGGCGCGGCCCGCGCGGTTGGCGCCGATCGTCGATGCCGACGGGCCGTAGCCGACGAGGTGGATGCGCGCGTCCCGTACCGCGCGGGTGCCTTCCAGCGCGATGCCGCCACCGGGCTCACGGAGTCCGAGCGGCGCGAGATGGTCGATCGCCGCGCGGAATCCCGTCGCCCAGAGGATGACATCCGCCTCGACCGTGCGGCCGTCGTCCCAGGCCACCCCGGTCGGCGTGATCCTGTCGAACATCGGCAGCCGGTCCAGGACGCCTTCGTCGCGGGCACGCCGTATCGCGTCGTTCAGGGGCAGCCCGGTCACCGAGACGACGCTGAGCGGCGGCAGCCCGCGTCGTACGCGCTCCTCCACCAGCGCGACGGCCGCCCGGCCCTGCTCCTCGCCGAAGGGGCCCTCGCGGAAGACCGGCGGGCGGCGCGTCACCCATGTGGTCCCCGCCGCGACCTCCGCGATCTCCATCAGATGCTGGGTCCCTGACGCCCCGCCGCCGACCACCACCACGCGCCGGCCCGCGAACGCCTCGGGCCCCGGGTAGTCCGCCGTGTGCAGCTGGCGCCCGAGAAAGGTCTCCTGCCCGCGGTAGCGGGGCCAGAAGGGCCGGTCCCAGGTGCCAGTGGCATTGATGAGGGCGCGCGTCGCGTACGTACCCTCCGACGTCTCCACCAGCAACCGGCCGCCCTCGCCCTCACGCACCGCGCGCACATCCACCGGCCGGTGCACCCGCAGATCGAAGGCGCGCTCGTAGCGCGTGAAGTACTCGCCGATCACCTCGGACGACGGACGGCCGTCATCGGCGCCCGTCAGTTCCATGCCGGGCAGCGCGTGCATCCCGTGGACCTTGGCGTACGTCAGCGACGGCCAGCGGAACTGCCACGCACCGCCCGGCCGCGGGGCATGATCCAGAACCACGAAGTCCACGTCGGGGCGCAGCCCCACGCGCCGCAGATGGTAGGCGCCGGACAGGCCTGCCTGCCCGGCGCCGATGACGACCACGTCCATGTCCCGCGCCCCGACGTTGTTCACGTTTCTACTAACGGGGTCCGGGGCGTGGATCTTCCCGGCGTCTTCAGACGAAGTTCACGCCCTGCGCGAGCGGCAGATCGTCGGAGTAGTTCACCGTGTTCGTCGCCCGGCGCATATACGCGCGCCACGCGTCCGAGCCCGACTCGCGACCGCCGCCCGTCTCCTTCTCACCGCCGAACGCGCCGCCGATCTCGGCGCCCGAGGTGCCGATGTTGACGTTCGCGATCCCGCAGTCGGAGCCGTCCGCGGCCAGGAACCGCTCGGCCTCGCGCTGGCTCTGCGTGAAGATCGACGAGGAGAGGCCCTGCGGGACCCCGTTGTGCAGCTCGATCGCCTCGTCCAGCGTGCGGTACGTGAGGACGTACAGGATCGGCGCGAAGGTCTCCTCCCGGACGATCGCCGTCTGCGCGGGCATCCGGACCACGGCCGGACGGACGTAGGCGGCAGCGGGTGCATCGTCCCGCAGCTGGAGGTCGCCGCCCGTCAGCACCTTGCCGCCGTCCGCCTGCGCCGTCTCCAGGGCCTTGCTCATCGCGTCGTACGCCGCCGTCGAGATCAGCGGGCCGACCAGCGTGTCCGCGCGGAAGGGGTCGCCGATCGGCAGCTGGCCGTACGCGTGGACGATCTTCTCCACCAGCTCGTCCGCGATGTCCTCGTGGACGATGAGCCGGCGCAGGCTGGTGCAGCGCTGCCCCGCCGTCCCGGCCGCCGAGAAGACAATGCCGCGCACCGCCAGATCGAGATCGGCGGACGGGGTCACGACTGCCGCGTTGTTCCCGCCCAGCTCCAGCAGACAGCGGCCGAATCGGGCCGCCACGCGGGGCCCCACCTCCCGGCCCATCCGCACCGACCCGGTGGCGCTGACGAGCGCCACCCGCGCGTCGTCCACCAGCCGCTCGCCGCACTCCCGGCCGCCGAGCAGCAGCCCGTGCACGCCCGCGGGCGCGCCGCTGTCCGCTGCCGCGCGGCCGAGCAGTGCGTCGCAGGCCAGAGCGGTGAGCGGGGTCAGCTCGGAGGGCTTCCACACCACCGTGTCGCCGCACACCAGCGCGATCGCCGTGTTCCAGGACCAGACCGCCACCGGGAAGTTGAACGCGGAGATCACCCCGATCACGCCAAGGGGATGCCAGCTCTCCGACAGCCGGTGGCCGGGCCGTTCGGACGCCATCGTGCGGCCGTACAGCTGCCTCGAGAGACCGACCGCGAACTCGCAGATGTCGATCATCTCCTGCACTTCGCCGAGCGCCTCGGAGTGGATCTTCCCGGCCTCGATCGTCACCAGTTCGGCGAGATCCTCCTTGTGCGCGGTGAGCAGCTCACCGAGCCGTTTGACCAGCGCGCCCCGGCGCGGCGCGGGGACCGTGCGCCACTCCCGGAAGGCGGTGTCGGCCGCCGCGATCGCCGCATCGGCGCCCTCGGGGGTGGTGGCGGGCAGGGTGAAGAGCGCGCCGCCGGTCAGCGGCGTACGGGCCGTGACGCCTTGGCCGCCGGTCGGCAGCTGGGCACCGCAGCGGCGCAGGGCTTCCTCGGCCCGCGCCCGCAGCGCGTCGGTGTCGGGCAGTGCGGTGGTGGTCATGCGTCGCTCTCCTCGATTCATGCTGCGGCTCATGCCGCGGCCAGGGGGCTCATGCTGTGGCCAGGGCCTGTCGGACCCGGCCGAGCGAGGCGTCCTGCTGGGCGGCGTACAGGTCGAACGGGTCGTGCACCGTGCGTCCGATCGCCCCGGACATCCAGTGCTGGTCGTAATGGGTGCCCGCCTGGGCGGCGTCGCGGGCACCCGGATCGGTGAGATTCGACTGGAAGATCCCTGCGGCGGAGCGCGGCAGGAAGTCCTCGTAGACGATGGGGCGGGCCGTCAGCCAGCCGCCGTCGAGCAGGCCCGCGAGATCGTCGGGCGGACGCCGCCCGTCGCGCGGCCGGTCGGGGACGGCCTCGTAAGTGAAGAACCCCAGGCCCTCCACGGCGAGTTGGCGCTCGGTGCGCGGGAAGTGCGCGACCCACTCCTCGACCGGTCCGTCGACGAGCCGGTCGTACAGGGCCCGGCCCGCACGGCTGAGCGCGATGCCGCGCGCCTCCACCTCGCCGAAGCGCACCCGCAGCGAACCGGTGGTGACGCTGCCGTCGGCCTCCCGGAAGGCACGGGGTTCCGCCAGCGCCCGGAACGACGTCTGGCGCAGGAGCACATCCGGGCCCTCCCAGCGCGGAGGCCCCTGGATCCGGTCGATCATGGTGATGCCCCGCTCCTCCATGCGCCGGTACAGCTCGTCGATGTCCAGCACCCGCGGGGTGAGGTGGTTGATGTGGGTGCCGGCCACGCCGCCGATGTCGGCGGCGACCGCGGAGACCTTCTCCAACTCGGCGTACCAGGCGCGGTCCACCGGCTCCGGGGACAGCTCGAAGGCGGCGACGGCGAGCGTGAGGAACCGCTCGGCCTGCTCCTCGGGCAGGCCCTCCTCCCGCTCGGCCCGGGCCGCGAGTTCCAGCAGCTCCGGCGGGAACAGCTCACGGCGTTCCAGGAACACCTGGAGCCGCTGCTCCAGATCTGCGTCGAAGAAGCGGCGGTCGGCCGGGGTCAGCATCGAGGTGAAGACCCGGAACGGATTGCGGTCCAGCTCCTCGGGCAGGACCGGCCGGAAGGCGGTGGAGACGACCGGTACGGCACTGGTCGTCGCGTCCCGCAGATCGTAGAAACCGACGGGCTCCATGCCGAGCGCGGCGAAGATCTGCGCCGCCTGCCGCAGTTCGCGGGGCGTGCCGACCCGAATCGCGCCGTGCCGCTCCGCCGTGACCCGCTCGATGCTGCCGAGCCGCTGGGCGCTCTCGCCGCCCGTGCGCAGCACGTCGTCGTTGACCTGCCCCGCGACCTCGACCAGTGTGGTGTACGCGGGCACTTCCTTCCCGTACATCGCGGAGAGGCGGCGGGCGAAGGCGGCGCGGAGCTGCCAGGTGGGAAGCATGCGAACCTCCGTCAGATGATGTGGACCTCGGGCCGTGCCGCGGCGGTGCCCTCGAAACGGGTCGCCGCCAGGGGGCCGATGTCGAGGAACGGTTCCCGCCCCAGGCGCCGGCCGCGCAGACGACGGTGCGCGTGCGGACCGTGCCGGCCGTGGTGTGCACGGCCTGCAGCGTGCCGCCGTCGGTGTCGATGCCGGTGACCGCGCACTGCGTCCGTACGGTCGCGCCGAGGCGGCGTGCCCCCCGCAGATAGCCGAGGACGGCGGCCCTCGGCAGGGCGTACCCGTCGTCGGGGGACCAAGCGGCGGCCACGATCGCCGTAGGGTCGATGTACGGGCACAGCTCATGGGCTTCGCGGGGACTGATCACGCGGCTCCGCACGCCCAGCTCCCGCTGCACGGCCGCCGCCTCCCGGAATGCCGCCGCGTCCTCGTCACGGCCCAGCAGGAACAGGTAGCCGACGGTCTCCAGCCCCACATCCGCGCCGGGCCGCACGGCGAAGTCGTGCCAGGCCCGCAGACTGCGCTGCCCGAGCCGGATGTTGAGCGGATCGGAGAACTGGGCGCGTACGCCGCCGATCGGCTTGCCCGACGAGCCGGATGCCGGCGTGTCCCGCTCCAGGACGAGCACATCGCGTATCCCGGCCTCGCAGAGGTGGAAGGCGATGCTTGCGCCGATGACGCCGGCGCCGATGACGACGATCTCGGCGGAAGGCGGGAGGGGTGGGGACGCCGGCGCGGGCGGGGGCGTACGAGCAGTGTCGTGAGCCATGAGGCCATGGTGGCTGCCGGTGGGCTGCGCGTCCATGGAGCCTGGGCGGGCCGGTTTTCAGCCCGTCCGGCGCTCGAGGAGGGACACGCGGGCCCACCGCACGGTGCCGGGCGCCACCGGGTGCACCCGTGGCCGGGGGGCGACGCGCCCGCAAGACACGGTCCACCGCCCGGTGCCCCCCACCAGCAGCGGCGCGCCGCCCCGCCGCGAAGCCCAGCTGCACGGCGGCCTTCGCGATCTGCGCCAGATACTCGATGTCCGGCGCCCGCACGCCGCTCACCGGGGTGATCCTGGACCGTTTGATGGGGCCGCCGTGTACACGTGCCGGTCCAGAGCGGCGGGGAACAACATGCGCTTCATGGGCTGATGACCTTCTGGTGAGGGTGGTTCAGGCGGCGGCGGCGGGGGAGAAGGCGGCCTTGGGAGGAACAGCGGGTTCGTCCACGCCGAGCTCGGTGAGCAGCCGGGAGCGGAGAGCGGCGAACTGCGGATCTCCGACGGTGCGCGGCCGGTCCAGGGCGACCGGGGTCTCGGAAGACCGAGAGGAGAACGAGGGCGGTGCGGGCGCTACGGCCTAGGCGTGCGGTCGACGCACCGGATCCGCTCCACGTACTGAGACGGCGTCAGCAGCCGCGGCGACACGCGGCGGAGGCCCCCCGCAGCAGTCGATGCGACCGTGCGTGGTGAGCAAGGCTGTACGCAACGTGGCGCAGAAAGTAGCGACCCGTCGGTGGCCGGTCAACTCGGTGGCCGGTCAATGGCGTCTCGCCACGCGGACGCGCCATCCTGCGGGATGGGCGAGAGGATGGAATCATGCCCGAAGCCTTCACGACCAGAGTCCTGAATGTGGTCACCGGGACGGCCGAAGCCGTGACCGACCTGACCCGCGAGTGCGAGAAGTTCCTGGAGGAGACAGCGATGGGCCGGGACGGCCTGCTCCATGTCTTCGTGCCACACGCCACCGCAGGCATCGCGGTGATCGAGACCGGCGCGGGCAGCGACCACGATCTGCTGGCCGCGCTGCACGTACTGCTCCCCGCCGACGACCGGTACCAGCACCACCACGGCAGCCCCGGCCACGGCCGCGACCACGTCCTGCCCGCGTTGGTGCCGCCGCACGCCACCCTGCCCGTGATCGGCGGCCGGCTGGAGCTCGGCACCTGGCAGTCGGTCTGTCTGGTCGACACCAACAGGGACAACCCCGAGCGTCAGGTGCGGTTGAGCTTTCTGGGCTGACCAGAACCCTCCGGCAGCACCGCCGAAGACTCCCAGGCGGGCGGAGCCGACACGGTGAGCCAGGCGTACGCGGCCTCGGCCGTGAACTCCGACTGTGCCGCCGGGGAAGAGCAGCCCCCGCGTGCGGAACGCCTCGTCCGCGGCCGTCCCGGCTGCATACGGCATGGCGATGGAGCGCATGCCGGCGGAGCGTGCTGCGGCCGCGCCGGGCGGGGCGTCCTCCATCACGACGCAGTCGGCGGGGTCGGCGGCCCAGGCGGTGCGCGGCCTCCAGGAAGACATCCGGCCGGGCCCTGCCGTGCGCGACTCGGCGGAGACCGGGGTGCTGAGGTACGCGTCGAGGCCGGTGCGGCCCTGTGCCGCCTGTGCAACCTTGGCTCGCGGCGCTGTCCCGGGACACGGTCGCCTTCGGCCGCACCGCGGCGCGCGAGCTCACGGCCCTGCTCGACGGCGGACCGGCCCGCACGATCCAGCTGCCCCTGCCGGAGCTGATCCAACGGGACAGCATCGCGGGCACGCTCCGGGGGCCCGGTGCGGCACTGAGGCGGCACCGCCCCGCGGCGTCGGTCCGGCGCGCTTGCGGAGCGGGCCTGTGGGGACGTGATGCGCGAGCAGGCCATCGCCGCGGCCGAGTCCAGCGTCGGCCGGCCGCGACCGGGGCCGACGTGTTGCAGGACGATGTCCGCTCCCGCGCGGCCAGGACCGGGGGTAGGCCGCCCCTGGTTTCGGCGGCCTGCAGCCCGGCAGCCTCCCGGGCCGCGGCCCTCACCGCCCGCGATGTCGCGAGGGCGGCGGAGTCGATGCCGGCGCGGTAGGCGCCAGGCGGTGGGGGTCGAGGCGAGGGGACAGGCAGCAGGTCTCGCGGACAAGCGGACAACACGGGCAACAGCTCAATCCAAGCCGACCCGGCGTTCGTATCTCTGTGAGGGGGAGCCATGCAGCCGTACGTGCTGCGACGCTCACGGCAGAGAGGCAGGACATCATGCTGGGCAACTGGCGACAGACTGCCACGCGCTACTCCCTCCTACCACTGCGGATCTTCCTTGGTGTCACGTTCACTTACGCGGGGCTCGTCAAGCTCATCGATTCGCCGTTCTTCACGGATTCGGCGCCCGGGTCGCTGGTCAGCACGCTGCACGCGGTGCACGACAGTTCGGCGATCCCGGGCATGATCGATCTGGCGCTGAAGCACTCGCACGCATTCGGCTACGCCATCGCCTTCGGCGAACTCGCCGTCGGTATCGGCATCCTTGTCGGCCTGCTGGGCCGCATCGCCGCCGTCGGCGGCGCGCTGATCTCGCTCAGCCTGTGGCTGACGGTCAGCTGGAGCGCCGATCCGTACTTCCTCGGCAACGACATCCCCTACCTGATGGCGTGGCTGCCGCTGGTGCTCGCGGGCACCCCGTTGCTCTCCGTCGACGCGCTCATCGCTGCGCGGCGTCGCAGCCGCCACCGGACCGGTGCCGCACCGCGCGGCGCACCATCGGTGACACCGACGCGAGGAGCAGACCGCCCAGTGCGGCGTGAATCGAACGAGAGGGCGGCAGATTCCCTGCGCCGGTCACATCGCCTGTGAGCCCCGCCGCCAGGCCGGTGTCGGAGTCAGCTGCCGGCTGGCAGGCGCCAGGCGGTGGGGTTTGAGGCGACCAGGTCGAACACCTTGGCCTGGGTGCGCAGCAGGGCCAGGTCCGTGATCGCCTCACCGCCTCGGCCGGCGTCACCGCCAGGTCGACCGCGACCCGGCCGGGTCGTGAGCGGTCCCGAGCGGCCGCAGCCGCCTCAGTGCGCCGCTGAAGGCCCGGGTCAGCCCGGTGTCATCGGCGAGAGTGATCCGGACGCCACCGCAGACGCCACCACCGCAAGTGAAACGCGGAGGCTAGGTCTTACGATCCCGCTGCAGGTCCGACCGCTGGCCCGACCGCGTCGTCGGCGCGGGGGAGGCTGCACAGGAACCGGCGGCCACCTCGTCGGAGCTGAGCACGTCTTCGCCGTAGAGAGCGTGCAGCCAGTTGGTGTGGTAGACGGTGTCGAGGTAGCGCTCGCCGAGGTCGGGGGCGATGGCCACCGCGG
>NZ_JBSFHO010000019.1:0-155390 GCF_053597075.1 Streptomyces sp. NPDC001514
ACTGCAGGGGGGACCCTGTGGGAGAGTAGGACGCCGCCGAACAATCATTGCAAAAAGCCCCGGACCTTGTGGTCCGGGGCTTTTCTGCGTTCAGGCTCGGACAGAATGGACCACTCTCCTGCCTCGCCAGAAGAGTGGTCTTCGCTGTCCCCCGCCGTGTTGCTAGAGGCGTCCTGCTGCCTTCAGAGCCAGGTAGGCATCTGCCAAAGCAGGAGCCAGGTTCTCCG
The DNA here is from genome assembly GCF_053597075.1 of Streptomyces sp. NPDC001514. Classification (NCBI taxonomy): domain Bacteria; kingdom Bacillati; phylum Actinomycetota; class Actinomycetes; order Kitasatosporales; family Streptomycetaceae; genus Streptomyces; species Streptomyces sp. NPDC001514. Next base: position 228 of record NZ_JBSFHO010000019.1, read on the forward strand.
GGGTGGAGTCGACGACCGTGACCCCGTGCCGCTCGAGCTGTTCGGCCGTGCGGCGGCGTTGGGCCTGGGCCTGCGTGCCGGCGGCGGCGTTGTACACGGCGTCCAAGGTGCTGCGGTCATTGGCCATTTCCGCGATGTGCGGGTCGGCGACAGATGCCAGAACCACCGTGTGGCGCTGAGTGAGTTGAGGGAGGACCGGCAGCAGGCCCTCCTCGATCGGAGCAGTGTCCAGGCTCGTCAGAAGAACGACGAGGGAGCGGCGCGGGGCGTGCTTGAGCGCGGCGGCGCTGAGGCCTCGGGCGTCGGTCTCGACGAGTTCCGGTTCGAGCGGGGCGAGGGCATTGACCATCGCCGGGAGCACCTCTCCGGCCGCGCGCCCCTGGACCTGGGCTCGGGTGCGGCGGTCGTACGCCAGAAGGTCCACGCGGTCTCCGGCGCGCGTCGCGAGCGCCGTGAGGAGAAGCGCGGCGTCCATGGCCGCGTCCAGACGCGGGACGTTGCCGACGCGGCCGGCCGAGGTACGGCCGGTGTCGAGCACGACGAGGATGTGGCGGTCCCGTTCGGGCCGCCAGGTGCGTACCGCGACGGTGTTCTGGCGGGCGGTGGCGCGCCAGTCGATCGAGCGGGTGTCGTCGCCCGGTACGTATTCGCGGAGGCTGTCGAACTCGGTGCCCTGGCCGCGGATCAGCACGCTGGTCCGGCCGTCGAGCTCCCGCAGTCGGGCGAGACGGGAGGGGAGATGCTTGCGGCTGGTGAACGGTGGCAGCACGCGCACGGTCCATGGCACTTCGTGGTTGCCCTGGCGTGCCGCGAGGCCGAGCGGGCCGTAGGAGCGGACGGTGACGCGCTCTGCCTGGCGGTCACCGCGGCGGGTGGGGCGCAGGATCGTGGAGATACGGCGGCGCTCACCGGCCGGGATCGTCAGTCTGTGGCGGGAGGCCGCCTGCTCCGTGCCGGGGACCCAGCTGCTCGGCGGCCAGGCGTCCCGGAGGTGTGCACGCAGGCGACGGGCAGTCGGGTTGGTGACGGTGAGCTGGACTTCCGCGCTGTCACCGAGTCGAACTGAGGTGTCACCGCTTCGGGTGAACTGGAGCTTTCGCACTGGCGCGGCCAAGGCGTAGTCGCACAGAATTGCTACTGAGAGTGGTGCGTTGACGGCAAGGATTCCCGCCCAGCTGGGTGCGAATACGCCGACGGGGATGGAGCCGAGGGCGGCGAGGAGAGCAGTTCGTCCGGTGAGGGCCACTGTGCACCGCCTCAGCGGGGAACGGGGACGTGGGTGAGGATCGCGGTGATGACGGAGTCTGCGGTGACTCCTTCCATCTCCGCCTCGGGGCGCAGTTGAATGCGGTGCCGGAGGGTGGGGAGGGCCAGGGCCTTCACATCATCCGGAGTGACATAGTCCCGGCCGGTGAGCCAGGCCCAGGCTCGGGCGGTGGAGAGCAGTGCGGTGGCGCCTCGGGGGGAAACACCGAGGGTGAGTGAGGGGGATTCACGCGTGGCACGACAGATATCGACGACATAGCCGGCGATCTCGGGAGACACCGAAGTCTTCGCCACTGCGGCCCGGGCGGCCTCAAGATCGGCCGGTCCGGCGACGGGGCGGACTCCTGCGGCGTGCAGGTCGCGCGGGTTGAAGCCCTCGGCGTGCCGGGAGAGGACGTTGATCTCGTCCTGGCGTGAAGGCAGGGGCACCGTCAGCTTGAGCAGGAAACGGTCGAGCTGGGCCTCGGGGAGGGGGTACGTGCCTTCGTACTCGACCGGGTTCTGGGTCGCGGCGACCAGGAACGGGTCGGGGAGCGGGCGCGGGGTGCCGTCGACGGTGACCTGGCGTTCCTCCATGGCCTCGAGCAGCGACGACTGGGTCTTCGGGGGCGTCCGGTTGATCTCGTCGGCGAGCAGCAGGTTGGTGAATACGGGACCCGGCTGGAAGGAGAACTGCGCGGTCCGCGCGTCGTAGACCAGCGAGCCGGTGACGTCGCTGGGCATGAGGTCGGGAGTGAACTGGACGCGCTTGGTGTCGAGTTCGAGGGATGCGGCGAGGGCGCGGACGAGGAGCGTCTTGGCGACGCCGGGGACGCCTTCGAGGAGGACATGACCTCGGCAGAGCAGGGCCACGACGAGTCCGGTGACGGCGGAGTCCTGGCCGACCACGGCCTTCGCGATCTCGGTTCGCAGGGCCTCCAGGGAGGCGCGTGCGCGGTCCGAGTTCTCGGGGGTCTCGGGGGTCGGGGCGCTCATGAAGTGCGTACCTCTCTTTCGAGGGCGTCGAGTTGGTCAGCCAGGCGGATGAGAGCGGCGTCGTCGGCGGGTGCCGGGCCGAAGAGCAGGGCCCTGACGTCCCGGTCCCCGTCGACGAGTCGCGCGGACACGGCGGGAATCAGGACATCGGGGGTGTGCGCGCCTGCCGGGGCGACGCCGAGGACGGGGGCCAGCCGGGTGCGGGTGGCCGAGCGAAGTGCGGTGGCGGCGCGGTCGCGGGCGTTGGCCTTGCGGTAGAGGCGGGCGCGGCCCTCGGTGGCTTCCGAGGCACGGATGGCGACGGGCAGCCGTTCGGTCACGAGCGGTCCGAGCCTGCGGGCGCGCCAGATCGCGGCGAGCACTGCGGCGAAGAAGAGCTGGAGCGTGCCCCACAGCCAGCCGGACGGGATCAGGTCGCCGATGCCGCTCTCGCCGGCCTCGTCGCCGCTGTCGTCGGCGACGGCGGATTCATCACTGAGCGAAGGGAGGTACCAGACGAGATGAGGCCGGGAGCCCAGGAGTTGGAGCGCGAGGGAGGCGTTGCCCTCCTTGCCGAGGCGCTTGTTGGTGAGGATGTCGGGGGAGCCGAGCAGGACGGTGTCGCCGTCGCCCGGGTCGCCGACCCTGAGCAGCGTCGGCAGACCGCCGCTGAGGTAACAGGCGTCGGTGTCGAGGAAGTCGTCCGCGGCGTAGCGTTCACCGCCTGTGTCGGCCTTTCCCGCGCGCTGGGCGGCGGGGAAGGTGCACTGGGGATCACGAGCGGAGACGGGCGTGCGCGATTCGGACCGTACGCCGGGGGCGAGGATGCCGACGGACGGCGGGCCGGGGGCGACCAGGACCGTGCGGCCGCCCGACGGGACCATGGCCGTGCGCAGGGCCTCCTGTTGGGTCCCCGTCAGCAGATCCGGCGTGACGACCAGCAGGGTGGTGTCTGCGCCGGTGGCTGCGGTGGCCTCGCCGAGGGTGGTGACCACGCGAGTGTCGACGCCCTCGGCCTTGAGCAGTTCGGCCACGGCTCGGCTGCCCTGGGCTTCCGCGGAGCGAGGGTCGAGGCGCCCGTGCTCCTCCCCGGAGCGTACGGCGGCGATGGCGATCCCGGCGGCGACGAGGATCAGGAGTGCGAGCAGCATGCCCCGGCTTCGCGTCCAGATCTGGCGGGACGTGAGGGCTGTGGATGTGGTGCCGGTCGTGGCCGCGGTCATTCGGCTGCTCCTTGGGACGCGGCGCTCAGTTGGGGTTTGGCGCGTTCCAGTCGGCTGTCGAGGTCCTTCAGGCGCAGATATGTCTGCTGGTCGGCGGTGCGGCCGCCGTATGTGATGTCGTCGAAGGACCGTGCCGCGGCGCGGAGTGCGTCGGCCTCGTCGGGCAGGGGGCGGCCGGCCTCGGCCGCGGCTTCGTCGGCGGTGCGTCCCGGGCGCGGGTCGAGGAGGGTCCGCTCCTCCAGGGAGCGGACGATGGCGCGCATCCGCTCCTGGACGGCCTGGTTGAAGCGCCCGGCGGCGGCGTGTGCCTCGGCTGCGGTGCGGTGTTCCGCGGCGCTGCGCGGGCCGTCGTCGAAGAGGGCGTCGCCGGTGGTCAGGCTGCGCTGCGGGGTGCCCAGCCGCCACCACAGCGCGGCGGCCAGGGCGATGACGACCAGGACGATGGCGACGAGTCCGAGCACTCCGCCCGGTGCGGCGCCGGATGCGGAGTCGAAGATGCCGTCGACCCACTCCCAGAAGCGGTCGAGGCCGCGTTCGAGGAGGTTCGGATCGTTCTCGTGGTACATCGGCCTGGACAGTTCCCGCTCGGCCGCCTCCCGGGCGGGGACGCGCGGAGTTTCCACCGGTACGTCGTCGTTGACGCGACTCAAGAGCCGCGCCGTGGTCGTGCCCCCCGTGATGGACACCGCATCAGCTCCAGGAGGTGTCGTTGCCGGGTGCGGGGGAGCCGTGACCGGGGACGCCGGCGGCCCGGGCCAGTTCGAGGTCGAGGGCTTCTCGGCGGATGCGCTGGTCCACGTAGAGGAGGACTGTCACGCCGGCCGAGATCGGGTAGGTGATGGCCGAGGCGATCACCGCGCCGATGCCGGTGATGATCAGGAAGGGCCAGCCGAACTCGGGGGCGGCACCGCTGAACATCCCGGCCAACCCGTCGCTGTCGGCCAGCATGGCGAGGAGGCTGAAGGGCGTGACGATGATCATCGAGACGATGAAGACGAGCACCATCACCAGCAGCAGGATGCCGAACGTCCGCCACCAGGCGTTGCGGACCAGCTTGGCAGAGCGGCGCATCGACTGGGTGATGCCCGCACGCTCCAGCATCAGCGCGGGCGAGGCGAGGGCGTAGCGGACCCAGAGCCAGACGGCGGCGAGGATGCCGGCGAATCCGCCCAGTACGCCGAGGGAATCGGAGTCGAGCAGAATCCCGGGGAGAACGCCCACGGTGATCACACCTGTCGCGATCACCATGATGAGCAGGGTGAGCCCCAGCAGCTGAAGCAGCCTCGGCCGGGCCTCGCTCCAGGCATCGGCGAGAGTGACCGGGCGCCCCAGGATCGAGCGGCTGACCACGACGGTGAGCAGTGCGGTACTGAAGATGGTCGCGATCAGAGTGAAGATCAGGGTCGGCACCGAAGCGACCAGGCTCGACTGCATGGCGTCGACGGTCTGGTTGACGACTTCGGCGGGGCTCGCGTTCGGATCGAGTGCCGGGGCCCGGGGAACCAGATAGCGCTGGACCAGGATGTCCGCGATCTGGGAGATGACGGAGACCGTGATCGTGACGCCCAGCACCGGCCGCCAGTGTTCGCGCAGCGTCGACACCGCGCCGTCCAGGATCTCGCCGACGCCGAGGGGCCGGAGCGGGATGACTCCCGGCTTGGCGGCGGGCGGCCGGTCCCAGCCGCTCCGCTGCGGTCCGCCGCCCCAGCCCGGCTGGACCGGCGGTACAGGCCCGCCACCGGGCGCGGTCGGCGGGGCCCACTGGCCGGCCGGCGGCTGCTGCTTGGACCACTTCGAGTCGGGCCCGGTCGGGTCGGCGGGCTCGTCGGGCCGCGGCACTCCGTTGCCCTGGCCGTCGGAGGGCACGGATCCGGGCGAGGCCCAGCCCGGAGTGTCGTTCACAGTCGTCCACCTCGTGGATTGGTCGCACGCCCGGCTCGGGGAGCCAGTGCTGTCTTGGCGCCTGTCCGCCCGGTGTGGCGGAAGGTCGGCAGCCATCGTGCCACGCGCCGCCCGCCGGTGGGCCGGGCCCTGGATCTCCTTCTCGCCTTCATTGTCGCTGCCGTAGCGGGCAGACTGGGCGGATGGCTGATCAGCACGTTCATGTCCCGGCCGGCGAGGAACCGGCGCCGCCGCCCGCGCTGCGCTGGGACGAGATGTCCGAAGGCCCCGTACTGGTCCTTCTCGACCAGACCCGGCTGCCCGCCGAGGAGGTCGAGCTGGTCTGTACGGACGTCCCGGCGCTGGTGGGGGCGATCCGGACGCTCGCCGTGCGCGGGGCGCCGTTGCTCGGGATCGCCGGCGCGTACGGGGTGGCGCTGGCCGCCGCCCGTGGGTACGACGTCGCGGAGGCGGCGGCCATGCTGGAGCGGGCGCGGCCCACCGCGGTCAACCTCGCATATGGCGTGCGGCGGGCGGCCTCCGCGTACCGGGAGGCGATCGGCAAGGGCGCCGGTGCGGCAGAGGCGGCTGCGCTCGCCGAGGCGAAGGCGCTGCACCGGGAGGACGCCGAGGCCAGTGCGCGGATGGCGGGCCATGGGCTCGCGCTGCTCGATGAGCTGCTGCCGGGCGGTGGCCACCGGATTCTGACGCACTGCAACACAGGGCGGCTGGTCTCCGGCGGCGAGGGCACCGCGTTTGCGGTGGCGCTCGCCGCGCACCGGGCGGGCCGGTTGCGCACGCTGTGGGTCGACGAGACGCGGCCGCTGCTGCAGGGAGCCCGGCTCACTGCGTACGAGGCGGCCGGGAGCGGTATGGCGTACACCTTGCTCACGGACAATGCGGCGGGTTCGCTGTTCGCGTCGGGCCAGGTGGATGCGGTATTGATCGGGGCCGACCGGATAGCCGCGGACGGCTCCGTGGCGAACAAGGTGGGGAGCTACCCGCTGGCTGTCCTCGCCAAGTACCACCATGTGCCGTTCATCGTGGTGGCGCCGACCACCACGGTGGATCTGCAGACCGCGGACGGGTCGTCGATAGAGGTCGAACAGAGGCCGGGGCAGGAGGTGACGGAGGTCATGGCGCCGCAGTCGGCGGCGGGGGTCGAGCCGGGTGGCGGGCTTCCGGTCGCCCCGCTGGGAACCCTGGCGTACAACCCTGCGTTCGACGTCACGCCGCCCGAACTCGTGACGGCCGTCGTCACCGAAGAAGGAGTCGTGTCCCCGGTCACCGGGGACGGAATAGCGGAGCTGTGTGCCAGGTCACGCCAGGTAACGATTAGCTAATGGGATGATGTCGAATATGAAGGGACGCGTCCTTGTCGTCGACGACGACACCGCACTGGCCGAGATGCTCGGGATTGTGCTGCGTGGTGAAGGGTTCGAGCCGTCGTTCGTAGCGGACGGCGACAAGGCACTTGCCGCTTTCCGTGAGGTCAAGCCGGACCTCGTACTGCTGGATCTCATGCTGCCCGGCAGGGACGGCATCGAGGTGTGCCGGCTCATCAGGGCCGAGTCGGGTGTGCCGATCGTCATGCTCACGGCCAAGAGCGACACTGTCGACGTGGTCGTCGGGCTGGAGTCCGGTGCCGATGACTACATCGTGAAGCCGTTCAAGCCGAAGGAGCTGGTGGCCCGCATCCGGGCACGGCTGCGGAGGTCGGAGGAGCCTGCTCCCGAGCAGCTCGCGATAGGGGACCTGGTCATCGATGTGGCCGGCCATTCCGTGAAGCGGGACGGGCAGTCGATCGCGCTGACCCCGCTCGAGTTCGATCTGCTCGTCGCGCTGGCCCGTAAGCCGTGGCAGGTGTTCACCCGTGAGGTGCTGCTCGAGCAGGTGTGGGGCTACCGCCATGCCGCCGACACCCGGCTGGTCAACGTCCATGTGCAGCGGCTTCGCTCCAAGGTCGAGAAGGACCCGGAGCGGCCGGAGATCGTGGTGACCGTCCGTGGCGTCGGCTACAAGGCGGGACCGAGCTGACATGGCCGTGGGCAGCACTGCTCCGAAGCCCGGGGGGCCGGGAGTCCGTACGGGGCGGGCTGCCGGGCCCGGGCATGGGCATTCGCGCGTGAGCCGGGTCTTCCTGGACGGGGCACCGGGTGGGCCGGTGCCCCGGATGGTCATGCGCTTGGTCCGACGACCGCTCCTGCCTGCTGTCCGCCTGTGGCGGCGGAACATCCAGCTGCGGGTGGTCGCGAGCACGCTGCTGATGTCACTGGGCGTGGTGCTGCTGCTCGGACTCGTGGTCATCGGCCAGGTCCGCAACGGGCTGCTGGACGCGAAGGAGCAGGCGGCGCTGAGCCAGGCCGCCGGCGGTTTCGCGGCGGCGCAGGACAAGGCGAGCGGGCCCGTCGCCCTCGGCGGCCCCGACGGTGATGTCACCGACGGCAGGCCCGGCAGGGGCGCCGTGAACTGGCGATCAGAGCTTGTGAAGCAGCTGGCCAGTGGTGGCCAGGGCGCCTACCACGTGGTGGCGCTCAGCCCGGACTCCGAGGACGCCGGGACGAGCCGGGGCCCGCGGGCGTCCGGCGACGTGGATGTGACGAGCATTCCCGAGGCACTGCGCGGCTCGGTCGCGCAGGGGACGGGCACGTTCCAGACGTACGTCAAGATCAAGTACTCGGTTCCGAAGGAGCCGGAGGCCGGGCTGGTGGTCGGCAAGCGCCTCAACGACGTCGCGGGCAACTCTTACGAGCTGTACTACCTCTTCCCGCTGACGCAGGAGGAGGAGTCGCTCAGCCTGGTCAAGGGCACGCTGGCGACGGCCGGGCTGTTCGTGGTCGTCCTGCTCGGGGCGATCGCGTGGCTGGTCGTGCGGCAGGTCGTCACGCCCGTACGGATGGCGGCCGGCATTGCCGAGCGGCTCTCCGCCGGGCGGCTCCAGGAGCGGATGAAGGTCACCGGCGAGGACGACATCGCGCGGCTGGGCGAGGCCTTCAACAAGATGGCGCAGAACCTCCAGCACAAGATCCAGCAGCTGGAGGAGCTGTCCAGGATGCAGCGGCGGTTCGTCTCGGACGTGTCGCACGAGCTGCGCACCCCACTGACGACCGTACGGATGGCGGCCGACGTCATCCACGAGGCGCGAAGCGACTTCGACCCGGTGACGGCGCGCTCCGCGGAGCTGCTCGGCGACCAGCTCGACCGGTTCGAGTCCCTGCTCTCCGATCTTCTGGAGATCAGTCGCTTCGACGCGGGCGCGGCCGCGCTGGAGGCCGAGCCCATAGATCTTCGCGAGGTCGTGCGCCGGGTGATCGGCGGCGCCGAGCCGCTGGCCGAGCGCAAGGGCACCCGGATCCGGGTGGTCGGCGACGAGCAGCCCGTGGTCGCCGAGGCCGACGCCCGGCGCATCGAGCGGGTCCTGCGCAATCTCGTCGTCAACGCCGTCGAGCACGGCGAGGGACGCGATGTGGTCGTACGGATGGCGTCGGCCGGCGGGGCGGTCGCGCTGGCCGTACGGGACTACGGCGTGGGACTGAAGCCCGGCGAGGCCACGCGGGTGTTCAACCGCTTCTGGCGGGCCGACCCGGCGCGGGCGCGCACCACCGGCGGCACAGGCCTCGGCCTGTCCATCGCCGTCGAGGACGCGCGGCTGCACGGCGGCTGGCTCCAGGCGTGGGGCGAGCCGGGTGGTGGCTCGCAGTTCCGTCTGACCCTGCCGCGCACCGCCGACGAGCCGCTGCGCGGATCGCCGATACCTCTCGAGCCCGAGGACTCCCGGCGCGCCCGTGAGCGTGCCGCGGCCGTCGAGGCGAACGGCGGAGCGACCGAGGGTGCGCAGCGGCTGACGACCGTCCCCGTGCAGCCCGGCGCCGACCGGCTGCCGATTCCGGTGCCCTCGCGGGCACCGGTGCCCCCGCACGCCACGCCGGCGGCGGTGGACCCGGCGGCCCTGCCGGGCAGCGGTGCGCGTGTCGTGGCGCGTCAGGCCGGAGAGCGGCTGGGTGAGTGCGAGACGGCCGGACGGATCTCGGAGCGGGAGGACACGACACGTGGGCGCTGAGCGTCGTGGTTACGGCGGTGGGCGCGCGGCGCGGACGTTCGTGCTGCCCGCCTGTGCCGCCGTGCTGCTGGCAGGGTGCGCGTCGATGCCCGACAGCGGGGACGTGGAGCAGGTGAAAGCCACCAAGGGCGCGGACTCGCAGGTACGCGTCCTGGCGGTGCCGCCCCGCGAGGGCGCTGTGCCCGACGAGATCGTCGTCGGTTTCCTGGAGGCCATGACCAGTGACGATCCGAGCTTTGCGACGGCACGCAAGTATCTGACGAAGCGTGCGGCCAAGGAGTGGAAGCCGGAGCAGCTCACGACGGTGCTGACCGAGGCGCCCGATGCCGGGAACGCGGTCGCCGGGGAGGGGGACGACAGCCTCGGCTATTCGCTGTCCGGTGAGCTGATCGCGACGGTGGAGCGGCACGCGTATCAGGCGGCTGCGCCCACGCAGTACAGCGGGTCGCTGCGCCTGGTGCGGCAGAGCGGGCCGGACGGCAAGGGCAAGGAGTGGCGTATCGACGCCGCCCCGCAGGGCCTCGTGCTCGGGGAGAGCGACTTCCTGCGCAACTACCGTTCGGTCAACAAGTACTACTTCGCCTCCGGGCAGCAGTCGGTGGTCGCGGACCCGGTCTACATCCGGCAGCGGCAGGATCCCGTGACCCGGATGGACCCGGTCGCGCAGACGGTGTCGGCGCTGTTCGAAGGGCCGACGAACTGGCTGAAGCCGGTGGTGGGCTCGCCGTTCCCCACGGGAACGGCGCTGAGGAAGGGCGTCACGTCCCTGACGCCCGACGACCAGAATCTGCTGAAGGTGCCGCTCAACGACAAGGCGTCCAATGTCGGGCGGACGGTGTGCCGGCGCATGGCGACCCAGCTGCTGCTCACCCTGCGTGATCTGACGTCGCCCCGCGTCGAGCAGGTGGAGCTGCAGCGTGCGGACGGTTCGCACCTGTGCGTGCTCAGTGCCGACCAGGCGGAGGCGTCCGCCCCGGTGCGGGCTTCGGCGAGCCCGGACAACGTGTACTTCGTCGACGTCAACGGGCGGATGGCTGTGGTGGGGGCGGGAGCCAAGACCGTCGACAAGACCACGGTGCGTGGTCCGTTCGGCAGCGGTGCGCTGCGTCTGAGCACCGTCGCGGTGGCGCGCAACGGTCAGCGCGCGGCGGGCGTCTCGCACGACGGGCTGCGTCTGTACACGGCCTCGATCATGTCCGACGAAGAACTCACCGCCCCCCTGGTGGTGAGTCACGCCAAGAAGGCACAGGACCGGCTGTCGGCGCCGAGCTGGGACCGGAGTGACCTGTGGGTCGCCGACCGCGACCCGGCCCGGCCGAGGCTGCTGCGCTTCGCGGGGGGCGAGGGTGAGGCCCAGGAGGTCAAGGTCGACGGGCTCGAGGGCGCGCGGATCGAGTCGCTGCGGGTGTCCGCCGACGGCGTACGGATAGCGTTGTTGCTCTCCGAGGACGGCAAGCGCTCCCTGAAGATCGGCCGGATCGAGCGGCACGTGGACGCCGAAGGGGTCAGCACGGCCTCCGTGGTGGAGCTGCAGGCCGCGGCGCCCCGCCTGGAGTCGGTGACGGCCGTTTCCTGGGCCGGTCCGAGCCGTCTCGTCGTGGTCGGCAAGGAGGCCGGAGGCGTGCAGCAGGTGCGCTACATCCAGACCGACGGCTCCCTTTCCCCCGTGGGTGGTCTGCCGGGCCTGAACAAGGTGTCCGCGGTCGCCGCCACCGAGGACGAGGAGCAGCCGCTGGTGGCCGTCTCCGACGACGGACTGGTGCGCCTCGCGCCCTCCACGAACTGGCAGACGATGATCGACAAGGGCTGGTCCCCGGTCTACCCGGGGTAGCCGGGCCTTCCGGAGCCGGTTTTCCACAGGCCGTGGACGGCCGTGCGGACATGGGCGCGGACACCGGCGCAGACAGTTGGGCGGGCAGCAGCGCGAGCAGTGGTCCGGGAGTTTTCCACAGGGGTGGCAGGTTGCTCCCCGCAGCGGCACAGTGGTGGTCATGCGGGGCTGGTGGCGCGAGATCTCCGGGCTGGTGCTGCCGGTCGCCTGCAGTGGCTGTGGACGTCCTCGTACGCCCCTGTGCGAGGAGTGCGCGTGGCAGCTGGCTGGTCGCGGCCCGCGGCGGGTGCGGCCGTGTCCCGAGCCGGCGGGGCTGCCCGTCGTCTTCGCCGCTGCCCGCTACGAGAACGCGGTACGGGCCGTGCTGCTGGCGCACAAGGAGCGGGGTGCACTGGGGCTGGCGGGGCCGCTCGGCGGGGCGCTGGCAGGGGCCGTACGGGCGGCGGTGCCCGATGCGCTCGGTGGGCCTGAGCCGCTGGTGCTCGTGCCCATGCCCTCGGCGCGGCGCGCCGTGCGGGCGCGTGGCCACGACGCGGCACACCGTGTCGCGGTCGCCGCGGCCGGGGTGCTGCGGCGCTCGGGGACGTATGCCTGCGCGCTCCCGGTACTGCGGCAGTGCCGTGCCGTGGCGGACCAGTCGGGTCTCACGGCCCGCCGGAGGCTGTTGAACATGGCGGGGGCGCTGGAGGTGGTGCCTGGTGCCGGGCGGCTGCTGGAGGGCCGCAGAGCGGTGCTGGTGGACGATCTGATGACGACGGGCGCCTCGCTGGTGGAGGCGGCGCGGGCACTGCGTGCCGCGACCGCCATCGGCTCCTCCGGATGCATCCGGACGAGTGCCGCCGTGGTCGCCGCACCGCCTTTGTCCTTCGGGATGAACCGGAACTGACAGCGGAGTTGAAACGTTGCAGGTAGTGAGCGGGGGAAATCGCCTGAACGGACGTACGCGCTGGTAGCGGGTGCCGACAACCGTCCTGGCGAGCTATGTTCGGTTGTGAGGAATGGTGAACTCTGCCCTTCATCGAATGCATGGTCGGGTTAAGGTCAGGTGTTCATGAGGGAACCCAGAACCTCGAAGTTGGTGGGGTGGGGATCTTGCCGATGGGGGAGGAGGAGGTGAAAGTCACCAAGTCCGAGGCTCCGGTGCTCACCGGGGCCTGGTGCAAAAGGGAGACGCTCCGCGACGAGTGCGGAGCAATCCGGGAACGGAGTTCTGCGTGGACATCGTCGTCAAGGGCCGCAAGACCGAGGTGCCCGAGCGGTTCCGCAAGCACGTGGCCGAGAAGCTGAAGCTGGAGAAGATCCAGAAGCTCGACGGCAAGGTGATCAGCCTCGACGTCGAGGTGTCCAAGGAGCACAACCCGCGGCAGGCAGACCGTTCCGACCGCGTGGAGATCACACTTCACTCGCGTGGCCCGGTGATCCGGGCGGAAGCAGCCGCCGGCGACCCGTACGCGGCGCTCGACCTGGCCACGGCGAAGCTGGAGGGCCGGCTGCGCAAGCAGCACGACAAGCGCCACACGCGCCGGGGCAACGGCCGGCTGTCGGCAGCGGAGGTCGCGGACGTCGTTCCTGGCGTGGCCCGGTTGAACGGGAGCGGTGAGCCCGTCTCCGAGGAAGCATCCGACGCCATTCCCACCACCAGGATCGGCTCGCTCGAAGTGCAGGGCGAGGGTCCGCTGGTGGTCCGCGAGAAGCACCACGTCGCCGCCCCGATGACGCTCGACCAGGCTCTCTACGAGATGGAGCTGGTCGGGCACGACTTCTATCTGTTCGTCGACTCCGAAACCAAGGAGCCCAGTGTCGTCTACCGGCGGCACGCCTACGACTACGGCGTCATCCACCTGCGGACCGACCCGCTCGCCGGAAACGAGTCGGGCGGCGCCGGTGGCGCGCTCGGCGGCTGATCCCGTCTTTCCGGTGGTGCCCCTGGAGCGCCCTGTGCGCCCCCAGGGGCACCACCGTGCCACCACGGGAACACCGCGCTGTCGTGCGGGCATGGAATCATGGCGACCCGAGCCAACCGGTGCGCTGTGGACTGCGGTTGGCAGACCGCAGATGAACGAGGGCCATGGCCTCAGGGGGAGGAACGATGGCGGACAGCTTCGGGCCGGTACAGGACGCGGACGACGCCGAGAGTGCGGACGGCACGGAGACGGGTGTCTCCCGGAAGGAGCCGATCCGGGTGCTCGTGGTGGACGACCATGCCCTCTTCCGCCGCGGGCTGGAGATCGTCCTCGCCCAGGAGGAGGACATCCAGGTGGTCGGCGAGGCCGGTGACGGCGCGGAGGCGGTCGACAAGGCCGCCGATCTGTTGCCGGACATCGTGCTGATGGATGTACGGATGCCGAAGCGCGGTGGGATCGAAGCCTGCACCTCGATCAAGGAGGTGGCCCCCAGCGCGAAGATCATCATGCTGACGATCAGCGACGAGGAGGCCGATCTCTACGACGCGATCAAGGCGGGCGCGACGGGATATCTCCTCAAGGAGATCTCCACGGACGAGGTGGCCACGGCGATCCGGGCTGTGGCGGACGGCCAGTCGCAGATCAGCCCGTCCATGGCGTCGAAGCTGCTCACCGAGTTCAAGTCGATGATCCAGCGCACCGACGAGCGCCGACTGGTGCCGGCACCCCGGCTGACCGACCGGGAGCTGGAGGTCCTCAAGCTGGTGGCCACGGGGATGAACAACCGGGATATCGCCAAGGAGTTGTTCATTTCCGAGAACACGGTGAAGAACCACGTGCGCAACATCCTGGAGAAGCTCCAGCTGCACTCCAGGATGGAGGCGGTGGTGTACGCGATGCGCGAGAAGATCCTCGAGATCCGGTAGCCGGGTGTCGGGCGCGCCGGGCTCAGGTGAGGGCCGCCACCAGCGGGGCCATCAGCTCGGGGCGGTCGACACGCTCGACGCGGACCGAGTCGCAGCCGACCCACTCCGCGGCTTCCCGCAGCGCCTGGGCCATGGGGAGCACCGCCTTCGGGGTGTCCAGGGAGACCTGCCGGGCGACGAGGGTCGTGCCCTCGCGGGCCGGGTCGACGCGGCCCAGCAGCTTGCCGCCCGACAGCAGCGGCATCGCGAAGTAGCCGTACACCCGCTTCGCCTTGGGGACGTACGCCTCCAGGCGGTGGGTGAAGCCGAAGATCCGCTCGGTGCGTGCGCGCTCCCAGATCAGCGAGTCGAACGGTGAGAGCAGCGTCGTACGGTGGCGTCCGCGCGGCTCGCTCGCCAGGGCCTCCGGGTCTGCCCACGCCGCCTTGTCCCAGCCCTCGACCCGGACGGGCACAAGACCCGAGTCGGCGATCACGGCATCGAACTGCTCGCCCTTGAGCCGGTGGTAGTCCGCGATGTCCGCGCGGGTGCCCACGCCGAGGGACTGCCCGGCCAGTCGCACCAGCCGCCGCAGGCACTCGCGGTCGTCCAGCTCGTCATGGAACACCTCGTCCGGGATCGCGCGCTCGGCGAGGTCGTACACCCGCTTCCAGCCGCGCCGCTCGGTGCACACCACCTCGCCGTACATCAAGGCCCGCTCGACGGCGACCTTCGACTCGGACCAGTCCCACCACTCTCCGCCGTTCTTCGCACCGCCCAGTTCGGTGGCGGTGAGCGGTCCTTCGGCGTGCAGCTGCTTGATCACCGCGTCATAGGCGCCGTCCGGCAGGTCGTGGTACCAGTGCGGGCGGGCGCGGTAGGCGCGGCGGCGGAAGGCGAAGTGCGGCCACTCCTCGACGGGGAGGATGCAGGCCGCGTGCGACCAGTACTCGAAGGCGTGGGGACGTGTCGTAGACGCGCCATAGGATGCGGCCGTCCAGTACGCGTCCTCGACCGTCTTGCGGCCGACCGCTCCCAGGCGCGCGTACGGAATCAGCTCGTGCGAGCGTGCCAGCACCGAGATCGTGTCCAGCTGGACGGCACCGAGATGGCGCAGCACGCCACGCACGCCGCCCCGCCGGTCGGGGGCACCGAGGAACCCCTGGGCGCGCAGCGCTATGCGGCGGGCCTCGTCGGCGGACAGTTCGGCAGCGGCGGGCGGCACAGTCGTCATGTCCCGCACCTTAGAGGCAGGCACTGACAGCCGGGCTCTGACCAGGTAATCCGGTAATCCAGGCCAGGTGATCCGGTAATCCGGGCCAGGTAGTCCAGTGATCCAGGAAATTCAGCGCTCGGACCCGCGGCACGCCTTCGCGGGCAGATACGGGAGCGCCGACAGCAGACCCAGGTCCGAAGGCAGCAGCGAGCCGACCCAGCTGTCCCGGACGGTCTCCCGGTTACGGATGCCCGCGCGCCGGACGCCCTCGACCGTGAAGCCGGCCCTCTCCGCGACGCCGCGCGACCCCTCGTTGCCGACCTCGGCACACCATTCCAGGCGGTTGCAGGCCAGCTCGGTGAAGGCCCAGCGGGCCAGCGCCAGGACCGTCTCCGTCGCGTATCCGCGGCCCCGGTGCTCCTTGGCCGTCCAGAAGCCGACCTCCCACGCGCCCTCGCGCGGGTGGTGCAGGCTGGTCGAGGCGAGAAGCGGGCCGCCGCCCCGGGGGCGGACGCAGAAGGTGTACGCCGAGTCGCTGCGCCAGCCGTCCGGAACGATCAGGCCGACGAACTCCTCCGCGTGCTGCCGCTCGTACGGCACAGGAATGGCCGGAATCCACCGCTGGATGTCGGGATCCTGACAAGCCGCACGGACCTCTTCCGCGTCGTCGGCCGTGAAGGTGCGCAACGCCAGGCGCTCGGTGCTGAGAGTAATGGGCTCCATGGAGGGATTCTGGTGACTGTCCGTCCGGCATGCGAACACTTTTCGAGATCAGCGGCACCTTCCGCGCCTCCCGAGCGTTGTTCTGATGCGCGGCAGTCGGTCTTCGTCCCGGGGCGCACCCCTGGGTGAAGCCCAGTGGGGGAGGACCTCCCGGCCTGGCGGTGTCCTCGCTTACGATGGCCGTTGCGGTGGGGTCCACCTGCCGTGCCCGCGCCAGTGTCCATCACACGACCCAGTGCCAGGCCCGACCGGCAAGGAGACCAACCTCAGTGTCCGTCTTCAACAAGCTCATGCGTGCAGGCGAAGGCAAGATCCTGCGCAAACTGCACCGCATCGCGGACCAGGTCAACTCCATCGAGGAGGACTTCGTCACCCTCTCCGACGCCGAGTTGCGCGCGCTCACCGATGAGTACAAGGAGCGCTACGCCGACGGCGAGAGCCTCGACGACCTGCTGCCCGAGGCCTTCGCGACCGTCCGCGAGGCCGCCAAGCGCGTCCTCGGCCAGCGTCACTACGACGTCCAGCTCATGGGTGGCGCCGCGCTGCACCTCGGCTATGTCGCCGAGATGAAGACCGGTGAGGGCAAGACCCTCGTCGGCACGCTCCCCGCGTATCTCAACGCGCTCTCGGGCAAGGGCGTCCACCTGATCACGGTCAACGACTACCTGGCCGAGCGCGACTCCGAGCTGATGGGCCGGGTGCACAAGTTCCTCGGCCTCAGTGTCGGCTGCATTCTGGCCAACATGACGCCCGCGCAGCGCCGCGAGCAGTACGCGTGCGACATCACGTACGGCACGAACAACGAGTTCGGCTTCGACTACCTGCGCGACAACATGGCGTGGTCCAAGGACGAGCTCGTCCAGCGCGGCCACAACTTCGCGATCGTCGACGAGGTCGACTCGATCCTCGTCGACGAGGCCCGTACGCCGCTGATCATCTCCGGCCCCGCCGACCAGGCCACCAAGTGGTACGGCGACTTCTCCAAGCTGGTGACGCGCCTCACCAGGGGCGAGCCGGGCAACCCGATGAAGGGCATCGAGGAGACCGGCGACTACGAGGTCGACGAGAAGAAGCGGACCGTCGCCATCCACGAGTCCGGCGTCTCCAAGGTCGAGGACTGGCTGGGCATCGACAACCTCTACGAGTCGGTGAACACCCCGCTCGTGGGTTACCTGAACAACGCCATCAAGGCCAAGGAACTCTTCAAGAAGGACAAGGACTACGTCGTCATCGACGGCGAAGTCATGATCGTCGACGAGCACACCGGCCGTATCCTCGCCGGCCGCCGCTACAACGAGGGCATGCACCAGGCGATCGAGGCGAAGGAAGGGGTGGACATCAAGGACGAGAACCAGACGCTCGCCACGATCACCCTGCAGAACTTCTTCCTTCTGTACAAGAAGCTGTCCGGCATGACCGGTACGGCGATGACCGAGGCCGCCGAGTTCCACCAGATCTACAAGCTGGGCGTCGTCCCGATCCCGACGAACCGGCCGATGGTCCGCAAGGACCAGTCCGACCTGATCTACCGCACCGAGGTCGCCAAGTTCGATGCCGTCGTCGACGACATCGCGGAGAAGCACGAGAAGGGCCAGCCGATCCTCGTCGGTACGACGTCGGTCGAGAAGTCCGAGTACCTCTCGCAGCAGCTGAACAAGCGCGGCATCCAGCACGAGGTGCTCAACGCCAAGCAGCACGACCGTGAGGCGATCATCGTCGCCCAGGCCGGCCGCAAGGGCGCGGTCACGGTCGCCACGAACATGGCCGGCCGTGGTACGGACATCAAGCTCGGCGGCAACCCCGACGACCTGGCGGAGGCGGAGCTGCGCCAGCGCGGCCTGGACCCCGTCGAGCACGTCGAGGAGTGGGCCGCGGCCCTTCCGGACGCGCTGAAGCGCGCCGAGGCGGCCGTGAAGGCGGAGTTCGAGGAGGTCAAGGACCTCGGTGGGCTCTACGTCCTGGGCACCGAGCGCCATGAGTCCCGCCGCATCGACAACCAGCTGCGCGGTCGGTCCGGCCGTCAGGGCGACCCGGGCGAGTCGCGCTTCTACCTCTCGCTCGGCGACGACCTGATGCGCCTGTTCAAGGCACAGATGGTCGAGCGGGTCATGTCCATGGCCAACGTTCCGGACGACGTGCCGATCGAGAACAAGATGGTGACGCGCGCGATCGCGTCGGCGCAGTCGCAGGTCGAGCAGCAGAACTTCGAGACGCGTAAGAACGTCCTGAAGTACGACGACGTGCTCAACCGGCAGCGCAAGGTCATCTACGCCGAGCGGCGCCGTGTGCTGGAGGGCGAGGACCTGCACGAGCAGATCCGCCACTTCATGGACGACACGATCGACGCGTACATCCAGGCGGAGACCGTCGAGGGCTTCGCGGAGGAGTGGGACCTGGACCGGCTGTGGGGCGCCTTCAAGCAGCTCTACCCGGTGAAGGTGACTGTCGAGGAGCTGGAGGAGGCGGCCGGCGACCGGGCCGGGATCACCGCCGAGTTCATCGCCGAGACGATCAAGGACGACATCCACGAGCAGTACGACGAGCGCGAGAAGCAGCTCGGCTCGGACATCATGCGTGAGCTGGAGCGGCGCGTGGTGCTGTCCGTTCTGGACCGCAAGTGGCGCGAGCACCTCTACGAGATGGACTACCTCCAGGAGGGCATCGGCCTGCGCGCGATGGCCCAGAAGGACCCGCTGGTCGAGTACCAGCGCGAGGGCTTCGACATGTTCACCGCGATGATGGAGGGCATCAAGGAGGAGTCCGTCGGCTACCTGTTCAACCTGGAGGTCCAGGTCGAGCAGCAGGTCGAGGAGATCCCGGTGCAGGACGCGGCCGAGAAGGCCTCGCTGGTCAAGGAGGACGCGGTGCCCGCGGGTGCGGGCGCGGGCCGTCCCGAGATCCGCGCCAAGGGGCTCGACGCGCCGCAGCGGCCGGACCGGCTGCACTTCACCGCGCCGAAGGTCGACGGCGAGGGCAGCATCGTCGAGGGCGACTTCACGAACGGTGAGCCTGGGGCGCGGTCCGAGTCGGACGGCATGACGCGCGCGGAGCGCCGCAAGGCGCAGAAGAGCAACGGCGGGCGCCGCCGCAGGAAGTAACCCGCTCCGCCTTCGCCTCGCGGCGTGGGCGGCGTATACGGGTCGTGGGGCCGGGCACATTGGTGTCCGGCCCCACAGCCGTTGTGTGGCCGACTGTGGTGGCGCGTGCCTGCCTGCGCGGGCCTTCGAGGCCCGCGGCCGTCGGGACGTCGCGTCCGAGCCGTCGAAGCCCTTCGGAGGCGCCTCGGGGCGCCTCGGGGCGGCGAGGGTTGCGGCGGTGGACTCATCGGCTGCGCACCCCGCGCCGGGCCCGTAGGCGCGGTGGTGCGGGCGCCGGCTGCCGGGCGGCCCCTGAGGCCGGGGCGCCTGCAGTGGGGGCCGCAGGCGGCCAGAGGCTCGGGCTGCACCCCGGCCGCCGGGGCATGGGTGGCCCGGCGGGTGTGGGGGCACTTGCTGCGGGGGCGCGAGTCATGTGCCGACGGTGATGCGTTCGCCGCCCAGCTCCACCGCAGCGCAGCGCCAGCGGAGGTCGGGGCCCTGCTCGAGGCGGAAGGCCATGGCGCGGACGCGGTCGCCTGCGCCGATGCGGGCGAAGGCCTCGATGACGCCGGGGCGGGGTACGTACTCGTCGCAGTGGCGGACGACCGGCCGCAGACCGTTCGTGGCCAGTGGGGCGCCCGGGGCGAGGCGGATGAGGTGTTCGTACGCGTCCCCGATCGTGTGGCCGAGCATCCAGTGGACCGGGCGGGTGCCGCTGAGGACCGCGAGCAGGCGTTCGGCGAACCAGTAGCGGGGGAGGCGGGACCTGCCCCCGGTGGGCGGCGCCGTGCGCTGTGGTGCGCGCCCAGGGCCGCGGCTGTCGTGGCGGCCGCCGGGCCTCGTGCGTGTCCTGGCCGAGGTGTGGTCCATGGTCTGGCGCCCCCTTCGATACCCATAAGTAACTTTCGGTGGGGATCTTGTACGGGCGCGGCGGGTGCGGTCGCAAGGGCCGCCGGACCCTGCGGGAGCGGGCGCCGAAGATCACCTATCCGGGTGACGGGAAGGTGCATGGGACCCGGGAGGAGGCGGGTCGGAGGCGGATCGGAGGCGCGCCGGTGCGACGCCTGAAAGGGCGGCCGGAAGCAGCCCGATGGGGTACTCCGCACGTATCCTTAAGTGCTCACCCGACGACGAAAGCGGCCTGTCATGCGCGTCTACGTACCCCTGACCCTCCCCGGTCTCGCAGAGGCGCACAAGGCCGGCGAGCTGGGCCCCGGTCCACTGACCGCGTACGCCGTGACTCCCGCGCTGCGCGAGTGGTACGTCTCCGACGACATCGAGGAGCTCGAGTACGCCGCGCTGAGCAGGGCCGCGGCGGCGTCGCTCCGGCTGCTCGCCGGGGACCCGGGCGCGGCCAGGCGGCGGGTCGTCGTCGCCGTCGACGTACCGGACGGCGCGGCCGTCGCCGATCCCGGGCAGGCGCTCGGGTCCGCTTCGCTCGGCGAAGTGCGGATCGCTTCGGCCGTGCCGCTGACCAAGGCGGCGTCGGTGCATGTGGACTCCGACGAGGCGGAGGCCGATGTGGCCGCGGCGGGGGATGCGCTGGGGGCGGCGGATCACGGGGACGACGACGCGCAGTTCATCGTGGACGGCGCGGAGGACCATGAGCTGCTGTGGTTCGGGGTGCAGGAGATCCCGGGGCTCATCGGCTGACCCTCCTGTCGGCCCCTGCCGGCTCCCGTCGGCCTCTCGCCGACCTTCCCGCCGGCCCCCGGTCGGCCTCCCGCCGAGCGCCTGTTCTGGCGCGCATGCCTCGCTGTCACACCCGGGCGGTACCGTTTCTCGGCATGGGGAAGCACAGCGCGCATCTGGTCTGGGACTGGAACGGGACACTGCTCGACGACATCCACGCGGTCATCGACGCGACGAACGCATCCTTCGCGGAGATAGGGCTGGACCCGATCACGCTCGAGCGGTACCGGGAGCTGTACTGCGTGCCCGTGCCGCGCTTCTACGAGCGCCTCATGGGCCGGCTGCCCACGGACGACGAGTGGGCGGTCATGGACGCGGTGTTCCACAAGCACTACTGGGTGCGGGCCGACGGGTGCGCGCTCACGTCGGGGGCGGCGGAGCTGCTCGCGGAGCGGCAGGCGTCGGGGCGTACGCAGTCGCTGCTGTCGCTGGCTCCGCACGAGCAGCTGATACCGATCGTGCGGCGGCACGGCATCGAGGCACGTTTCGTACGGGTCGACGGGCGGATCGGGGGGTCGCACGCGGGCAAGACCGAGCACATGGTGCGCCATCTGTCCGCGCTGGAGGGCGTCGAGGCGGAGCGGGTCGTCGTGATCGGGGACGCCGTGGACGACGCCGTGGCGGCGGCGCATGTGGGGGCGAGGGCGGTGCTTTACACCGGGGGGTCGCACAGCAGGGCCAGCCTGGAGGCGGCGGGGGTGCCGGTGGTGGACAGCCTCGAGGAGGCCGTGAACGTCGCGGAGGAGCTGGCGGCGTAGCCGCTGTCGGCGGCCGCTGCAGCTGCTCTGCGGGCGGTGCAGCTCTGTGGGCGGTGCGCCCCCGTCAGGGTCGTCGGGGGCGCCGACCCGGTCGCGTCAGCTCAGCGGCGCCTTGGCCCGCAGGACCGTGAGGAATTCGCGCATCCAGGCGGGGTGGTCCGGCCAGGCGCGGGAGGAGACCAGGGTGCCGTCGACGACGGCTTCCGTGTCGCGGAAGGAGGCGCCGGCGGCCTGCATGTCGAGCTCCAGGGCGGGATAGGCGGTGACTCTGCGGCCCGTGAGGCTGCCGGTGGCGGCCGTCAGCAGGGGGCCGTGGCAGATCTGTGCCACGGGCTTGTCCGCGTCGAAGAAGGACTTGAGGATCTTGCGGAGCTCGGGGTCGTTCCGGAGGTACTCCGGCGCCCGGCCGCCCGGGATGACGATCGCGGCGTAGTCGCCGGGGTCCACCTCCGAGAACGCCAGGTCGGCGGGCCAGGTGTAGCCCGGCTTCTCCGTGTACGTGTCGAAGCCCGGCTCGAAGTCATGGACGACGAACTGGAGCTTCTTGCGCGAGGGGGCGGCGATGTGGACCTCGTACCCCTCCTCGCGAAGCCGCTGGTACGGGTACAGGACCTCGAGGGACTCGGCCGCGTCACCGGTGACGATCAGGATCTGCACAGTCATGGCTACTGCTCCCCGGTATCGATGTGGCGGTATTGATCGGTCGTCGTCTGTGTCTTTGTCGGCTTCGCCTTCGTCGGCTCGGCCTTCGTCGGTGATTGACGTTGATTTGTCGGGCTTCAGGTCACGCAGACAACCTGCCTCGCCCGGAGCCGTTTGCCAAGAGGCCATGTGTCGCTGTCCAGAGTGTCAAACTTCCGAGCCCGCTTTTGTACACATACGGCTCATGACGGGGCAGGGGTGCGGAGCGATAGCCTTGACCCGTGATCAGCGCGATATGCCGTGGGGGCAGTGAAGCCCCCGGCCTGCGCCCGGAACGCCACAGCGGCCGGGTGCGAGCTGATCTTCCCCGCGGCCGCTGTCGCGGTCGTCGCCCGGGCCGGCTGCCGGATGTGGCCGAGAACGGCCCGGACATCTCTCATCACGGCATAGCGTCGATCCCGACCGGACACCCCGCGTCGTGGCGTTGTGCCATCTTTTCCACCTACGTCACGCAACGGCGCGCGACAGGAGCCAGAGGACATGCAGACCAAGCTGGACGAAGCCAAGGCCGAGTTGCTCGAGAGGGCTGCCCGGGTAGCTGAGCACAGCCCAAGCGGGGGGCAACTTCCGACTGGGTCCGACAGCGGGGAGCGTCCGGACAAGGACACCCTCCTCGCGTATCTCCAGCGCTACTACCTGCACACGGCACCCGAGGACCTCACCGACCGCGACCCCGTCGACATCTTCGGCGCAGCTGTCTCGCACTACCGGCTGGCGGAGAACCGCCCGCAGGGCACGGCCAACGTCCGGGTGCACACCCCGACCGTCGAGGAGAACGGCTGGACGTGCAGCCACTCCGTCGTCGAGGTCGTCACCGACGACATGCCGTTCCTGGTCGACTCGGTCACCAATGAGCTCTCCCGTCAGGGCCGCGGCATCCATGTCGTGATCCACCCCCAGGTCCTCGTCCGCCGCGATGTCACCGGCAGGCTCATCGAGGTGCTCAGCACCGAGCCCAACGGCTCCGGCTCGGGCGCGAGGGCAAAGCTGCCCCACGACGCCCTCACCGAGTCCTGGATCCACGTCGAGATCGACCGCGAGACCGACCGCGCCGACCTGAAGCAGATCACCACCGACCTGCTCCGCGTCCTGTCCGACGTCCGCGAGGCGGTCGAGGACTGGGAGAAGATGCGCGACGCCGCGCTGCGCATCGCCGACGAGCTGCCCAACGAGCCGATCGCCGACGACCTCCGCGAGGAGGACGTCGCGGAGGCCCGCGAGTTGCTGCGCTGGCTCGCCGACGACCACTTCACCTTCCTCGGCTTCCGCGAGTACAACCTCGTCGACGGCGACGCGCTCGCCGCCGTCCCCGGCACCGGCCTCGGCATCCTCCGCTCCGACCCGCACCACACCGGCGACGACGCCCACGGCCACCCGGTGAGCCCCTCCTTCAACCGGCTGCCCGCCGACGCCCGGGCCAAGGCCCGCGAGCACAAGCTGCTGATCCTGACCAAGGCCAACAGCCGCGCCACCGTGCACCGTCCGTCGTACCTCGACTACGTCGGCGTGAAGAAGTTCGACGCCGAGGGCAATGTCGTCGGCGAGCGGCGCTTCCTCGGCCTGTTCTCCTCGGCCGCGTACACCGAGTCCGTGCGCCGCGTCCCCGTCATCCGCCGCAAGGTCGAGGAGGTCCTCGACGGCGCCGGCTTCTCGCCGCACAGCCACGACGGCCGCGACCTGCTGCAGATCCTGGAGACGTACCCGCGCGACGAGCTGTTCCAGACCCCGCCCGACGAGCTGCGCGAGATCGTCACCAGCGTCCTCTACCTGCAGGAGCGCCGCAGGCTGCGGCTGTACCTGCGCCAGGAGGAGTACGGCCGCTACTACTCGGCCCTCGTCTACCTGCCGCGTGACCGCTTCAACACCACCGTCCGCGAGCGCCTGACCGGCATCCTCAAGGAGGAGCTCGGCGGCACCAGCGTCGACTTCACCCTCATGAGCACCGAGTCGGTGCTCACCCGGCTGCACTTCGTCGTGCGCGTCGCGCCCGGCACCGAGCTGACCCATCTCACCGACGCCGACAAGGAGCGCCTCGAGGCCCGGCTGGTCGAGGCCGCCCGCTCCTGGGCCGACGGCTTCGCCGAGGCGCTCAACGCCGAGCTCGGCGAGGAGCGCGCCGCCGAGTTGCTGCGCAAGTACGCCAACGCCTTCCCCGAGGGCTACAAGGCCGACCACTCGCCGCGCGCCGCCGTTGCCGACCTGGTCCACCTGGAGCAGCTCGCCCGCTCCGACAAGGACTTCTCGCTCTCCCTCTACGAGCCGGTCGGCGCCGCCCCCGGTGAGCGCCGCTTCAAGATCTACCGGACGGGCGACCAGGTCTCCCTGTCCGCCGTGCTCCCCGTCCTCAACCGCCTGGGCGTCGAGGTCATCGACGAGCGGCCGTACGAGCTGCGCTGCGCGGACCGTACGCACGCGTGGGTCTACGACTTCGGTCTGCGGATGCCGACCGCGGGCGCCAACGGCGACTACCTCGCCGACGATGCGCGCGAGCGCTTCCAGGACGCCTTCTCCGCCGTGTGGACGGGTGCCGCGGAGAACGACACGTTCAACTCGCTCGTGCTGCGCGCCGGTCTCACCTGGCGTGAGGCCATGGTGCTGCGCGCGTACGCCAAGTACCTGCGGCAGGCCGGTTCGACCTTCAGCCAGGACTACATGGAGGACACGCTCCTCAACAACGTCCACACCACCCGGCTGCTGATCAACCTCTTCGAGGCCCGGATGGCGCCGGACCGCCAGCGCGCCGGCACCGAGCTGACCGACGCCCTGCTGGAGGAGCTGGACGCCGCCCTGGAGCAGGTCGCGTCCCTCGACGAGGACCGGATCCTCCGCTCCTTCCTCACCGTCATCAAGGCGACCCTGCGCACCAACTTCTTCCAGGAGGCGAAGGGCTTCGAGTGGCACGGCTACGTGTCGATGAAGTTCGACCCGCAGGCCATCCCGGACCTGCCGGCGCCCCGCCCGGCGTACGAGATCTGGGTGTACTCGCCGCGGGTCGAGGGTGTGCACCTGCGCTTCGGCAAGGTCGCGCGCGGAGGGCTCCGCTGGTCCGACCGGCGTGAGGACTTCCGTACGGAGATCCTCGGCCTGGTCAAGGCGCAGATGGTGAAGAACACCGTGATCGTGCCGGTCGGCGCCAAGGGCGGCTTCGTCGCCAAGCAGCTCCCGGACCCGTCCGTGGACCGTGACGCCTGGCTCGCCGAGGGCATCGCCTGCTACAAGACCTTCATCTCGGCGCTGCTCGACATCACCGACAACCTGGTGGCGGGCGAGGTCGTGCCGCCGCAGGACGTGGTCCGCCACGACGAGGACGACACGTACCTCGTCGTCGCCGCCGACAAGGGCACCGCGACGTTCTCCGACATCGCCAACGAGGTCGCCCTCTCGTACAACTTCTGGCTCGGCGACGCCTTCGCCTCGGGCGGCTCCGCCGGCTACGACCACAAGGGCATGGGCATCACGGCCCGCGGCGCCTGGGAGTCCGTCAAGCGGCACTTCCGCGGGCTCGGCCACGACACCCAGACCCAGGACTTCACCGTCGTCGGCGTCGGCGACATGTCCGGTGACGTGTTCGGCAACGGCATGCTGCTGTCCGAGCACATCCGGCTGGTCGCGGCCTTCGACCACCGCCACATCTTCATCGACCCCAACCCGGACAGCGCGGTCTCGTACGCCGAGCGCCGCCGCCTCTTCGAACTGCCCCGCTCGTCCTGGGCCGACTACAACAAGGAGCTGCTGTCGCAGGGCGGCGGCATCCACCCCCGTACGGCCAAGTCGATCCCGGTCAACGCGCACGTCCGCGAGGCCCTCGGCATCGAGCCCGGCGTCACCAAGCTGACCCCGGCCGAGCTGATGAAGGCGATCCTCAAGGCTCCGGTGGACCTGCTGTGGAACGGCGGCATCGGTACGTACGTCAAGGCGTCCACCGAGTCCAACGCCGACGTCGGCGACAAGGCCAACGACGCCATCCGCGTCGACGGTGACGAGCTGCGGGTCAAGGTCGTCGGCGAGGGTGGCAACCTGGGCCTGACCCAGCTGGGCCGGATCGAGTTCGCCCGCCTGGGCGGCCGGGTCAACACCGACGCCATCGACAACAGCGCGGGCGTGGACACCTCCGACCACGAGGTGAACATCAAGATCCTGCTGAACGGGCTGGTCACGGACGGCGACCTGACCGTCAAGCAGCGCAACAAGCTGCTCGCCGAGATGACCGACGAGGTCGGCAGCCTCGTGCTGCGCAACAACTACGCGCAGAACGTGGCCCTGGCCAACGCCGTCGCCCAGTCGCCGAGCCTGCTCCACGCCCACCAGCGCTTCATGCGCCGGCTCGAACGGGACGGTGCGCTGGACCGGGCGCTGGAGTTCCTGCCGAACGACCGTCAGATCCGCGAGCTGCTGAACAGCGGCAAGGGCCTCAGCCAGCCCGAGCTCGCCGTCCTGCTCGCCTACACCAAGATCACGGTGGCGGACGAGCTGATCGGGACGCCGCTGCCGGACGACTCGTATCTGCGTGGGCTGCTGCACGCGTACTTCCCGAAGGCACTGCGGGAGAAGTTCCCCGAGGCGGTCGACAGCCACCCGCTGCGCCGCGAGATCGTCACCACCGTCCTGGTCAACGACACGGTCAACACCGGCGGTTCGACCTTCCTGCACCGGCTCCGCGAGGAGACCGGCGCCTCGACCGAGGAGATCGTCAGGGCGCAGACCGCCGCCCGCGCGATCTTCGATCTCGGCGAGGTGTGGGACGCCGTCGAGGCGCTCGACAACAAGGTCGCCGCCGACGTCCAGACCCGGATCCGGCTGCACTCGCGCCGGCTGGTCGAGCGCGGCACGCGCTGGCTGCTCGGCAACCGGCCGCAGCCGCTGGAGCTCACGGAGACGATCGAGTTCTTCGCGGCGGGCGTCGAGCAGGTCTGGGCCGAGCTGCCGAAGATGCTCCGCGGCATCGACCTGGAGTGGTACCAGGGGCTGCTGGAAGAGTTCACGGACGCGGGCGTTCCGGAGGGCCTGGCCATGCGCGTCGCCGGGTTCTCGTCCGCCTTCCCGACGCTCGACGTCGTCGCGATCGCGGACCGCACGGGCAAGGACCCGCTGTCCGTCGCCGAGGTCTACTACGACCTGGCCGACCGGCTGCGGATCACCGAGCTGATGGACCGGATCATCGAGCTGCCGCGGGCCGACCGCTGGCAGTCCATGGCCCGCGCCGCCATCCGCGAGGACCTGTACGCCGCGCACGCCGCACTCACCGCGGACGTGCTGTCCGTGGGCAACGGCTCTTCGTCGCCCGAGGAACGCTTCAAGGCGTGGGATCAGAAGAACGCCGCCATCCTGGGCCGGGCGCGGACGACGCTGGACGAGATCCAGAGCTCGGACACGTTCGACCTGGCGAACCTGTCGGTGGCGATGCGGACGATGCGGCAGCTGCTGCGGACGCACAGCTGAGCGGCTGAGCCGCTGAGGGGCTCAGCGTCCGAATGAGCAGCGAAGGGGCGCCCGCCATGGAGGCGGGCGCCCCTTCCTGTGCTGCCTGTGTTCTTTGTTCTTGTTATGTCTTCTTGGTGAAGGCCTCGTACGCCGCGACGACCTCCTTCGCCGGGCCGTCCATCCGCAGCGTCCCGGATTCCAGCCAGAGCGCGCGGTCGCACGTCGACGTGATCGTCGAATTGCTGTGGCTGACCAGGAAGACCGTGCCGGCCTCCTCGCGCAGCTCGGCGATCCGCTGCCGGCTGCGGGACTGGAACCTGGCGTCGCCCGTCGCGAGCGCCTCGTCGATGAGGAGCACGTCATGGCTCTTGGCGGCGGCGATGGAGAAGCGCAGCCTGGCGCCCATGCCGGAGGAGTACGTCCGCATCGGCAGGGAGATGAAGTCGTCCTTCTCGTTGATGCCGGAGAAGTCGACGATCTCCTGGTAGCGGTCGCGGATCTCCGCGCGCGTCATGCCCATCGCGAGCCCGCCGAGGATGACATTGCGCTCGCCGGTCAGATCGCCCATCAGGGCGGCGTTCACGCCGAGCAGGGACGGCTGGCCCTGGGTGTGGATGCTGCCCTTGGCGGTCGGCAGCAGGCCCGCGATCGCCTTCAGCAGCGTGGACTTGCCCGAGCCGTTCGAGCCGATCAGGCCGATCGCCTCGCCCTTGTACGCGGCGAAGCTGACGCCCTTGACGGCGTGGACCTCGCGGCCGCCGCCGCGCTTGTCGGGCTTGCGGGACAGGATCCTGCTCAGGGCGGCGGTTGCGGCACCGCGGCCGGTCTTCGCGCCGTTGACCTTGTAGGTGATGTGGACGCCGTCGACGACGACGGTGGGGGTCCTGCCGTCCGAGTCGATGCGGTCGATGCAGTCGATGGGGTCGACGTGATCGACAGGGTCGGCAGGGTCGATGCGTCCGATGCGTTCGATGTGATCAGCCACGGCCGTACTGCTCCTCCGCCTTCCAGAAGTACAGGAATCCGCCCGCCCCGAAGAGCACCGTCCAGCCGAGGGCGACCGCCCAGACATGCGGCGGCAGCTGGGCCGAGGTGAAGCTGTCGATGAGCGCGAAGCGCATCAGGTCGATGTAGACGGCGGCCGGGTTGCACTGCAGGGCCACGACGACCACGTGCGGCAGGTCCCGGTCCTTGAGGACCGTCGAGAGGCTGAACATCACCCCGGACGCGTACATCCAGGTACGCAGCAGGAAGGGCATCAACTGGGCGATGTCGGGAGTGCGGGCGGCCATGCGGGCCATCGCCATCGACAGGCCGGTGTTGAAGACGGCCTGCAGCAGCAGCGCCGGAACCGCCAGCAGCCAGGACGCCTTCGGGAACTGCCCGAAGCCCATCAGGATCAAGGCCAGCGCGCCCATGGAGAACAGCAGTTGCTGA
Source organism: Streptomyces sp. NPDC001514 (assembly GCF_053597075.1). Classification (NCBI taxonomy): domain Bacteria; kingdom Bacillati; phylum Actinomycetota; class Actinomycetes; order Kitasatosporales; family Streptomycetaceae; genus Streptomyces; species Streptomyces sp. NPDC001514. Next base: position 29,278 of record NZ_JBSFHO010000019.1, read on the forward strand.
AGCTGCTGGAGCGCGAGCGCGATGGGCAGCGCGGCGCGCGGGAAGTGCAGGGCCCGTACGAGGCCGATGTTCCCGGAGATGGCCCTGGTCCCGGACAACACCGAGTTGGCCGTGAAGGTCCAGATGAAGACGCCCGTGACCAGGAACGGGACGAAGTCGGGGACGTGATGGCTGGTCTTGAGCAGGACCCCGAAGATGAAGTAGTAGACCGCGGCGTTGAGCAGCGGGGTCATCAGCTGCCAGACCTGGCCGAGCTTCGCCTGGCTGTACTGCGCGGTGAGCCGGGCGGTCGCGAACGCGGTGATGAAGTGTCTGCGCGACCAGAGCTGTCCGATGTACGCGCCGAGCGGGGGCCGGGCCCCGCTGACCGTCAGTCCATGCCGGGCCGCGAGCTCGCCGAGGCTCTCCACGGGTGGTGCGGGCCGGATCGTCGTCATCGTCTGGCTGCTGCTCACGCTCGTCGCTTTCGCCGGAGACAGGGGGAGGTGGGGGGAGGCGGATGCGTTCCCTGACGACGGGACGGACCCGTTTCGTCGCTACGGGGAGGGTAGGGCGGGAAGACGTCGCAACGCAACTGTTTCGTCGTCACGGGTATGCTCTGGACATGACCACGGACCCGGGAACCCCTCGTCGCGCCCCCGCGGGAGCCGCAGTGCTCCGGGAGGACGTGACCGAAGCGATCCGCGCCGCCGTCTTCGAGGAGCTGGCCGCGGTCGGTTTCGCCCGGATGTCGATCGAGGGCATCGCGCGCCGGGCGGGCGTCGGCAAGACCGCGGTCTACCGGCGCTGGAAGTCCAAGCTGTCGCTCGTCCTCGACCTGGTCTCGGCCTTCGCCGCGCGTGGACTGCCGGCGCCGGCGACCGGCTCGCTGTACGGGGACGTCCGCGCGCTCCTCGAAGTCGCCTCGCACGCCCTGCGCCACCCAATCGCGTCTCAGGTCATCCCCGATCTGCTGGTCGAGGCCGCCCGCCACCCCGAGATCTCCGACGCGATCAAGGCCGCCCTGCTCGACAGCCAGCAAGGCGTCGCCGCGCTGGTGGTGCGCGACGCGGTCGCGCGTGGCGAGCTGCCGGAGTCGACGGACCCGGACCGCGCGCTGGACCTGATCATCGGACCGCTGTACTGGCGGCTGGTGGTGGTGCGCAGCGACCTGCCCAAGGGGTACCTCGACGACCTCGCGGCCTCGGCGGTGGCGGCGCTGACGCGCGCCTGAGGCCGTGCGTACAGAGGCGTCTGAGGCCGCGCATACAGGGCGCCTGAGGCTGTGCGTACAGCGGCGCGCGGCACGGTGTGCGCTCGGCCGGGTGGGTGAACGGCCGTCGTCGGTGCGTAGCCCGGACGGACGGCGGGTCGTTGCTGTGTCGAGCGGGCGGACGCCCGCCCGAGGCGTGTGGAGGTCACCCCATGAGCCCACCGGGACCGGCAGACATCCCGGACGTCGACGTCCCCGAAGTCACCGACCTCCCCGACGTCACCGTCATCGTCATGGTCCGCGAAGCCGCGCCGCATCTCCACCGCTGTCTGGAGTCGCTCGCAGGCCAGACCATCGGCGTGGACCGCATCGAGGTGCTCGTCGTGGACGACGGATCCGACGGATCCGACGATGGCGGCCGGGCGGAGCTGGAACGATTCTCCACCGCCCATCCCGGTCTGTGCGCCGTCCTCGGCCCCGGCACCCGCAACCAGGCCGTCGAACGCGCGCGCGGCCGCTATCTGTTCTTCCTCCCCGCCGACGGCTTCCTCGGCCGGGAGGCGCTGGCCCGTCTCGTCGACGCGGCCGACATCCACGGCTCCGACGTCGTGTTCCCCAAGGCCGCGGGCACGTCCACCGCGGTCTTCGCGCGCACCGAGCACCGCGTACCCCTCGACGCCCCCGGGCTGCCGTGGGAGCTGTCGTGCACCAAGCTGTTCCGCCGTGAGCCGGCCGTCGAGCCGCACGGTCTGCGGTTCCGCGAGGACATCCCCGACGCCCTCGCCGAGCAGGCATTCACCCTCGAAGCCCTCTTCCGGGCACGCGGCATCTCCGTCCTGGCCGACTACGACTACTGCTTCGCCGTCGCCAGGACCCCCGAGGCGTCCCCGATCGAGGATCTGCTGCGCGGGACGGCCGCTTCGATGGCCGTGACCGCCCGCTTCACCGAGCCCGGCCCGCTCCGTGACGGCTTCCATCTCCGCCGCTTCGCCGAGGAGGCCGACCGGCTGACCGGCACCGGGCTTCTGGAGACGGCCGAACCGGTGCGCCGACGGGTCTTCGCCGGCCTGCGCAGGCTCGTCACGGACCACCTGAGCGACGCCGTACTCGCCCGGCTGCGGCCAGGACTACGGCTGCGGCTGTCGTACGTACGCACAGGCGACCTGCCAGGACTTCTCTCGGTCATCCGCTACGAGGTCGGTCACGGGGTACCGCCCCTGCGCACCCACCTCGTCTCCGCGAACTGGCGGCGCACCGGCCCCGCCCGCCACACCCTGGTCGTCACCGCCCGCAGCCCGCTGCCCGGCCTGGCCGCCCTCGACGCGGCTCCGGTCCGGCTCACCGGCCCCGTTCCGGAGGCCGGCCGGATCCTGCTGAGGCCGGCGCCCGACGGCGGCGGCACGGAGATCGAGGTACGGATCCCCGCCGACGCCTTCCCGCCGGGTCGCACCCGGGTAGGCCTGCGCACGGCACTGCTCGGCACCGAGCACCTGGCCACGGTTCCCGCCGGAGCCCCGTCCCGGCGGGCCCACGGTCTGCGCGGCCTGCGTCCGTACCGGCTGAACGTGGCCGCGGACGGCCCCCGGGGGCTCGTCGTCGCCGTCACCCCCGTCGGACTGCTCCGGCGCCGGATCAGCGGCGGCCGCGCACGACCCGCCTGAGGGCGCGGGTCAGGATCGGGGGCAGCAGGTCCCGTGCGACACGGCGGACGAGCGGGGACCGCCGCCGCTGTGCCGTGCCGGTCGTGCCGGTCGTGCCGGTCGCGGGCCGTGCCGCGGCCGGACCGGACTTGTGGCGGGACTCCGGCTGTGCCGGACTGGCCGACTTCTTGCCGTCGATACGGATCAGCGGCGCCCCGGCCACCTCCTCCACCACATGCACGAGGTCCGTCCGCGTCCTCAGCCAGTCGAGCAGCGCCTCGCGCACCTTCTCCGGCTCGCCCCAGGTCCCGTACATCTTGGTGGCGGTGATACAGACCGGCCGCAGTCCCGCGGTGGCGACGGCTCCCCAGGCGGCGGCCGCGACGCCCGGGCAGTGCTCGGCCCGGAAGTCGTCGAGGACCACGATGCCGTCCGTGGTGATGAGCTCCTGGGTGGCCTCGATGTCGCCCTTGACGTGCTCGTACAGGTGCGAGGCGTCGATGTGGACGAAGCGGCAGCTCGCCGCGCGGACCCGGGAGGAGATCACGGAGGTCGGCGCCTGGACGAGGGTCGGCAGCTCGTCGTGGAAGGAGAGGTAGTTGGCCTCGAAGGCACGGCGGGTGAGCGTCGAGTACGACCGGTTCATCTCGGCGCTGTTGGAGGCGTCGGGGGCGGGCGAGTCCCAGAGGTCGCAGACCGTGAACTCCTCTCCGTCCCGCAGGTACATGCCCAGAAAGATCGCGCTCTTGCCCATGTACGCGCCGAGTTCGAGCAGGTCACCCGCCTCGCCGAGGTCGCGCTGGCGGTTCAGGAACCAGTCGAAGAGCAGCTGGTCGACCGGCCGGAACCAGCCCTTGACGTCGTCGAGCCGGGCGGGCTCGGGGAGTTCCACGTCGGACTCGACGGTGGACTGTGCCGGTGCACTCGTCTGTGCACTCGTCTGTGCCATGGGTGTCTTCTCTCTCGGGACTCAGCGGTGAGCGGGAACGCTGGGGCTTGTGCGGCGACCGGTGCCGGTGCCGGTGCCGGTGCTCGTCTGCGCCGGCCGGACGCGGTGGGGCGCACGTATCGCGGCTGCGCACGGTGCGGTGTAGGCCGGGGAAGGCGGCGTACGTCGTGGACGTATCGCGGGCGCGTCGGACGTACGCGCGCGGCTGCCCCGCGGCTGCCGGCCGGGCACCGCGTACGGGCGCATCGCGTGGTCGGTCGTCCGCCGGAAGACCGATGGACGCCACTCCTCCAGCGCCGGGCGGGAGTCGACGAAAGCCATTACCCGGTCGTACTCGTCGAAGGTGTCGAAGGGTTTGCGGGCGGGTGAGGTGCCGATGTTTCTCGTGCGGCGCTCCCGTGCGTACGCGCACACCCGATCGAGGGCTCGATCGGGTGTGCGAAAGCGACAGCGGCAGCGCCGGTGGCAGCGGACGCCGCATTACGGCAGGGCCGGCGGCAGGTGCTGTGCACCGCCTGCTACTTGACCGCCCCTGCCATGACGCCGGACACGAACTGCCGCTGGAACGCGAAGAACACGGCGAGCGGAATCATCATCGAGACGAACGCGCCCGGCGCCAGCACGTCGATGTTGTTGCCGAACTGCCGTACCTGCTGCTGCAGCGCGACCGTGATCGGCGGGGACTCGGAGTCCGCGAAGATCAGCGCCACCAGCATGTCGTTCCAGACCCACAGGAACTGGAAGATCCCCAGCGAGGCGATCGCCGGCCCGCCGAGCGGCAGCACGACCCGTGTGAACAGCCTGATCTCGCCCGCCCCGTCGAGCCTGGCCGCCTCGAGCAGCTCGCGCGGAATCTCCGCGAAGAAATTCCGGAGGAGGAAGATCGCGAAGGGGAGGCCGAAGGCGACATGGAAGATCACGACTCCGACCGTCGTCTCGAAGATCCCGATCTTGCCGAAGAGCTTCGACACGGGAACGAGAGCGACCTGGACCGGGACGACGAGCAGTCCGACGACGACCAGGAACCACCAGTCGCGGCCCGGGAACTCCATCCACGCGAAGGCGTATCCCGCGAGCGAGCCGATCACGACGACCAGGAGCGTGGCCGGGACGGTGATCATGACTGTGGCCAGCAGCGAGTCGGTGATGGTGTCGTTCTCCAGCAGCCTGGAGTAGTTCTCGGTCGTGATCTGGGCGGGCGCGGTGAAGACCTCCCACCAGCCGCTCGCGTTGATGTCGGCGGGCGAGCGGAGCGAGGACAGCAGCAGCCCCACGGTCGGCATCAACCAGAACAGCCCGACCAGGACGAGCAAGACCCGCATGGCCCCGCCGCCGGTACGGGTGGCGATACGGGAGGCGAGCGTCGGCTTCGCCTTGACGGCGCTGTCGGTGCTCATCGGTGCGTCTCCCTTCGCATCCTCCGAATGTTGAAGAGCATCACCGGGATCACCAGCAGCAGGAGCAGCACCGCGATGGCGCTGCCCACTCCGAGATGGGCGTCGGTGCCGAACGACGAGCGGTAGAGCTGGAGCGCCAGCACGTTCGCGTCGTCCTGCGCCGAGCCGGGCGCGATGATGAAGACCAGGTCGAAGATCTTCAGAACGTTGATCATCAGCGTGACCAGGACGACCGCGAGGACCGGCGCGAGCAGCGGGACGGTCACCTTGCGGAAGACCTGCCACTCATTGGCACCGTCCACGCGGGCCGCCTCCAGCAGTTCGCGCGGCACGGCCGCCAGCCCCGCGGCGATCAGCACCATCGCGAAGCCCGCCCACATCCAGACGTACGAGCCGATGATCGCCGGGGTCACGAGGGACGGGCCGAGCCAGTCCACTCCGTTGTACGGCTCCCGGAAGTTGCTCACGGGCAGCCGGAGCCGCGCGCCTTCCGCCTCCGCGGGGAGCGAGAACGTACCGTCGGCGGCCGCCGTGGCGGTGGCGACGACCTTGCCGTCCTTGACCGCCTCGACCTTGATGCCCTTGAGGCCGAGCTCCTGGGCGTCGATGGCGTTGGGTTTTCCGCCGCCGCCCCGGGTGAAGTCCAGCCAGGCCGTGCCCGTGATCCTCCCGGGTTCCGCCGCGGTCGCCTTCGCGGGTTTCGCGTCACCCGGCATCTTCGCGGGCGGTACGCCGACGAGAGGGAGCTGGACGGCGGTGCCCGCCGTGACCGGCTCCTTGGTGATGAACGCTCCGCCGCCCGCCGCCTCCAGCGGATGGACGGGCAGCGGATGCGCCTTGGGGTAACCGGCCGATTCTGCGAACGTGTCGTGCACGCCGACCCAGACCGCGTTGGCGACACCGCGCTCCGGGTCCTGCTCGTACACCAGCCGGAAGATGATGCCCGCCGCGAGCATCGAGATCGCCATGGGCATGAAGACGATGAGCTTGAACGCCGTGCCCCAGCGGACCCGTTCGGTGAGCACGGCGAAGATCAGACCGAGGGCCGTCGCCACGGCCGGCGCGACGACCACCCAGATCGCGTTGTTCTTGACGGCGGTGAGGATGGTGTCGTCGGTGAAGATCTCGACGTAGTTGTCGAGCCCGGCGAAGGAGCTGCCGGACTTGTCGAAGAAGGACCGGTAGACCGAGTACCCGATCGGGTACACCACGAGCGCGCCGAGCAGCACCAGCGCGGGCAGCAGAAAGCCGGCGGCGACGAGCCTGCGGGTGCCGGTCACGCTCTTGCGCTTGCGCACGCCACCGGAGGCGGAGGGCGCCGGGCCCTCCGCCGCTCCGGAGGACGCTCCGTTGGACGCTCCGGGGGCCGTCATCGCCGCGTCAGCTCTTGTACGCCTTGGCCGCGTCGGCCTCCAGCCGCGCCTGCGTGCCCGCGATGTCCTTCGGGTTCTTCAGGAAGTCCTGGAGCGCCTTCCACTCGCCCTTGCCCGGCGTGCCGCCGAAGGACTGCGGCATCTGGTCCGACATGTCGAAGCGGAAGTCGTCGCCCGCGGCGATCAGCGCCTTCGCGATGTCGCGCTGGACGTCGTTCGGATACGCGGCCACGTCCAGGGATTTGTTGGGGGAGATGAAACCGCCGGACCCCGCCCAGATCTTCGCCGCGTCGGGCGACGCCAGGAAGGTCAGCAGCGCCTGCGCGCCCTTGGAGTCCTTGAGCGCGACGGCCGCGTCGCCGCCGGTGACCACCGGGGGCTCGGCGCCGACGGCCGGGAACGGGAACACCTTCGCGTCCGTACCGATCTTGGCCCCGGTCTGCGCGATGTTGACGGTGACGAAGTCGCCCTCGAAGACCATCGCACCCTTGGGCTGGTCGCCCCCGGTGAAGGTCTGGGTGACGGACTTGGGGAACTCGGTCTGCAGTGCGCCGTTCGCGCCGCCCGCGATCAGGGCGGGCTTGCCGAACAGCTCGGCGAGGGTCGTCAGCGCCTGCTTGACGGAGGGATCGGTCCACTTGATCTCGTGCTTGGCCAGCTGGTCGTACTTCTCCGGGCCGGCCTGGGAGAGGTAGACGTTCTCGAACCAGTCGGTGAGCGTCCAGCCGTCCGCGCCGCCGACCGAGACCGGGGTGACACCGGACGCGGAGATCGTCTCGGCCGTCGTCAGGAATTCCTTCCAGGTCTTGGGCTCGGTGGCGCCGGCGTTCTCGAAGACCGCGTTGTTGTACCAGATGAGGGACTTGTTGGCGGCCTTGAAGTAGACGCCGTACGGGGTGCCGTCGACGGAGCCGAGGTCCTGCCAGCCCTTGCCGTAGTTCTTGGTGAGCTCGGCCTTGGCTTCGGGGCCGAGCGGCTTGGCCCACTTCTTGGCCACGGTCTCCTTGATCGCGCCGACCTGCGGCAGCATCGCCACATCGGGCGGGCTGCCACCGGCGATCTTCGTACCGAGGAAGTTGACGATCGGGTCCTGCGCGGGGACGAAGGTGACGGTGGCGCCGGTGCGCTTCTCGAACTCCTTGAGGACCTTGGTGAAGTTCTCCTGCTCGGGGCCCGTCCAGACCGCGGCGACCTCGATCTTCTCGCCGTTCAGCTTGGGCAGCTGGACGGTGGGGGCCGAGTCGCTGCCACCGGTGCTGTCCGGTGTGCTTCCGCCGCCGCCGTCCTTGTCGCCGCCGCAGCCGGTGAGGGCGACGAGGGCGCCTATGGCGACGAGCCCCACGATGGCCCTGCTGCGAGTGGTACGAGTCGTACGAGCTGTGCGCATCACTGCCCCGTCTCTCCCGTGCGCCTTCGGAGGGCACAGCCGGCCGTGACGCAGGCAGCACCGCTCCCGTCCCGTGGGGTCAGGTCTACGCCCGGGGCGGGGGCGAAGCAATACCGCCTTCCCTGTCAACTGGGTGATCGTGATGGGCTCGTGACGTGCCGTCAGAGCCATCAGGGCCGTCGGGAGGAGGCAGGGGCAGGGCCAGGGGCGGGACGGATCAGGAGCGGGACGGGGTCAGCGGCGGCACGGGAGTGGCGTCGACCGAGCGGGCCGCCCGGTCGAGGGCGCTGGCGAGGAGGGCCAGGTCCGTCGGCCCGTTGCCCAGCTCGCGGACCGGGCGGCGGGTCGGAGGGTCGCCCATCCGCTCCCACTCCAGCTCCACGACGGTGGGCCGCTGCGTCGCCGTCCGCGGGATACGGCCCGTCACCCGGCCCGCCTGGAACGGCGTCACGCGCCCGCTCGGATGCCCGAGGCGCCCGCGCCCCGGGACCGGGTCCTCGGGTCCTGTGGACGTGGGCGGCGCGTCGAGCACCACGCGCAGCCGGGCACCGTGGGCCAGCTCCGTGTCCGCGGTGCGGTCGGGCCGGGAGGACGTCGCGACCAGATGGACGCCGAGCCGCTCACCGTCCCTGGCCACTGCCTCCAGCGCCCGTACGACGGAACCGGCCGCGGGGCGGCCGGGGCTGCCGAGCGCCGGGGCGAGCAGCGCGTCGTAGTCGTCGACGAGGACGACGAGCCGGGGCAGCGGGGGCGCCTCCCGGTCGGGGCCACCCCTGCCGGCCTGGCGACTCGGGCCGCTCGCGCCACCGGCCCGGTCGTGACCGTCGGCAGGGGCGCCCGCGGTGTCCGAACCGCGCGAGTCGTCGTCGGCGCCAGGGACCGCCTTGCCCATCGACGCGGCCGCGCCGCGCGCGGCGGCCGCCGGGCCTGTCGCGTGGGCCTGGCCCGCGGAGCCGCGTTCGCCTGCGGCCAGCGCGGCGCGTGCCCGCAGACGAAGTGAGCCGGAGTCCGGGGACTCGACGTCATGGGATCCCGAATCACCACGCCCCGACGCGGAGGCGAACGCGGACGCGGACTCGGAGAGTGGCGCGGACCGCTGGGCCACCAGACGGTCCGCGACCCCGCGACGGGCGTGCCACTCGGCGAAGCTCTCCCGGCCCAGCAGCTCCGCCCGCCGCTTCAGCTCCGCTCCGAGGGCCTGCGCGAACTCGCGCATCCGGACCGGATCCGATGCGACCAGATGTTCGGTGACATGGGGGAGTTCCGTACAGGCCGCGAGCCCCTCGCCCCGCTCGCCGCCCGCGCCGTCGACGAGCAGCAGCCCGAGCCGGTCCGGCCGCCCGGCGGCGGCCAGTGACGCGGCGATCGCGCGGAGCAGTTCCGTACGGCCGCTGCCCGCAGGGCCCTCGATCAGCAGATGCGGGCCCTCGGCGGTGAGATCGACGGAGACCGGGCCGCGCGGGCCGGCGCCCAGCACTGCCGTACCGTCCGCGGCCGACGCCCAACGGGCCATCAGCGACGCGGGCGTGGCCCTGGCCAGCCCCAACTCGTCCAGCAGCCGCGCCGACCGCGGCAGCGGCGAGGCCACCGCCCGGCCGTGGCCGCGGCCGGTCCCGGCACCGGCCCGGGCGCCGTCCGCGTCCGCCGCGCGCAGCGGTGCCAGCGCCCGGCCGAAGCGCTCGGCCCAGGCCGCGGACACCGCGTCCACCGCGCCGACCGTGCCGTGCCCGGCGGGCCGCCCCGACGCCGTGCGCAGCAACCTCAGCGCCGTCGCCACATCGCCGCTCAGCAGCGCGACGGCCCCGCACTCGCGGAACGCGAGCGATGCCGCGCACGCCTCCTCGTACGTCGCCGCGACCGGGGAGAGCGGCGAGGCCGCCGGGGTCTCGGCCAGACAGATGACATGGATGCCGCCGGCGGCGCCCGCCCCGGCAAGCCGGGCGGTGGTCTCGCGGAGCGCCGCGGAACCGGGGTCGCCGTCCAGGATGACCACGGTCCGTGGCCCGGTGTGGCGCGCTGCGGCGTCCTCGATCATGCGGCGGCCGGAGCTGGGCCAGCCCGGGCCGAGCGGACCGTCGTCCAGCCGTCTGGTCAGCTCGGCGGCCCGGGCGGTGGCCTGGTCCCGTTCGTACGCGACGAGGAGGCGGCAGTCCTGCCCGTGCGTGGGCCGCAGGTGCGGCAGCCAGCCGAGCCAGCTCCAGTCGCGCCTGCGCTCCTCCAGGGGCCTGGCGCGGTCGGTGCTGATCAGCACGATCTCCAGATCGGCGGGCGAGTGCAGCACGGCGAGCTGCGCCACGACGGACCTGGCGAGTCCGGAGAGCCGCGACCGGGGGCCCGCGAGCCCGAGGGACCCGGCCTCGCGCAGTCCGACGGTGACGGGGACGGCGGGCGTGTCCGCGCGGTCCGCGGTCCCGAGCCGTACGGCGAGCTCCTCGGGGTGCCCCGGCCCGCGCTCCCACAGTCGTGGCCCGGGCCCGAGGGCGGTGAGCAGCACGGTGGCGGGGTCCGGCCACGTCTCGACGAGGGGCGTGGCGGCGACTGCCACGTCACCGCGGTCGCCCGCGTCCTCGGGGGCCGTGTCCACACGCGCCCCGGCCAGCCGCCGGGCCCACGCCCCTATCCCACGCTTCCGCGGCCCGCTCTCGTCCCGCGTGCGCCTCCCACCACTGCGCGCCGAGCCGCTGCCATCGGCGTCGCCACGGACGCTGTCACCGGCCGCGTCGGCGCCGATTCCGTCGGGGTGGGCACCGGCTGCTTCGGCGCCGGTGCCATCGGCGCCAGTGCCTACGGCGCCGATCCCGCCGGTGCCGGAGCGGTGGCCTTCGTCCTGCGCGACCCATCCTCGATCGGCTACGCCGTGCGCGGCGCCGGTTGCGTCTCCGGCTGCGGTCCCGGGTGCCTGGCTGCCCGCCGGTTGCGGGGCTCCGCCGCGGGTCGCCTCGCTTCCGCGTCCGGCTGCGGTCCCCGCGGGCCCTGCGGTCACTGCGGTCCCGGGTGCCCGGCCGTCCGTGCCTGCCCGGTACCCCCGGCCGCCGTGGGTGGCGTCGGCTGCGTGTCCGGCCGATGCCCCGTGTCCGCCGCCGGGCCCTGCGTCGCCCGGCACATGCCCGTGTCGGCCTTGTCCTTCGAAGGCCCCGGGCGCATGCCGGCCCTCAGCGGCCCGATCGTTCCCGGAAGCTGCTGCAGCCCGGCGCGCCGGATCCTGAGTGCGCGCCCCCGTCCCCGTACCGGCGCCGGCGCCGTACGCCCCGCCGAGCGCGTCATCCGCGCCCGCACCGCCCCGCTGTGCCGGTACCGCGCCGCCCGACGCATGCCCGGGGACCGCCGTCCCGTCCGCACGGGCCCATGACGGAACCGGCCGCCCGACCGGGGCCGTACCGCCGTCCTCGTGGCCGTACGGAACGGCCTCCGGCCCGTCCGGCACATCGCTGCGAGCGTGGTCCGCCGCACCGGCCGCGCCCGCCGCGGGGGCGTGCGGACGGCCCACCCGCAGGTGGCCCTCGCCGTCCGGGGTCGTCGTCAGCCGGCCGGGACCCGCCGACGGGGCCAGGCGCAGCGTGGATTCACCTATCCGGAGGAGGGCGCCCGGGGGAAGTCGGACCGGTTGGGGGCCGACGGTGGTGCCCTCCAGAGTGGTGCCGTTCGTCGAGCCGAGATCCGCGACCGTGACGCCGCCGTCGTCCGCGACGGTCACCGCGCAGTGGAGCCGCGAGACGTCCGGGTCGTCGAGCGGAACGTCCGCCTCGGCCGAGCGCCCGACACGGATCTGGCCGCCGTGGAGCAGATGGACCCCGCCCGCGTCCGGCCCGGCGACCACATGGAGCTGGGCCTGCGCCTGCGCCCCGGCCTCTCCGTCCCCGCCGCCTTCGCCGTCCGCGGGGGCCTGGAGCGACAGCACCGCGCCGTCCACCAGCGGAGGCTCGCCCAGCGCGCACCGCTGGGCGTCGAGCCGCTCCCGGCCCGCGTACAGCACCACCGGCCCGGGCGCTTCCGGGCCGGACACGGCCGCGGCCAGGCCGGAGGCGATCGCCGCCAGGGCCGTGCCGGCAGGCGCGGTGACGAGCACGTCGCACACGCGCGCAGCGCCCTGCGTGGACTGGCCGCTGCGCGGCACGAGGACGGTCAGCCGGATCTGCATCGCCGTCAGCGGTCCCTTCTGCGCGGGGTGCCCGGCAGGGGAGCCGCCCTGTGATTCCCCCCACCCGGCAGGTCGGCACGGCAGCAGGGCTCTCCCGACCCCACGACTCCGTGCTGGAGGCATCCTCGCACCTGCCACTGACAACACGCCCGGCACCCACCCCCAAGTGATCTTGATTGGTCGGCTCTGGATGCAAAAGTGCCTGGTTGGGATCGCCTCTGCCGCTCTCCGCACGGCCGTTCGGCAACCATCCGCCCGCCGGGGACGTCTTACCGGCCAATCCGGTGAGCACACCGATGACCCGATCGGCGGCACTACAGTGGGTCGGACACCCGGTCGGGGCCATATATGAACCGGGGATCACACCAGTGACCACCCAGGTCCGGCCTCCAGGGAGCCACCCGGGGCGCCGCCCAGGACCACCAGAACCACGATCAGCAGGGAGCGCATGACGTGCGGCCGGTAGGCAGCAAGTACCTGCTCGAGGAACCGCTCGGCCGCGGTGCCACGGGCACCGTCTGGCGAGCCCGCCAGCGGGAGACCGCCGGAGCCGAGGCAGCGGTTGCCGGCCAGCCGGGTGAGACCGTCGCGATCAAGGTCCTCAAGGAGGAACTCGCGAACGACGCGGACGTCGTGATGCGCTTCCTGCGCGAGCGCTCCGTCCTGCTGCGCCTCACCCACCCGAACATCGTCCGCACCCGCGACCTGGTCGTCGAGGGCGACCTGCTCGCGCTGGTGATGGACCTGGTCGACGGCCCGGACCTGCACCGCTACCTCCGGGACAACGGCCCGTTCACCCCGGTCGCCGCCTCCCTGCTCACCGCCCAGATCGCGGACGCGCTGGCCGCCAGCCACGCCGACGGCGTCGTCCACCGCGACCTCAAGCCCGCCAACGTCCTGCTCGCAGAGCGCGGCGGTGAGATGCACCCGATGCTCACCGACTTCGGCATCGCGCGCCTCGCCGACTCCCCGGGCCTGACCCGTACGCACGAGTTCGTCGGCACGCCGGCCTACGTCGCCCCGGAGTCCGCCGAGGGCCGCCCGCAGACCTCCGCCGTCGACATCTACGGCGCCGGAATCCTGCTGTACGAGCTGGTCACCGGCCGTCCGCCGTTCGCGGGCGGTACGGCCCTGGAGGTGCTCCACCGCCACCTCAGCGAGGAGCCCCGCCGCCCGTCCACCGTCCCTGCCCCGCTGTGGACGGTCATAGAGCGCTGTCTGCGCAAGGAGCCGGGCGAGCGGCCGAGCGCCGAGAACCTCGCCCGCGGCCTGCGTACCGTCGCCGCCGGAGTCGGCGTCCACTCCACGCCCGCCCAGATCGAGGCCGCCGAGGGCGTCGGCGCGCTGCTCGCGCCCGATCCGTCGCCCGCCACCGTCCCGGGCATGCCCGGTGCTTCCGACCCTACCCAGGTGCTGCCGGGCAACGCGCCGCAGTACGACCCGGGCGCCGCGACCAGCGTGATGCCGCAGACGGGCATGCCCGCGGGCGCATCCGACCCGACCAGCGTCCTGCCCCGCAACGGTGCTGCGGACCCGACCGCGGTCATGCCCCCCGTACCGCCGCGCCCCGACGGCCCGCCGCGGCCCGGGCCCGAGGACCCGCACCCGTGGCAGTCCCAGCTGCAGGCTGCCCGGGACCGCAACGAGCAGACGCAAATCCAGTACCTGGACCCGAGCCAGGACCCGCTGCGCCGCCGTCCGCACCGTCAGCCGGCGCCCCAGCAGCCCCCACAGCACCAGCAGCGGCCTCCGCAGGGCAGGCAGCCCCAGCCCCAGCGGCGGCAGCAGTACGCGCCTCCGCCGCAGCAGTACGCCCCGCAGCCTCCTCAGCGGCAGCAGTACGCGCCCCCGCAGCCGCCGCCCCAGCAGCCCGCCCCGCGCCCGGCGCGCGAGCCGCGCCAGCCGCGGCAGCGCAGCGCGAACCCGATGCGGATCCCGGGCCTGGGCTGCCTCAAGGGCTGCCTGTTCACGCTGATCCTGCTCTTCGTGGCGGGCTGGCTGATCTGGGAGCTCACCCCGCTCCAGGACTGGATCGGCCAGGGGCAGAGCTACTGGAAGGCGATCGGCGACGGGATCTCCAGCGTCACCAAGTTCTTCGAGGACCTCACCGCATCGGATCCGGGCACCGGCTCGGGCACCGGTACGGGGCAGTAGCGAGCGATCAGTCTGTCGTTATGTCGACTTCTGCGGGGGAAATAGCCCCGCAGAAGTGACGGTTGGCGCCATCCGGGGCACGAGGTACCCCGACAGCCGCGTAGTTTGATGGGCAACGCCAGCCGCTGAGGGAGCAGTCTTGGCACGGAACATCGGCAGCCGGTACACCGCCCACCAGATCCTCGGGAGGGGCAGCGCGGGCACGGTGTGGCTCGGCGAGGGCCCGGAAGGCCCCGTCGCCATCAAGCTGTTGCGCGAGGACCTCGCGTCCGACCAGGAGCTGGTCGGACGCTTCGTCCAGGAGCGCACGGCCCTGCTCGGACTCGACCACCCCCGGGTCGTCGGCGTCCGTGACCTGGTCGTGGACGGCACGGACCTCGCCCTCGTGATGGACCTCGTGCGCGGCACCGATCTGCGCACCCGCCTCGACCGCGAGCGCCGGCTCGCCCCCGAGGCCGCGGTCGCGATCATCGCCGACGTCGCCGAGGGCCTCGCCGCCGCCCACGCCGCCGGAGTCGTCCACCGCGACGTCAAGCCGGAGAACATCCTGCTCGACATGGAGGGCCCGCTCGGCCCCGGCGGCGCCCACCCCGCCCTGCTGACCGACTTCGGCGTCGCCAAGCTCATCGACACCCCGCGCCGCACCAGGGCCACCCGGATCATCGGCACGCCGGACTATCTGGCGCCGGAGATCGTCGAGGGCCTGCCTCCGCGTGCGGCCGTCGACATCTACGCCCTCGCGACGGTCCTGTACGAGCTGCTCGCGGGCTTCACCCCCTTCGGGGGCGGCCACCCCGGCGCCGTACTGCGCCGCCACGTCACCGAGACCGTGGTCCCGCTGCCCGGCATCCCGGACGAGCTGTGGCAGCTCATCGTCCAGTGCCTGGCCAAGGCGCCCGCCTCCCGCCTGCGCGCCTCCGAGCTCGCCGCGCGCCTGCACGAGCTGCTGCCGCTGCTGGCGGGCATGCCGCCGCTGGACGTGGACGAGCCGTACGCATCAGACGCAGCGCCGTCCTCGGAGGTCTACGAGGAGCCGGACCACGCGACCCTCCCCACCACCCCCCGCAGGGCAGCCGTCCCCCTCGTCCCCGGCTCGGCCACCGACTCCAACCGGGACACCCACACCTCGATGCGCGTCCCCGGCCCCGACGAGCTCGCCGGCGGCGCCCGCGGCACCGCCCGCGCCCCCCGCACCCCGGGCCAGCGCCGCCCCGGCTCCGCCCGCCACAAGGCGGAAGCGGTCCGCAGGCGCCGCATCACGTTCGGTGTCGCGGGCCTGGCGCTGGCGGCCGCGGTCGGTGTCGGCGGCTGGCTGGCGACAAGCGGTGACGACGACGGCGTACCGCCCCAGGACTCCAAGCAGTCGGCCCCCTCACAGCCCTAGGTCCCGTCCGGCGGGCCGGAACACCCCGGCCAGCCGTTACGCTGGACGCGTGGCAGTCGTCGATGTATCCGAAGAGCTGAAGTCCCTCTCCTCGACCATGGGGTCGATCGAGGCCGTCCTGGACCTCGACAAGCTGAGGGCAGATGTCGCCGTGCTCGAGGAGCAGGCGGCGGCACCGTCGCTGTGGGACGACCCCGAGGCGGCACAGAAGATCACCAGCAAGCTCTCGCACCTGCAGGCCGAGGTCCGCAAGGCGGAGGCGCTGCGTGCGCGGATCGACGACCTCGAGATCCTCTTCGAGCTCGCCGAGTCCGAGGACGACCCGGACGCCCGCGCCGAGGCCGAGGCCGAGCTGGAGTCGGTCCGCAAGGCGCTGGACGAGATGGAGGTCCGCACGCTCCTCTCCGGCGAGTACGACGAGCGCGAGGCGCTCGTCAACATCCGCGCCGAGGCCGGTGGCGTCGACGCGGCCGACTTCGCCGAGCAACTCCAGCGCATGTACCTGCGCTGGGCCGAGCGCCACGGCTACGGCACCGAGGTCTACGAGACGTCGTACGCGGAAGAGGCCGGCATCAAGTCGACCACCTTCGTCGTCAAGGCGCCGTACGCCTACGGCACGCTGTCGGTCGAGCAGGGCACGCACCGCCTGGTCCGTATCTCCCCCTTCGACAACCAGGGCCGCCGCCAGACGTCCTTCGCGGGCGTCGAGATCCTCCCGGTCGTCGAGCAGTCCGACCACGTCGAGGTCGACGAGTCCGAGCTGCGCGTGGACGTCTACCGCGCCTCCGGCCCGGGCGGCCAGGGCGTCAACACGACCGACTCCGCGGTCCGCATCACCCACATCCCGACCGGCATCGTGGTCTCCTGCCAGAACGAGCGCTCCCAGATCCAGAACAAGGCGAGCGCGATGAACGTCCTCCAGGCGAAGCTCCTGGAGCGTCAGCGCCAGGAGGAGCGGGCCAAGATGGACGCCCTCAAGGGCGACGGCGGCAGCTCGTGGGGCAACCAGATGCGTTCGTACGTCCTCCACCCGTACCAGATGGTCAAGGACCTGCGCACGGAGTTCGAGGTCGGTAACCCGCAGGCCGTGCTGGACGGCGAGATCGACGGCTTCCTCGAGGCCGGCATCCGCTGGCGCAAGCAGCAGGAGAAGTAACCGGATCCTGTGAACGGCGCCGGGCCCGCGGGCCCGGCGCCGTTTTCGCGTCTACGGGGCCTGCCCGCCTTTCGGGACGCACTTCGGGCACGCGCACAGCGGGAAACGGCACCCCGCTTCGAGCGGCGGCGCCAGCCGGTCCGGACGGTACGTCACCCTCGGTCCCCACGTGCGCCCACCGTCTCGGGACACCCTCAGGGTGATCACCGCGCCCGCCTCGTCTCCGCTCGCCTTGACCATGACCTGCCTGTGCCTCTCGCTCTGTGTGCGGTTCCGATCACAGAGTGGGGTCACGTTCGTTACGCTCGGTAGGGGTTAAGGCGTGACAACGGCGTCCGCACACAGGGGGAGTTGGGTCATGGCGATCGAGGACAACCCGCAGTCCCGCGAGAAGTACGGCGAAGAGCTCAAGCGCCGCCGCGAGGCGGCCGGGCTCACCCAGGAGGAGCTGAGCCAGCGCGCGATCATGTCGCGCACGCACATCGCGCACATCGAGGCGGGGCGACGCAGACCGGACGTGGAGGACGCGCGCCGACTGGACCAAGTGCTGGACACCGGCGGGCTCTTCGAGAGGTTCCTGCCGGCGCTGGGCGAGGGGAGAGTCGCGGAGCATTTCGCGGAGGCGCTGGAGCTTGAGCGGCGGGCGACGGTGATCCGGGAGTACGCGCCGAAGCTGGTACCTGGCATTCTCCAGACGGAGGCGTACGCACGTGAGGTGCTGGGCTCGGGCTTCCCGCCCAAGACGACCGAGGAGCGTGACAGGCTGCTCGTCACCCGCCTCGAACGCGCCCGCATCCTGGACGACTTCCACTCGCCGGTGTTCTGGGCGCTGATGGATGAGGCGGTTCTGCGGCGTCCCATTGGCAGTCCGGCGATCATGTGCGAACAGCTCAGGCACATCGTGCAGTTGGGCGAGAGCCACCGTATCCGAGTGCATGCGCTTCCCTTCTCTGCGGGATTCCACGCGCTGATGGAGGGCTTTGTCACGCTCATGTGGTTCGAGGACCTGCCGCCCGTCGCGTACGTGGAAGGCTTGAAGACAGGACGCGTGCTCGAAGTTCCGTCCGTGGTGCGTGAGTGCCAGGCGGCATACGATCACGCCCTGGGGGACGCGCTGTCGCACCACGAGTCCCTGGCACTGATCAGGTCCGTCGCAAAGGAATACGAGCATGCGCAGCAGTGAGCACGTCATCCCGGACGCCTCGACCGTGCCGATGTGGCGCAAGTCCACGTACAGCGGCGGCAGCAGCGGCGACTGCCTCGAAGTCAGCGACACCTGCACCGCTTGCGTCCCCGTCCGGGACAGCAAGAACCCTCACGGCCCCGCCGTCGTCTTCGGCTCGTCGGCCTGGACGGCCTTCGTCGGCGCGGTCAAGGCGTCGCCATTCAGCTGTGCGTCCTGACCGCGAACACGGAATCAGGGCCTACGGAGGCACGTGTTCGCTGACGCAAGCGGAATATGCAGCGTCAGCTCGCTTTGTCGACATGGCAACTGGCGTCTTGAGGGCGGCAGTTCCAGGTTTACGTCACAGTTGCGTGCCTGAGTCTCGGTCAACTCTCCTTATTTCGGGCATTGCTCGCGCAACGGCCTTGACGCGTCCACGGAAACTGGGGAGGGTGAGCGCGGCATGCGTATTTCTGGGGCGCGTGTGAGCGGGGGAAACGGAAGTCAACCCTCAGCGGCTGCAGCCCCAAGACGCTGCATCACTGACGAATAGCTACTGGGGGTAGCAGGCAGATGACCAAGAAGACGCGTGTGCGCGTGGCGCGGATAGCGGCCGGTGCGGTGATCGCCGCCGGTGCGTCCCTGACTGCCGCGGGTGCCGCTCAGGCCGTCGGTATCGACGTGAACGTCGCGGGCCTCAACGCCAAGGCCGAGGTCACCGAGCAGGGTGCCGAGGTCGTCCTCGGCGCCAACGACACAGAGGGTGGCGACAACAGCGGCAACGACACTCTCGGCCAGATCGCCGGTGGTGGTGACGCTGCGGCCGGCGGCGGTGACGCGGCTGCTGGTGGTGGTGACGCTGCGGCCGGTGGTGGCGATGCCGCTGCTGGTGGTGGTGACGCTGCGGCCGGTGGTGGCGATGCCGCTGCTGGTGGTGGTGACGCTGCGGCCGGTGGTGGTGACGCGGCTGCTGGTGGTGGTGACGCTGCGGCCGGTGGTGGTGACGCGGCTGCTGGTGGTGGTGACGCTGCGGCCGGTGGTGGTGACGCGGCCGCTGGTGGCGGTGACGCGGCCGCTGGCGGCAACGGCAACTCCGGTGGCAACGGCAACAACGGCAACGGCAACGGCGGCAACCAGGGCGCCTCGACCGCCACCGGCGGCTCCACCGGCACCGACGGTGGCGCCGGCACCTGCACCGTCGACCTCGATGGTGCGGAGTGCGCCGACAACACCGACACCGACAACGCCGGCTCGAAGCCGGTCGAGCAGGGTGAGGCCAAGGAGGAGCTGGCGGAGACCGGCGCCGCCGAGACCACGTTCCTGCTGGTCGGTGCCGCGACGATGATCGCCGGTGGTATCGGCTTCCGGATGCTGCCCCGCCTCGTCGGCGGCGGCCGCACCGCCGTGTGAGCGATGCGTGAACACACGTAACGGAACGTGACGTTACGGTACGTGACAAGGGCCCGGGGTGCTCATCGGCACCCCGGGCCCTTGCGTGGCTCCGTACGGAGGGCGGGGACGGTTATGCGGTCTGGTGGGCCAGCAGCGCCAACGCGGCCACCAGGACCACCAGCAGCGCCAGCAGGGCCGCAGGGCTCAGGCCCGCCAGGGGGCCGTCCTGCTGCAGGCGTTCCCGATTGGCGCGGCAGACGGGGCATCGGCCCTCGGTGACGGGTGCCGCGCAGTTGGCGCACACCAGTCGGTCGTAGGTCATGCGCTCTCCTCCTCCCGCGCGGCGGAGTCGCCGGCCGAGACCTTCTCGCAGCGTTCCTCAGCGTGTCTGCTCCGCCCAACGCTCCGGGAAACGCTTCCGTTCCCCGTACCACTGTGCCAGCTCGCGCGCGTTTCGGCGCGCCCCGTCGGAATACGCCCATTCCGGTAACGGACAAAACGCGCAACTCCGGACGGCAACTGCGCGCGCCCTCCCCATTCGCGTATGGTCACGCACACCTACTCCCGGCCGACCGTGGTGCACCCGTGATCCGATTCGACAACGTCTCCAAGAGCTACCCCAAGCAGAACCGCCCCGCCCTGCGCGACGTCTCCCTGGAGATCGAGAAGGGGGAGTTCGTCTTCCTCGTGGGCTCGTCCGGTTCCGGAAAGTCGACCTTCCTGCGGCTGATCCTGCGCGAGGAGCGCGCCAGCCACGGCATGGTGCATGTCCTGGGCAAGGACCTCGCGCGCCTGTCGAACTGGAAGGTGCCGCACATGCGCCGGCAGCTCGGCACCGTCTTCCAGGACTTCCGCCTGCTGCCGAACAAGACCGTCGCCGAGAACGTGGCCTTCGCGCAGGAGGTCATCGGCAAGCCGCGCGGTGAGATCCGCAAGGCCGTGCCCCAGGTCCTCGACCTCGTCGGGCTCGGCGGCAAGGAGGACCGGATGCCCGGTGAGCTCTCCGGTGGTGAGCAGCAGCGCGTCGCGATCGCCCGCGCGTTCGTCAACCGCCCGATGCTGCTGATCGCCGACGAGCCGACCGGCAACCTCGACCCCCAGACATCCGTCGGCATCATGAAGCTGCTGGACCGGATCAACAGGACCGGCACCACAGTGGTGATGGCGACCCATGACCAGAACATCGTCGACCAGATGCGCAAGCGCGTCATCGAGCTCGAGCAGGGCCGTCTCGTACGAGACCAGGCGCGCGGCGTCTACGGCTACCAGCACTGAGCACGTAGAGCGACAAGACTGAAAGGCTGAAAGACTCGCCATGCGCGCCCAGTTCGTATTGTCGGAGATCGGCGTCGGTCTCCGCCGCAATCTCACGATGACCTTCGCGGTCATCGTCTCCGTGGCCCTGTCGCTCGCGCTCTTCGGTGGTGCGCTGCTCATGCGTGAGCAGGTCAGCACCATGAAGGACTTCTGGTACGACAAGGTCAACGTCTCCATCTTCCTCTGCAACAAGAACGACGCGGAGACCGACGAGAAGTGCTCCAAGGGCGCGGTCACCGCCCAGCAGAAGGAAGAGATCCAGGCCGATCTCAAGAAGATGGACGTCGTCGAGAACGTCCAACACGAGTCGGCCGACGAGGCCTACAAGCACTACCGGGACCAGTACGGCGACACCCCGATCGCCGCGACCATCACCCCGGACCAGATGCAGGAGTCGTTCCGGGTCAAGCTCAAGGACCCGGAGAAGTACCAGGTGGTGGCGACCGCCTTCGCCGGCCGGGACGGTGTGCAGTCCGTCCAGGACCAGCGCAACATCCTGCAGAACCTGTTCGACCTGATGAACGGCATGAACATCGCCGCGCTGTTCGTCATGGGCCTCATGCTGATCATCGCGTTGATGCTGATCGTCAACACCGTGCGCGTATCGGCGTTCAGCCGAAGGCGCGAGACCGGCATCATGCGGCTCGTCGGCGCGTCCAGCTTCTACATCCAGATGCCGTTCATCATGGAAGCCGCCTTCGCGGGGCTGCTCGGTGGCGCGGTCGCCTGCGTCCTGCTGCTCGTCGGGCGGTACTTCCTGATCGACAACGGTCTCGCGCTCTCCGAGAAGATGCAGTTGGTCAACTTCATCGGCTGGGACGCCGTGATCACCAAGCTTCCGCTGGTGCTCGCGATCGGTCTGCTGATGCCCGCCATGGCCGCTTTCATCGCATTGCGCAAGTACCTCAAGGTGTGACAAGCGCCCCTGGGCGTCGTACGGCCAACCGCCGTACGGCGCCCTTCGCTTGTCCTAGAGTGGGCGCCATGTTGGGCCCCGATTCACCCTGGATGCCCCGTGGATACCGCCGCGGGGCGGCCCTGACATTCCTCTTCGCGAGCATCCTCATCACCGCGTCCGCAACCGATCTGCTGCCGAGCGGTGAGGCGAAGCCGCCCTCGCTGCCCGGCGCCCACGCCGCCGCGGCGACCGTCGACCGCGACGAGGTCGCCCGCGCTGCTGCAGACGCCATGGCGGACGGCAAGTCCGGCGCGGACGCGGCCGAGGAGGTCGTCAGCCGCAGCGGCGACCGCTGGGGCGCGGTGTACGACAAGGGGGAGTACGAGGAGTTCGAGCAGGCCCTCGACGGTGCGTACACCGGCGTCGGGCTGTGGGCCAGGCGCGGCGCCGACGGCCGGGTCGAGGTCGCCCGGGTGCAGCGCGGCGGCCCCGCCGAGAGGGCCGGGATCCGGACCGGTGACCAGATCCGCACGATCGACGGACAGCCCATAGACGGCCGCCCGGTCAGCCAGGTCGTCGCCCTCCTGCGCGGGGACGCCGCGAACGGCGCGGGCGGAGCGGTCGGCTCGTCCGTCGCCCTCGGCCTCCAGCGCGGCGAGCGCACCTGGACCGAGACGCTCCGCAGGGCCCGGCTCGACACCGAGGCCGTCACCGTCGAGCGGCTCGCCGAATCAGCCGTGATGATCAAGGTCGCGGCCTTCACCAAGGGCACCGGCGAGCGCGTGCGGGAAGCCGTGCGGGACGCTCCCGCGGGCGCCGGCGTCCTGCTCGACCTTCGCGGCAACAGCGGCGGCCTGGTCTCCGAGGCGGCCGCCGCCGCCTCCGCCTTCCTGGACGGTGGCCTGGTCGCGACGTACGACGTGCACGGCGTGGAGAAGGCCCTGTACGCGGACCCCGGAGGGGACACCGAGAGACCCGTCGTCGCCCTCGTCGACGGCGGCACGATGAGCGCGGCCGAGCTGGTCGCGGGGGCGCTCCAGGATCGTGGCCGCGCGGTCACCGTGGGTTCGCGCACCTTCGGGAAGGGATCCGTGCAGATGCCGGAGCGGCTGCCCGACGGGTCCGTCGCCGAGCTCACCGTCGGTCACTACCGCACACCTGCGGGCCGTGACCTCGAAGGCGAGGGCCTCACCCCGGACCTCACGGTCACTGGTCGGGCCGAGGAGCGGGCCCGGACAGTATTGAGTGGCCTCGGGACCCGCTCGTAGTGCGAAAATGACCGCACTATGGCAAAGGAAAAAGGGCGCAAGCTGATCGCGCAGAACAAGAAGGCGCGGCACGACTACCACATCCTCGACACCTACGAGTGCGGTCTCGTGCTGATGGGTACCGAGGTCAAGTCGCTGCGTCAGGGGCGCGCCTCGCTGGTGGACGGGTTCGTCCAGATCGACGACCACGAGGCGTGGCTGCACAACGTGCACGTGCCGGAGTACAGCCAGGGCACGTGGACCAACCACAGCGCACGGCGCAAGCGGAAGCTCCTCATGCACCGGGAGGAGATCGACAAGCTGGAGTCCAAGTCCCAGGAGACGGGTCACACGATCGTGCCCCTGTCCCTGTACTTCAAGGACGGGCGGGCGAAGGTCGAGATCGCGCTCGCCAGGGGCAAGAAGGAGTACGACAAGCGCCAGACCCTGCGCGAGAAGCAGGACCGGCGCGAGGCGGACCGGGCGATGTCGGCGGCGCGGCGGCGGCAGCGGGCCTGACCTCGCCCGATCGGGCAGGAATAGGCTGGCATCCGCGTGCGTTGGTCACGTACGATGGCACCTGCCCTCCTAGAGGGGGCACGTTTGATAAATCAACATGGGGATGATCGGTTTCGACAGCGGATGTCGAAGCAGGGGAAGCGTGTCGAGGAAGCGGCAATGATCTCGTAAACCATATGTCGCAACCAATAATCGCCAACACCAAGCGCGATTCCTTCGCCCTCGCTGCCTAAGTAGCGACTTGCGAAGTGTCAGCCCGGGGCTGTTCCCGACCCGGATCCTGGCATCAGCTAGGGAACTAAACCTCTAGACCCGGTCACGGGGCCTGGAGGGAAATCAAACAGTGACTGAGCCCGTCGGAGACTTGTCCGCGTGATCTCCGGGGCCGAGAAAAGCGCAGCGGACTGCACACGGAGAAGCCCTGATTCTGCACCGTTGGACGCGGGTTCGATTCCCGCCATCTCCACTGGACGGGTGGGGGCATGCCCCCACCGACCCCGTCATCCCATGTAGTTGATTGAACACAGCGGCACAGGCCCGGCAGCCACACGGCGGCCGGGCCTTTGCGTTGCGGCTGCGCTGGCGTGCTACGGCGTCCTACGGCGTCCTACGGTGATGCCATGGCGAAAACCCGCATCACCGTCACCTTTGAGCCGGAGGACGACGTACTCGTCCGAGAGGCCGCAGCCGAGTACGGCCTCGACCTCTCCGCCTTCCTGCGGACCGCTGCGCCGGCCGAGGCAGCCCGGCAGGTACGCATCAAGGCGCGCTTCGCGGAGATCGACGCCATAAACCGCATGGCCGAACAGGCGGAGCCTGAGGCCGCTCCGGCGTCCACGCCGGAGGAGGACGCGGCCATGGATGCCTACCTCGAAGCCATCGACGCCGGATTCGCACGGCGAGGCGCCGTCGCGTGACTGCGTTCGTGTACGACACCGGAATGCTCATCGCCCTTGAGCGCCGGGATCCCGAAGCGCACCGCTTCCACGCGGCTGGTCGCAAGATCCGGGTGGCATCCGCCTGTTGTCCTCGTCCCGGTCCTGGCGCAGGCATGGCGTCCACAGCCTGGGCATTGGACGCCGCTGAGCCGTGTGCTGCCGTCCTGCGTGATTTTCGGTGCCGACCGCGAAGTGGCAGGGTGTGGCATATGTCAAGCGGGGCACACGGCTGAGGACGGGAAGCGCGGCGGTGTCGCAGCCGCGCTCGCGGCACTACCCGGCAAGACGCGACCGGATGCCGTGGACGCCCTGGTCGTTGTCGTCGCAGCCCGGCACGATCGTGCGGTGATCCTGACTTCCGATCCGGATGATATCTACGCATACCGTGATGCACTGGGCGCGACGCTTGCGGAAGTCGCAGTTCTGCCGGTCGAGGATCTGGCCGAGTTCCGTTCCGGCAAACCTGCGCTCAGGTGAGCCGCACAAGGCGATGGGGCCTGGGGCGGCCTCGTTGCAGAACGCGACCGGGTCGTTCGTCCAGAACGTCGCGCCGAACGGAGCCGGGACGACGGCGGGGATGCTCGGCTTCATGTTCTGGGCCGCCGAGAAGCCGTCCGACCGCGGGCTCGGCACCCAGCCGCCGAACACCTGCGAGGGCGGGGTCGGCGCGGGCGCAACGGTGTACTCCGTCCCGCTGCCGATGCCGCCGCTCAGTCAGAGCCAGGGGCGTCCGGTGGATCAGGCCGCCCAGCAAGATCCGCCGGACACCCCCCAGGGCCTGATCAAGAAGACAGGCCCCGCCGCCGGTCCACCGCGGCCGCCGCGAGCAGCGCCACGGCGGCCGCCGCGACCGGGATCCCGTAGCCGTACACCGCACCCGCGTGCTCCACCGTCCAGCCGCCCGTCGCCGAGCCGACCGCGATGCCGCCGAGCAGCGCGGTGACGGCCAGGGTCATGCCCTCGTTCAACTGGCCCTCGGGGGTGAGGCGCTGGATCACGCCCATCCCGGTCACCATCGTCGGCGCCGTCGCCATGCCCGCGATCAGCAGCGCACCCGCGACGGCGAGCAGCGAGCCGGTCGCGGCCGCGGCCAGCAGCGGCAGGGCCATCAACGCCGTCATTGCGGCGAGGCACGTCCGCATGCCGGCCCCGCGGCGCGCCCTTCCGTACGCCAGCCCCGCCACGCACGATCCGGCGGCCTGCAGGGCCAGCACCGGGCCCGCCGCAGGGCCGTCCGCGAACGCGATCGTGACGACCTCCATCGAGCCGAAGACCGCGCCCGTCGCGAGGAAGACCGCGAGCATCGGGACCATCCCGGGCGTACGGACGGGCGAGCCCGCGGAGGCGCGAGGGGCGACCGGCGGCTCGGTGGCGCGCTGGGCCGCGAACACGAGGACGCCCGTGAGCAGCAGGACGGCCCCGACGAGCGTGCCGGCCTCGGGGAACAGCGCCGAGCAGAGGAAGGCCGCGAGTACCGGGCCGAGCATGAAGCAGAGCTCGTCGGCGGCCTGCTCGAAGGAGTTCGCCGTGTGCAGCGCGCCGGGGTCCCCTTTGAGGAGATGGGCCCAGCGGGCCCGGGACAACCCGCCCGTGTTGGGCGTGGTGGCGGTGGCGGCGTACGCGGCGAACAGCGTCCAGTCGGGTGCGCCGTACCGCACGCACAGCAGCAGGGCGAGCGAGCCGAGCGCGGCGAGCGCGGTGGCGGGGACGGCGATACGGGCCTGGCCGTACCGGTCCACGAGCCGCGCCGTCCACGGGGCGACGACGGCGGTGGCGGCGAGACCGGCCGCCGTGACGGCCCCGGCGAGTGCGTACGAGCCGCGCGCCCCCGCGATCATGATCACGGCGCTCACGCTGAACATCCCCATGGGGAGGCGGGCGATGAGATTGCCGACCGTGAAGGCGCGGGCGCCCGGGGTGCGGAAGAGACGCGTGTACGGGCCCGGCGGGCGCGCGGGGTCCCGTGAGCGGCCCGGGGCGTCCCGTGAGTGGCCCGAGTCCTGGAATCCGGGCGCGAGGACCAGCGTTCCGCCGGATGTGGTCATCTGTGAGGCTGTATTCGGCATGGATCAAGGTTCGGTGCGGGGGCCCACGCGGGTCCAACACCTGTTCGGGGCCCATTGACGCACCTCTGTTGTAAATTCACCGGCATGCCCCAGGCCCAGGACATCGAACCCCGGCTGCTGCGCGCCTTCGTCGCCGTCGCCGCCGAGCTGCACTTCACCCGTGCCGCCGCCCGGCTGTTCGTCGCCCAGCAGGCGCTCAGCCGGGACATCCGGCGGCTGGAGCGCGAGTTGGGCGCCGAGCTGTTCGTACGGACCACCCGGCAGGTGACGCTCACGGCGGAGGGCGAGCGCCTGCTGCCGTACGCCCGGCGGGTCCTGGACGCGCACGACGAGCTGGCCGCCGCCTTCGCGGACACGGACCGGCCGCTGCTCGTCGACATCGGCGCCCCGGTGGGAACGGGGTACCGGGTGCTGACGGAGACCCGGCGGGCGGCCCCCGGACTGGAGTTCGTCGCCCGCTACTTCAGCGGCCTCACGGGTGCGGCCACCGAGCTTCTCGCCGGGCGGCTCGATGTCTCCTACGGCAGGATCGCCGGGCTCGACCCGGCGTTGCGCGCAGATCTGGTGCACCAGCCGGTGCGGTACGAGCGGATGGCCGTGCTGCTGCGGGACGACCATCGGCTCGCACCGCTGACGGAAGTGCCGCTGGACGCCCTGGCGGGGGAGACCCTCTACGCGGGCGCCGGAAACCCGGCCACCGCGGAGTGGACCGACCTGGGCGCCCGGCTCTTCGCGGGCAGGGGCATCGTCATGGCCGCCCCCTTCCCGGAGATCACCGGCCAGGAGGAGTTCGTCCGGGTGGTGCGCAAACAGCGCTGGTCGGTGCTGGCGAGCACGGAGTTCCTGGCGATACCGGGCATGGTCGTACGCCCGCTGGTCGACCCCGTACCGCTGTCGCCCGTCTCGCTCGTGTGGCGGCGAGGGCTGAAGCATCCCGGACTGGACGCGATGCGGGCGACCGCGGCCGAGCTCGCCGCGGCGCAGGGGTGGCTGAAAATACCCCCCGGCTCCTGGCTTCCGGACGCGGACCGGTCCCTTATGCCGGACAACACCTGACACAGCGACCCAACGGTCCCCGGCGTGCGCTACATTCATCATCCGGGTGCGATGTGATAGGGGCGCTTGGACAGGGTGGGGGCCCGTGTCCAACGACAGGTGTCCGGTCCCGTCGCGCGCGCCCGCTTCCGTTGAGTGGGGGATGTGCGTACAGCAGTGGAAAATTGGCGAGAAGACGCCCGTCTCGGGTACACCCATGAGCCCAATGAGGTCACCGTTCAGCTCGATGGCCTGGGACGTCAGCTCTCCGAGCTGCCGGTCGGTCCGGATCCCCAGGAGGGCTCCGACGGGCCGGTGTTCGTCGACGAGAGCGGTCGGCGCAGCAAGAAGTTCCGCCGTATCGGGTGGGTTCTGGTGCTCGCCTGCGCCTGTTACGCCATCACCCTCGTCGTCGCCCTCATCGGCGGCAACTCGAAGGCGCCCTGGCTGCTGATCCCCGGACCCGCGAACGAGAATCCTGCCGGCGAGGTCGTGGAGCAGCCCGCCCCCACGGACCCCCTCGTGGATCCGGCCGCTCCCGGAGGCACCCCCGGCGCCTCGGCACCCACCGATTCCACCGGCACGGGCGCCCCCCAGCAGCCCGGCACCACCGACGGCCCGCGCGCCGGCGGGAATCCGAGCCCCTCGGCCGACCCGGGCACCACCACCGAGCCCACCGGCGTGCCGGGCGGTGGCACCGCCGGCGGCGGCCTGCCGGACCCGGGGAGCACGGTGTCTCCACCTCCGGCCGGCGGCACGGGCGGGCAGGAGCCCCCGCCGACGACTCCCGCCCCCACGGGCACCGCGACAGCACCGACGGAAGACCCCACCGGACCGGTGGGCGAGGGCGGCCAGCAGGCCATGGAAGGCGCACGGTAAATGACACCCCCCCGCGGGCGGGCCCGCCGGAAGAACAGCAGGCCGGCCGTGCGCCGCAGGCTGCCCATGCGCTATCTGCTGCCCTCGCTCTTCCTCGTCGCCCTGCTCGCAATGCTGATGCTGCGCGGCTACGTCCACAGCGAGATCCTCGCCGACCACCGCGTACGACCCCCGGCCGCCAGCGACCAGGTCCCCGAGCGCATCCTCAACGGCGGCCCGGTCATCGACGCGCGTATCCCAGGCGCACCCAAGGCACTCAGCGTGCCCGACAAGAACCTCGTGCTGACCTTCGACGACGGCCCGGACCCGGTGTGGACGCCGAAGGTCCTCGACAAGCTGAAGGAATTCGACGCGCACGCCGTCTTCTTCGTGACCGGCACCATGGCCTCCCGCCACCCCGATCTGGTGGAGCGGATGGTCGCGGAGGGCCACGAGATCGGGCTGCACACCTTCAACCACCCCGATCTGGCGTTCCAGACGCAGGGCCGTATCGACTGGGAGCTGTCGCAGAACCAGCTGGCGATCGCCGGCGCCGCCGGCATCAGGAGCTCCCTCTTCCGCCCGCCGTACTCGTCGTTCTCGGCCTCCCTGGACAACAAGTCCTGGCCGGTCACCGAGTACATCGGCAGCCGCGGCTACATCACCGCGTTCAACGACACGGACAGCGAGGACTGGAAGCGCCCCGGCGTCGACGCGATCATCAAGCGCGCGACCCCGGAGGGCACCAAGGGCTCCATCGTGCTGATGCACGACTCCGGCGGCGACCGCTCGCAGACCGTGGCCGCGCTGGACCGCTTCCTGCCCGACATGCAGAAGCGGGGCTACCGGTTCGCCAATCTCACCGAGGCCCTCGGCGCCCCCAGCGCCCACACCCAGGTCACCGGACCGGAGCTGTGGAAGGGCAAGGCCTGGGTCGCGGCCGTCGCCGTGTCGGAGGGGACCACCGGCGTCCTGACCGTCGGCCTCGCCATCATCGGCGCGCTCGTCCTCGCCCGCTTCGGGCTGATGCTGCTGCTCTCCTTCGGGCACGCCCGCAAGGTGCGCCGCCGCCGCTTCCGCTGGGGTCCGGCGGTCACCGAACCGGTGACGGTGCTCGTCCCGGCGTACAACGAGAAGGAGTGCATCGAGAACACGGTGCGCTCGCTGATGGAGAGCGACCATCCGATCGAGGTCATCGTCATCGACGACGGCTCGTCGGACGACACCGCCGACATCGTCGACGACATGTGGCTGCCCAACGTACGGGTGGTCCGGCAGGCCAACGCCGGCAAACCCGCAGCCCTCAACAACGGCATCCGCAACGCCCGCTACGACATCATCGTGATGATGGACGGCGACACGGTCTTCGAGCCGTCCACCGTCCGCGAGCTGGTCCAGCCCTTCGGCGACCCGAGCGTCGGCGCGGTCGCGGGCAACGCCAAGGTCGGCAACCGCGACACCCTCATCGGCGCCTGGCAGCACATCGAGTACGTGATGGGCTTCAACCTCGACCGCCGCATGTACGACATGCTCAGCTGCATGCCCACCATCCCGGGCGCGGTCGGCGCCTTCCGCCGCGAGGCCCTCGAGCGGGTCGGCGGCATGAGCGAGGACACTCTCGCCGAGGACACCGACATCACCATGGCGATGCACCGCGACGGCTGGCGCGTCGTCTACGCCGAGCGGGCGCGCGCCTGGACCGAGGCGCCGGAGTCCGTGCAGCAGCTGTGGTCCCAGCGCTACCGCTGGTCGTACGGCACGATGCAGGCCATCTGGAAGCACCGCGGGGCCCTGATCGAGAGCGGCCCTTCCGGCCGCTTCGGCCGGGTCGGACTGCCGCTGGTCTCGCTCTTCATGGTGCTCTTCCCGCTCCTCGCCCCGCTCATCGACGTCTTCCTGCTGTACGGACTGGTCTTCGGCCCCACCCAGAAGACCATCGCCGCCTGGCTCGGCGTCCTCGCCGTCCAGGTCGTCTGCGCCGCGTACGCGTTCCGGCTCGACAAGGAACGCATGGTGCATCTGATCTCGCTGCCCCTCCAGCAGATCCTCTACCGGCAGCTCATGTACGTGGTGCTGCTGCAGTCCTGGATCACCGCACTCACCGGCGGCCGGCTTCGCTGGCAGAAGCTCCGGCGGACGGGAGTGGTGGAGGCGCCCGGCTCGATACCGAGTCCGAGGCGCGGCAGCGAAGACCGGAGGCCCGTCGCGTGACGACCGGAACGACCGAGTTCAACCCGGCCCGCCACCGGAAGCAGGACCCTGCCGCGGCTCCTGCAGCCCCCGCGCCGGGCCGCGACCGCTACTTCGACCTGCTGCGCGCCCTCGCGCTGTTCCGGGTGGTGCTCTACCACCTGGTCGGCTGGGCCTGGCTGCCGCTGCTCTTCCCCTCCATGGGCGTCATGTTCGCCCTCGCGGGCAATCTGATGGCGCGCTCCCTCAAGCGCCCCGCCGTCCAGGTCATCCGCGGCCGCATGCGCCGTCTGCTGCCCCCGCTGTGGGTGCTGGGCGCGGTCGGCGTGACCGGCATGGTGCTCCAGGGCTGGGGGCCGGACTCCGAGGGGCACCCGGGCTGGTGGTGGACGCATCTGCTGTTCTGGATCGTTCCCGTCAGCGACCCGCCGTTCGCCGGGGAGGTCGCGGGAGTCCCGGGCTTCCTCGGGGAGTCATGGGCCGAGGACCTCGCGGGCCCGCTCTGGTACATCAGGGCGTACCTCTGGTACGTGATGCTGTCGCCGCTGCTGCTGTGGGCGCTGCGGAGGCTGCCCTGGGTCACCGTTTCGGCACCGATCGTGCTTTCCGCAGCCCTCGCCTTCGGGACACTCCCCCTCCCCGAGCGCATCGACTCGGCCCTCACCGACTTCAGCACCTTCGGCGCCTGCTGGATCCTCGGCATGGCTCACCAGGAAGGCATCCTGCGCCGGCTGCCGCGCTACATCGTCCCGTCCATCGCACCCGCGATCATGGGCGTCGGCCTGTGGTGGGCCCTGCACGAGGGCTTCCGAACCGGTTACGACCTCGACAGCATCCCGTTGGCGCAGGCGCTCTGGTCCTTCGGTGCGGTGCTCCTGCTGCTGCACATCAGCCCTTCCTGGTCCGAGTGGCCGGACAGGCTGCGCCAGTGGGACAGCGCGATCACGCTGCTCAACTCACGGGCGGTCACGATCTATCTCTGGCACAACGTGTGCATCCTCGCCGCCGCGACGATGTGGGACGAGCTGTGGGGCTTCGACGTGCTGGCGGACCGCTTCGGGTGGCTGCTGGACAGCTGGGTGCCGGTCCTGATCTTCGCCTGGGCGCTGATCGCCGCCTGCATCGTGGCCTTCGGATGGGCGGAGGACCTGGCCGCCAAGCGCCGCCCCCGCCTCTGGCCGAACGGCGCACCCCGCCGGAAGCGGCGCTCACACCAGGCCTGAGCCCCGGGTGAGAGCAAGGTTCCACATCGGTCACCTCGCGGCACGGGGCTGAAATCCGTCGTCCCTAGCGTCTACTCCACTACCCGACACGGATGTGTGGAGGCGCGCCATGGCCGGCAGCAGCGGCGGCAGGTGGATCGAGCAGTGGGACCCGGAGGACGAGACCTTCTGGAAGGAGAAGGGGGAGCGGATCGCCCGGAGGAATCTGGTCTTCTCCGTGCTCTCCGAGCACATAGGGTTCTCCATCTGGACCCTGTGGTCGGTGATGGTCCTGTTCATGGGACCGCAGTACGGAGTCGACCCGGCCGGGAAGTTCTTCCTGATCGCGACCGCGACCCTGGTCGGGGCCGTCATCCGGGTGCCCTACACCTTCGCGGTGGCGCGCTTCGGCGGGCGTAACTGGACCATCATCAGCGCGCTGATGCTGCTGCTGCCGACCGGGGCCGCGTACCTGGTGATGGAGCCCGGGACGTCGTACGGGACCTTCCTGGCCGTCGCGGCGCTCACCGGGGTCGGCGGCGGGAACTTCGCCTCGTCCATGACCAACATCAACTCGTTCTTCCCGCTGCGGAAGAAGGGCTGGGCGCTCGGGCTCAACGCGGGCGGCGGCAACATCGGTGTTCCGGTCGTGCAGCTTGTCGGGCTGCTGGTGATCGGTACGGCGGGCGCCACGCACCCGAGGATCGTGCTCGGGATCTACATCCCGCTGATCGCGATCGCCGCGCTGTGCGCCGCGCTGTTCATGGACAACCTCGCGCCCGTGAAGAACGACACCGGTGCGGCGAAGGAAGCCGTGCGCGACCCCCACACCTGGATCATGTCGTTCCTCTACATCGGGACGTTCGGATCCTTCATCGGCTACAGCTTCGCCTTCGGGCTCGTGCTGCAGACCCAGTTCGGACGCACCCCGCTGCAGGCCGCGTCGCTCACCTTCATCGGGCCGCTGCTCGGCTCGCTCATCAGGCCGGTGGGCGGCTCGCTCGCGGACCGCTTCGGCGGCGCCAGGATCACGCTGTGGAACTTCGCCGGGATGGCCGTGGCCACTGGTGTCGTCGTCTACGCCTCCATGGCCAAGTCGCTGCCGGTCTTCCTCGTCGGCTTCACCGCCCTGTTCATCCTCAGCGGGCTCGGCAACGGCTCCACGTACAAGATGATCCCCGGCATCTTCCAGGCCAAGGCGCTGGCCAAGGGCATGACGGGCGAGGCGGCCGAGGCGTACGGGCGCAGGCTGTCCGGGGCCTCGATGGGGCTGATCGGTGCGGTGGGCGCGCTCGGCGGGCTCGGCATCAACCTGGCCTTCCGGCAGTCGTTCCTGACGGCGGGCACGGGCACGGGAGCGTTCGTCGCCTTCCTCGCCTGCTACGGCGTGTGCTTCCTGGTCACCTGGGCGGTATACCTTCGCCGGCCGGCCCCCGCGCCTGTGCCGACGGCCACAGCCGAAGCGAAGCCGCAGCTCAGCTACGCCGAGGTGTGACCCGGAGTGCCTCGTAACCACGGGGAAACGCAGCCGAACCGGGACTGTCACGCATCCTTGCCAGGCTCGGTCGGCATGTACGACGAACAGCGCGACACCACTCCCGCCGTGGGGCCCCTCGCGGGCTTCACGGTCGGGGTCACGGCGGCCCGCCGCGCCGATGAACTGGGCGCGCTGCTGCAGCGCCGCGGCGCCGCCGTGCAGCACGCCCCGGCGCTGCGGATCGTCCCGCTCGCGGACGACGGCGAACTCCTCGCCGCCACCAAGGAACTCATCGCCCACGCCCCGGACGTCGCGGTCGCCACCACCGCGATCGGCTTCCGCGGCTGGGTGGAGGCGGCGGACGGCTGGGGCTGCGGCGAGGAGCTCCTCGCCTGCCTGCGCGGCGTCGAACTCCTCGCACGCGGGCCGAAAGTGAAGGGCGCGATCAGGGCGGCCGGGCTGACCGAGGAGTGGTCGCCGACCTCCGAGTCGATGGCCGAGGTGCTCGACCGGCTCCTCGCGGAGGGAGTCGACGGGCGGCGGATCGCCCTGCAGCTGCACGGGGAGCCGCTGCCGGGCTTCGTGGAGGCGCTCCGGGCAGGGGGCGCGGACGTCATCGTCGTACCGGTGTACCGCTGGATGCCGCCGGAGGACGTGGCTCCGCTGGACCGGCTGCTGGACGCCACCGTGTCGCGGTCGCTGGATGCGCTGACCTTCACCAGTGCGCCGGCGGCGGCGTCGCTTTTCTCCCGCGCCGAGGCGCGGGGGCTGCTCCCGCGGCTGCTGGACGCCCTCGCACACGACGTCCTGCCGGCCTGCGTCGGGCCCGTCACCGCGCTGCCGCTCCAGGCGCGCGGCCTCGACACGGTCCAGCCGGAGCGCTTCCGCCTCGGCCCGCTGGTCCAACTGCTCTGCCTCGAACTCCCCTCACGCGCCCGGACCCTGCCGCTCGCCGGCCGCCGGGTCGAGATCCGCGGCCAGGCGGTCCTGGTCGACGACGACCTCCGACCGGTCCCGCCCGCCGGGATGTCCCTCCTCAACACCCTGGCCCGCCGCCCCGGCTGGGTCGTCTCGCGCGCCGACCTGCTCCGCGCGCTCCCGGGAGCGGGCCGCGACGAGCACGCCGTCGAGACGGCGATGGCCAGGCTCCGTACGGCACTCGGCGCGCCCAACCTCATCCAGACGGTGGTGAAGCGGGGCTACCGGCTGGCGCTGGACCCGGCGGCGGACGAGAAGTACGCGGACGCCTAGGGGGTGTCCGGGCCGTGGGTACCGCCGGCCGTCGCAGGCACGCACCCGCACCCGCACCCGCGGGTACCGTACGGGCGTGATCGAGATCCGTGCTGTCACACCGGCCGACATCCCCGCCGTCGCTCCCGCAGTCGCGGAGGCGCTCGCGCGCAACAGGGCGTACATGAAGCCCTGGGAGCCGCGGCGCTCCGAGTCGTACTACACGGCGGAGGTCCAGGCCGCTCGATTCGCCGAGCCCGGCACGCGGCGGTGGCAGCTCGTCGACGGTGAGCGGGTCGTCGGCCAGGCCACCCTGTCGGGGATCGCGCTGGGGCCGTTCCGGAGCGCGTCTCTCGGATACTGGGTCGATGCCGAGTACGCGGGACGGGGACTGGCGACACGGCTTGTCGAGGAGGTGTGCCGCGCCGCCCGCGACGAGCTCGGGCTGCATCGCATCGAGGCCGGGACCGTGCTCACCAACGCCGCCTCCCAACGCGTCCTCGCGAAGGCCGGGTTCGAGGAGATCGGCATCGCCCCCCGCTATCTCCACATCGACGGGGAGTGGCGCGACCACCGGCTCTTCCAGCGCGTCCTGCACAACGATCCGCCTCCGGTATAGGGGGTTCCGGTGGCGTGCCGCCACGGGCACCCTGAAGGCATGGGCATCGGCTCGTACGAGTGGCGGTTCGACTCCGGGCGCGTCTGTCTGGATCTCGCGGCGATGGATCTCGTGGCAGTGGGGCCGGAGGGTCCCGAGCGGCTCGCCCGCTGGCTGTTGACCGCCGGGCTGCTGCCACCGGGGACGCCGCCGGAGGCCGTGACCGCGCACTGGGTCCGGTCCTTCCTCGAACTCCGGGACTGCGTGGCGCGTCTGGTGCACGCTCAGATCGACGGCGGGACCGACGACGTGACGCTCGCCACACTCAACGCGTTCGCCGCGGACGCCGCCCCGCCCGCCGTCAGAGCCGTACGCGGCGACGACGGCGCCCTCGTGCGCGCCCCGCTCGCCCGTCCCGAGTGTGCCGCGCTGCTCGCCGCCGTCGCGCGCGACGCCCTGGAGCTGCTCACCGACCCCGTCGCCCGCGCCCGGCTGCGCCGCTGCGAGGGCGACAACTGCCGCCGCGTGTACGTCGATACGTCCCGCGGGCGCCGCCGCCGCTGGTGCTCCAGCGAAGTGTGCGGCAACCGGGAGCGGGTGGCCCGCCACCGCCGCAGGGCGGCCTCCGTGGCACGCGCCTGAGCCGGTCCGAGAGGCCAACAACCCCGGCCCGCAAAAAAATTCCGGCCTCCGTTGAGAAGAATCCCGACCGCCTGCGTAGAGAAGGAGGACAAGCAGTCGGACAAGGGCTCGACCGGGAGGTTCCAGGTGCGCAAGGATGCCGCCGTGGCCGATGACCGTCCAGGTCGGGCCCGACATCGAAGTGAGGCACCCCGCACCGGCGCCCCCGTCCCCGACGAGGAGCTGATGCGGGCTCTGTACCGCGAACATGCCGGACCCCTCCTCGCCTATGTGCTGCGTCTCGTCGCCGGTGACCGCCAGCGGGCCGAGGACGTGGTGCAGGAGACGCTCATCCGTGCCTGGAAGAACGCCGGTCAGCTCAACCGGGCCACCGGCTCTGTCCGACCCTGGCTGGTGACGGTCGCTCGCCGCATCGTCATCGACGGTCACCGCAGCCGGCAGGCCCGGCCGCAGGAGGTCGATCCGTCGCCGCTGGAGGTCATGCCCGCGGAGGACGAGATCGACAAGGCGTTGTGGCTGATGACGCTCTCGGATGCGCTCGATGATTTGACCCCGGCGCACAGGGAAGTACTCGTCGAGACGTACTTCAAGGGGCGTACGGTCAACGAGGCGGCCGAGACGCTCGGCATACCGAGCGGGACCGTGCGGTCCCGCGTTTTCTACGCATTGCGTTCCATGAAGCTCGC
The DNA here is from genome assembly GCF_053597075.1 of Streptomyces sp. NPDC001514. Lineage (NCBI taxonomy): Bacteria > Bacillati > Actinomycetota > Actinomycetes > Kitasatosporales > Streptomycetaceae > Streptomyces > Streptomyces sp. NPDC001514. The sequence continues at coordinate 65,508 of NZ_JBSFHO010000019.1, forward strand.
TCTGGAGGAGAGGGGGGTCACGGCATGAACAGGCAGGATCCGTACGGACCGTACGGGCAGTCAGGACAGTCCGAGCAGGGCTCGATCCATGAAACCGTCGGGGCGTACGTCCTCGGCATCCTGGACGACGTGGAAGCCACCGCCTTCGAGGCGCATCTGGCAGGCTGCGACATCTGCGCCGCCCACCTCGAGGAGTTCGCGGGGATGGAGCCGATGCTGGCGATGCTTGCAGAGTCCCCTGGGGGACGGCAGGCCCCGCCGGAGCGGAGCGCTCTGCCGTTCGACAGCCGGATCATGGAGCCGCCTCCGCAGCCGGTCGCGTCGATTCCGACCGCAGCCACTCCCCAGATGCTGGACCGGCTGGTCGACGAGGTCGCGGTCAGGCGCGCCCGCAAGCGACGGCGCAGCATGTACATGATCGCTGCATCGGCGGTGCTGATCATCGGCGGTCCGGCCGTCGCGGTGGTCGTCACACAGGACGACGCCAAAGCGGGCAACGTCGCCGCAGAACCGCACCCGACCAGCCCCGCCGAGGACGCCTTCTTCAACCACATGGAGGAGAAGGTCCAGGCCACGGACGCGATCACCAAGGTCAGCGCGACCGTCGGCATGGAGAAGAAGGGCTGGGGCACCCACACCGTTCTGGAGCTCAAGAACGTCCAGGGCCCGCTCAAGTGCAACCTGATCGCCGTCTCCAAGACCGGCGAGGAGGAGGTCGTGACCTCCTGGGCGGTCCCGAAGTGGGGCTACGGCATCCCGGACAGCACGCACGAGGCGGCGAAGAACCCGCTGTACGTCCACGGCGGCGCGGCCATGGAGCGCAACGACATCGATCACTTCGAGGTCCGTACGTTCGACGGCAAACGCCTGGTGGAGGTCGACGCCTAGCAGACCCCCGGCCACTGCCGCCTGACAGAGCGGCCCCCTTCGCGTACGGTTGACGGCTGCCCAGTGCACGTCAGAAGGGGGCCTCGGTGGCCGCGCAGGAAGCCGCTGGTACCACGGTCGACACGGTCCGTGACCGTGAGATCGGTGTCGAACAGGAACATCTGGACCAGGTGTACCGACGCCTCGAGGAGAAGATCCACGAGGCGGAGTTCCTGATGCACGATGCCGCCAAGCGCGGCCATGTCGGCACGCCCGGCGCGCTCGCCGAGCGCGATGCCCAGGTGTTCCGGGCGGGGATCCATCTCAACCGGCTCAACAACGAGTACGAGGACTTCCTCTTCGGCCGGATCGACCTGCTCCGCGGCAAGGACGGCAAGAAGGGCCCGGACGGCGCGTACACCTCGGTCGAGCCGGCCGACGACGCCGTACGGGACGACAACACGGCCGAGATCGCCGAGACCCTCCACATCGGCCGCATCGGCGTCCTCGGCTCCGACTACGCGCCGCTGGTCATCGACTGGCGAGCCCCGGCCGCCGCGCCCTTCTACCGCTCGACCCCGGTCGATCCCGGTCGCGTGGTACGCCGCCGGGTCATCCGCTCCAAGGGCCGCAAGGTCCTCGGCGTCGAGGACGACCTGATGCGCCCCGAGCTGACCGCGCGTCTGGGCGGCGCCGAGCTGCCCGTCATCGGCGACGGCGCGCTGATGGCGGCCCTCGGCCAGGCCCGCAGCCACACCATGCGGGACATCGTCGCCTCCATCCAGGCCGAGCAGGACCTGGTGATCCGCGCCCCCGCCGCCTCGGTGACCTATGTCGAGGGCGGCCCGGGCACCGGGAAGACGGCGGTGGCGCTGCACCGCGCCGCGTATCTGCTCTACCAGGACCGGCGGCGGTACGCGGGCGGCATCCTGGTCGTCTCGCCGACCCCGCTCCTCGTCGCGTACACCGAGGGCGTGCTGCCCTCGCTGGGCGAGGAGGGCCAGGTCGCGATCCGCGCGGTCGGCTCCCTGGTGGACGGCGCGGAGGCGACGACGTACGACGATCCGGCGGTGGCCCGGATCAAGGGCTCGTCGCGGATGCTGAAGGTGCTGCGCAAGGCGGCACGCGGCGCGCTGGAGCAGCGGGAGGCCCCGGAGCGGCTGCGGGTCGTGGCCTTCGGGCGGCGCCTGGAGCTGGAGGGTGAGGAGCTCCGGCGGATCCGCCACAACGTGCTGGGTGGCACCACGCCCGTGAACCTGCTGCGGCCGCGGGCCCGCAGGCTGCTGCTGGACGCGCTGTACGCGAAGTCCGGCGCCGCGACCCGGCACACGGACCCGGAGCTCGCGGCCGAGCTGCGCTCGTCCTTCGACGAGGACGTCACGTCCGAGGACCCGTTCATCGCGTTCCTGGACGCCTGGTGGCCCGAGCTCACCCCGCGGGGCGTCCTCGACGCGATGGCCGACGAGCGGCGGCTCGGCCGGTGGGCGCGGCGGATCCTCAACCCCGGTGAGGTGCGCCGGCTCGCGCGCAGCCTGAGGCGCGACGGCCTCTCCGTGCACGACGTGGCGATCCTCGACGAACTGCAGACGCTGCTCGGCACCCCGGCCCGCCCGAAGAGGAAGCGCGAGCTCGACCCGCTGGACCAGCTCACGGGGCTGGAGGAGCTGATGCCGCAGCGCGAGGAGACCCAGCGCGAGCGGGCCGAGCGGCTGGCGGCGGAGCGTGTCGAGTACGCCCATGTCATCGTCGACGAGGCCCAGGACCTCACGCCCATGCAGTGGCGCATGGTCGGCCGTCGCGGCCGCCACGCGACGTGGACGGTCGTGGGCGACCCGGCCCAGTCCTCCTGGCCGGACCCGGACGAGGCGGCCGAGGCCCGCGACGAGGCGCTGGGCACCCGCCCGCGCCGCCGCTTCGAGCTGACCGTGAACTACCGCAACCCCTCCGAGATCGCCGAGCTCGCCGCCCGGGTCCTTGCGCTGGCGATGCCGGGGATGCAGTCCCCGCGCGCGGTGCGCTCCACGGGCGTCACGCCGCGCTTCACCGTCGTACGCGACGATCTGGAGCGGACGGTGCGGGAGGAGGCCCGGCGCCTGCTGGACCGGGTCGACGGCACGGTCGGCGTGGTGGTGGCCATGAACCGGCGGGCCGAGGCGGCACGCTGGCTGGCGGACCTCGGCGACCGGGTGGTGGCGCTGGGTTCGCTGGAGGCGAAGGGCCTGGAGTACGACGCGACGGTCGTCGTGTCGCCGGCGGAGATCGCGGACGAGAGCTCGGCCGGACTGCGGGTGCTGTACGTGGCGCTGACCAGGGCGACGCAGCAGCTCTCGGTGGTGTCGGGCAAGGCGGACGAGCCGGACGCCGACGGGGTCCCGGACCTGCTCACGCCCTAGGGGCGTCCTGGGTACGAGCGGCCCCCGGGCCGGGGGAGGGCCGTTCGGGGTCAACTCTCCGGGCGGGGAATCACCTTCCGGGACTCTTTGTTAGCCTTGGCTGTGGCACCGGCTCGATCCAAGCCCCCGGGCCCAACCTTCGTCCCTTAGAGGGACCACTTGCCGCGAGGCGAGCATGGCGGGTCGGTGTCACTGAGTTTGTGCAAGGAGAGGTCCGCGTCACCCCCTGGGTGGCGCGGACCTCTTCTGTTTCCTGATCACTTCTCGTATGGTGGAAAGAGTTTTCCGAAACCAAAACGACCACTATTACCTGCTACTCGCAGGTAGGTGCGACCATCGGATGGCCCCGTCCGGCCACCCCCGGGCGATGCAGCAACGAAGCTAGGGAAAGCAGAGGAACTCGGCCATGGCAACGGCGCCCAGCGTCTCGTACTCGATGACGGTCCGACTGGAGGTGCCCGCGAGCGGAACCGCGGTGTCCCAGCTCACCACGGCAGTCGAGTCCTCCGGCGGTTCGGTCTCCGGCCTCGACGTCACCGCGTCCGGCCACGAGAAGCTGCGCATCGACGTCACGATCGCGGCCACGTCCACGACGCACGCGGACGAGATCGTCGAGAAGCTCAACTCGATCGAGGGCGTCGTCCTCGGCAAGGTCTCCGACCGTACGTTCCTGATGCACCTCGGCGGCAAGATCGAGATGCAGTCCAAGCACCCCATCCGCAACCGTGACGATCTCTCCATGATCTACACGCCCGGTGTGGCCCGTGTCTGCATGGCGATCGCCGAGAACCCCGAGGACGCCCGCCGCCTCACCATCAAGCGCAACTCCGTCGCAGTCGTGACGGACGGCTCCGCCGTGCTCGGTCTCGGCAACATCGGGCCGAAGGCCGCACTGCCCGTCATGGAGGGCAAGGCCGCCCTCTTCAAGCGCTTCGCCGGCATCGACGCCTGGCCCCTCTGCCTGGACACCCAGGACACCGACGCGATCGTCGAGATCGTCAAGGCGATCGCCCCCGGCTTCGCCGGCATCAACCTCGAGGACATCTCCGCGCCCCGCTGCTTCGAGATCGAGGCACGGCTCCGCGAGGCCCTCGACATCCCCGTCTTCCACGACGACCAGCACGGCACCGCGATCGTCGTGCTGGCCGCCCTGACCAACGCACTTCGCGTGGTGGGCAAGGCAGTTGGGGACGTACGGGTCGTCATGTCCGGCGCCGGAGCGGCCGGTACGGCCATCCTGAAGCTGCTCATCGCGGCGGGCGTCAAGCACGCCGTCGTCGCCGACATCCACGGCGTCGTGCACGCCGGCCGCGAGGACCTCGTGGATGCCGCGCCCGAATCGCCGCTGCGCTGGATCGCCGACAACACCAACCCCGAAGGCGTGACCGGCACCCTGAAGCAGGCCGTCGCGGGCTCCGACGTCTTCATCGGTGTCTCCGCGCCGAACGTGCTGGGCGCGGAGGACGTCGCGGCCATGGCCGACGACGCCATCGTGTTCGCGCTCGCGAACCCGGACCCCGAGGTGGACCCGGCAATCGCCCGTCAGACGGCGGCAGTTGTGGCCACCGGGCGCTCCGACTTCCCGAACCAGATCAACAACGTGCTGGTCTTCCCCGGCGTCTTCCGCGGGCTCCTGGACGCCCAGTCCCGCACGGTGAACACGGAGATGATGCTCGCGGCGGCCAAGGCCCTCGCGGACGTCGTCACCGAGGACGAACTGAACCCGAACTACATCGTTCCGTCCGTCTTCAACGACAAGGTCGCGGGCGCTGTTGCGGGCGCCGTGCGCGACGCCGCGAAAGCGGCCGGCGCGGGCGTGACGGCGAACACGTCGGTCTGACCTCGGCGCGTCGCAAGTCGCGGGCTCAGGAATGCCCCTCTAGGGTGGCGGTCATATGAGCCCGCGACCGGCCCGATGGCTCCGTGGAGTCTCCATCAAGTCGACGGAACGTCACCACGACAGGCCTGTGGCGCTTTTCGTGTGACTCCGGAGGGTGCCGGATTGGCTTTCCCGCCGCTGGTGGGGGCAGGATGCCTCATTGGGCGCGAGGGTCTGACGGCAGACCCGGGTCCGGGGACTGTCCGAGGGCCCTGGCAGCATCGGCTTCGATCTCACGCCTCACAGGCAAGAAGAACACGGGAGTAACAACATGAACCGCAGTGAGCTGGTGGCCGCGCTGGCCGACCGCGCCGAGGTGACCCGCAAGGACGCCGACGCCGTGCTGGCCGCTCTCGCCGAGACCATCGGCGAGGTCGTCGCCAAGGGCGACGAGAAGGTCACCATCCCCGGCTTCCTGACCTTCGAGCGCACCCACCGTGCCGCTCGCACCGCTCGTAACCCGCAGACCGGCGACCCGATCCAGATCCCGGCCGGCTACAGCGTGAAGGTCTCCGCGGGCTCGAAGCTCAAGGAAGCCGCCAAGGGCAAGTAAGCCTGGACGCGAAAGGGCGGCCACCCCGGGACGGGGTGGCCGCCCTTGCTGTTCTCCAGGGCCCCTGCGGCCCCCGCGCCCCGCGCCCCCAGACCCTTCCCGGGGCGGCAGGCCCGGCATGTGCCCCGTGCCGCGGAGTGGGCCGGTGTGTCCGTCCTCAGGCGTCGGACGGGCTCCGAATGAGCCAGAGGCCCGGGGCGGAGCCCCGCCCGGGTCTGGGGCGGAGCCCCGGTTCGGGCAGGGGAGGGGTGGGGCAGTGTCCGATATGCGGCTCCGCCGCGGGGCCTCCGCGCAGCGGCCCGCCCGTGCACAGGCACCACAATCGCGTCGAGCGCCGGACAGGCTGGAAGCAGCCCGGCCGACGCTCGGGGGGTACGGGGGCCCGGGGGCAGCGCCCCCGGGATCAGACCGCAGCCGTACGCGGCAGCTCGACCTTCGCGCCGAGCTCCACCAGCTTCTCCATGAAGTTCTCGTAGCCACGGTTGATCAGGTCGATCCCGTGCACCCGCGACGTCCCCTGCGCCGCCAGCGCTGCGATCAGGTACGAGAACCCACCCCGCAGGTCGGGGATGACCAGATCCGCGCCCTGGAGCTTCGTCGGGCCGGACACGACCGCCGAGTGCAGGAAGTTCCGCTGCCCGAAGCGGCAGTCCGAGCCGCCCAGGCACTCCCGGTAGAGCTGGATGTGCGCGCCCATCTGGTTCAGCGCGGACGTGAAGCCCAGCCGCGACTCGTACACCGTCTCGTGGACGATCGACAGCCCCGCCGCCTGCGTCAGCGCCACCACCAGCGGCTGCTGCCAGTCGGTCTGGAAACCGGGGTGCACGTCCGTCTCCAGGGCGATCGCGTTCAGCGAGCCGCCCGGGTGCCAGAAGCGAATGCCCTCGTCGTCGATCTCGAAGGCGCCGCCGACCTTCCGGTACGTGTTCAGGAACGTCATCATCGAGCGCTGCTGCGCGCCGCGCACGTAGATGTTGCCCTCGGTCGCCAGCGCCGCCGACGCCCAGGACGCCGCCTCCAGGCGGTCCGGGAGCGCCCGGTGGGTGTATCCGCCGAGGCGGTCGACGCCGGTGATCCGGATCGTCCGGTCGGTGTCCACCGAAATGATCGCGCCCATTTTCTGCAGTACGCAGATGAGGTCCTCGATCTCCGGCTCCACCGCCGCGTTCGACAGCTCCGTGACGCCCTCCGCCAGCACCGCCGTCAGCAGCACCTGCTCCGTCGAACCGACCGACGGGTACGGCAGCCGGATCTTGCACCCGCGAAGCCTGTGCGGAGCCTCCAGGTACTGTCCGTCCGCCCGCTTCTCGATCTTGGCGCCGAACTGTCGCAGCACGTCGAAGTGGAAGTCGATCGGCCGGCCGCCGATGTCGCAGCCGCCGAGACCGGGGATGAAGGCATGGCCGAGCCGGTGCAGCAGCGGGCCGCAGAAGAGGATCGGGATCCGAGAGGACCCCGCGTGGGCATCGATGTCAGCGACGTTCGCGCTCTCGACGTGCGTCGGGTCGAGCACCAGCTCGCCGGGCTCGTCGCCGGGGCGCACCGTCACACCGTGCAGCTGCAGCAGCCCTCGCACCACCCGCACGTCGCGGATGTCGGGCACGTTGCGCAGCCGGCTCGGCTCGCTGCCGAGCAGCGCGGCGACCATAGCCTTCGGCACCAGGTTCTTGGCGCCGCGGACGCGGATCTCGCCCTCCAGCGGGGTTCCACCGTGGACAAGCAGTACATCGTCTGTGCCGGTCATGAATCTCGCGTTCCGGAGGGGGTCCCCCCGGCGGAGCCAGGGGGAGGTCGGGCAGGGGCCAGGGAAAAGGTTAAGGCCCCCCTACCCCTGTTCTGTAAGGCCAAGGGCGCCTCGTTCACGTTATGAATTCGACACAGCACGCTCTGTTCGGGGCCACGTGCGGAGGGTCACCATCCGCTTGCGGAGCGCGTCCGCGCCCTCCCGTTGCCGCGGTGCGCCCTGAGCTGCGTCGGATCACACTCCGCCGCTCGGCCCCCGCGGAGGGCAAAGATGCGGGATTATGTGTCGCATGACCGAGGTGTCCTCCCTCACAGGGCGGCTGCTCGTCGCCACTCCGGCCCTCGCGGACCCGAACTTCGACCGCGCGGTGGTGCTCCTGCTCGACCACGACGAGGAGGGCTCACTCGGTGTGGTCCTCAACCGGCCCACGCCGGTCGGCGTCGGCGACATCCTGGAGTCCTGGGCGGACCTGGCCGGCGAGCCCGGCGTGGTCTTCCAGGGCGGCCCCGTATCCCTCGACGCCGCGCTCGGCCTCGCCGTCATCCCCGGCGACGAGGGCCCGCTCGGCTGGCGGCGCGTGTACGGCGCGATCGGCCTCGTCGACCTGGAGACCCCGCCCGAACTGCTCGCGTCCGCCCTCGGCTCGCTGCGGATCTTCGCGGGGTACGCGGGCTGGGGTCCCGGCCAGCTGGAGGAAGAGCTCACCGAGGGTGCCTGGTACGTCGTCGAGTCGGAGCCCGGCGATGTGTCGTCGCCCAGCCCCGAGAACCTGTGGCGGTCGGTCCTGCGCCGCCAGCGGAACGAGCTCGCGATGGTCGCGACGTACCCGGACGACCCTTCGCTCAACTGAATCCGCCGCCCTTCAGTACCCTTGGCACTTATGAGCACTCTCGAGCCCGAGCGCGGGGCAGGTACGGGCACCCTCGTAGAGCCGACACCGCAGGTGTCGCACGGCGACGGCGACCACGAGCGCTTCGCCCATTACGTCCAGAAGGACAAGATCATGGCGAGCGCCCTCGATGGCACTCCCGTGGTGGCACTGTGCGGAAAGGTCTGGGTGCCGGGGCGCGATCCCAAGAAGTACCCGGTCTGTCCCATGTGCAAGGAGATCTACGAGTCCATGGGCTCTGGCGGCGACAAGGACAAGGGCGGCAAGGACAAGTAGCCGGTCACCGGTCCGGTCCGGTCCGTAGCCGGTCCGTAGTCGGTCACCGGTCCGGTCCTTCCGGTCCTTCCCGTTTTCCGACGGCCCCCGGGGCGCTCTGAGGCGCGCCCCGGGGGCCGTCTGTCGTTGCATGTTGGGGCCGCCCTAACCTCTTGCGTGTTGTGCAGTACGAAACGGGCGTTGCGCGTGTTGCAACGTAAGAGTGGGGGAGGACCTCAGGGGAGCTCTCTGCCCGGATCGCCGCCCCGGTCACCGCACTTGCCCTCGCCGGTCTCACCGCCACCGCGTGCGCCCCGCAGACCTCCGACAACAGCGCGAAGACCGACGAGAAGAGCGGCACGCTCCGCGTCTGGCTCTTCCAGGAGGTCAGCGAACGGCGGCGAACTCACCGAAAAGCAGCACGAATCGTACAAGTCCGCGATCAACAGCCCGGCCGCGCACAAGGGCATCGAGTCCTACACATCGCTCTTCGGCGACGACAACTGCCCGGCCGCGAAGTGCGCGTCGGTGGGCGGCATCGCGACGGTGACCGCGTTCGCCTCCGGCAGGGCGGCGATGGCGATCGGCGGCGACTTCAGCCATGCGGCGGTCGAGGCGGGCGCGTTGAAGGGCAAGTACACGGTCGTCCCGCTGCCGGGTGTCACGGCCGGTTCGATCGCTCCCGCCTTCGCGGGCGGCAACAACATCGGCGTAATGAAGAGCAGTTCGCACCGACGCCGGCCGTGGAGCTCGTACTCGTACAGCGGCGTCTGGTTTCCGGGCCGGGCGCCGCGGTGAAGGACTGACGTGATGACTGCCGACGAGACCTTCACGGACCTGATCCCGGCGCCCAGGAGTGTCGAGGGACCGACCCGCTGCGGAGTCCTGCTCGACACCGGCACCACACTGTGGGCAGCTCCGGGCACGGAGACGACCGAGCGCTGGCTGCGCTCCAACCTCGGTGCGGCGCTCGGTCTGCCGCTGAGGCCCGGCGAGAAGGGCGCGCGGAACGCCGTTTCACTGCTCCTGGACGACACCCTGGATCCCGAGGCATACCGGCTCAGCGCCATGACGACCTGGGGCGTCGAGATCCGGGGCGGCAGCCCCGTCGGCGTCTTCTGGGGCGCCCAGACGCTGCGTCAACTGCTCGGACCTGACGCGTTCCGCCGGGCACCCGTGCCGCGTGAGGTGACCGTGGGCATCCCGCACCAGATCATCGAGGACGCCCCCCGCTTCCGCTGGCGCGGCCTCATGCTCGACGTCGCCCGTCACTTCCTCCCCAAGGACGACGTCCTCCGCTACCTCGACCTCCTCGCCGCCCACAAGCTCAACGTCTTCCACTTCCATCTCACCGACGACCAGGGCTGGCGCATCGAGATCAAGCGCTACCCGCGCCTCACCGAGGTCGGCGCATGGCGGTCCCGTACGAAATGGGGGCACCGGGCGTCCGACCTCTGGGACCAGAAACCGCACGGCGGTTACTACACACAGGACGACATCCGCGAAATCGTCGCGTACGCCGCCGAGCGGCATATCTCCGTCGTCCCGGAAATCGACATCCCGGGCCACTCGCAGGCCGCCATCGCCGCGTACCCGGAACTGGGCAACACCGACGTCATCGACACGACCACCCTTTCCGTCTGGGACAACTGGGGCGTCAGTCCGAACGTACTCGCCCCCACCGACACCACCCTCCGCTTCTACGAAGGGGTGCTTGAGGAGGTCCTCGACCTCTTCCCGGCCGCGGGCTCCCCGTTCATCCACATCGGCGGCGACGAGTGCCCCAGGGGTCAGTGGAAGGCGTCCCCTGCCGCCCAGGCCCGTATCAAGGAACTCGGCCTCGCCGACGAGGACGAGCTGCAGTCCTGGTTCATCCGGCACTTCGACACTTGGCTGACCGCCCGTGGTCGCCGCCTCATCGGCTGGGACGAGATCCTGGAAGGCGGCCTGGCTCCCGGCGCCGCCGTTTCGTCGTGGCGTGGATACGCCGGCGGCATCGCCGCCGCCCGCGCGGGCCACGACGTCGTCATGTGCCCCGAGCAGCAGGTCTATCTCGACTACCGGCAGGCGCCGGGCGACGATGAGCCGATGCCCATCGGGTACGTACGCACCCTGGAGGACGTCTACCGCTTCGAGCCCGTCCCGCCGGAGCTGGCCGGTACCGCGCAGGCCGCCCACGTCCTCGGCGCCCAGGCCAACGTCTGGACCGAGGTCATGCAGGACCGCTCCCGCGTCGACTACCAGGTCTTCCCGCGCCTCGCCGCCTTCGCCGAGGTCGCCTGGTCCGCCCTCCCCGCCCCCGCCGACCGTGACTTCGCGGATTTCGAGCGGCGAATGTCGGCCCACTACAGGCGCCTTGACGCGCTCGGCGTCGACTACCGGCCGCCCGGTGGCCCGTTGCCGTGGCAGAAGCGCCCAGGTGTGCTCGGACGCCCGATCGAGGGGGCGCCCCCAATCGTGTGAGCCAGGCCACAAGATGATGCCCCGGGCCGCGGTCCCTGGGACCGTGGAGGGCCGCACGGAAAAGTCGTACAAGGAACGCCGATGACCGGCAATCCGCCTGGTGCGGCAATGTCGTACCAAAACGGACGAACAGCCGTCTTCGGGATTTCGGGGACGGATGCGCCCTTCGTGGACCCTCGCGTCGGACCGCTCGGAAGATGTGCCAGAGTTGCCAAGTCCGGGCTGTGAGCACGTACGGTACGGCAACACAGGCGGACAGCCGGGACACCGGGAAGGGGCAGCTGGGTTGACCACGCACGCACCGCAGGCGGCGCAGTCCGTGACGCTGCCGGCCTCGCTCGACGAGGCCGTGGCGGCGCTCACCGCCATGCCCGCCGCCGTGCCGGTCGCAGGCGGTACGGATCTGATGGCGGCCGTCAACAAGGGCCGGCTGCGGCCCGCGGGCCTCGTCGGTCTCGGCCGCATCAACGAGATCCGCGGCTGGCAGTACCAGGACGGCCACGCGCTGCTCGGCGCCGGCCTCACCCATGCCCGGATGGGCCGGCCCGACTTCGCCGCGCTCATCCCCGCGCTCGCCGCCTCCGCGCGCGCCGCGGGCCCGCCGCAGATCCGCAACGCGGGCACGCTCGGCGGCAACATCGCCACCGCGGCCCCGACCGGTGACACCCTGCCCGTCCTCGCCGCCCTGGAGGCGGACCTGGTCATCGCGGGCCCGGGCGGCGCCCACCGCGAGATCCCGGTCTCCCATCTGCTGGCGGGCCGGGAGATGCTCGGCCCGGCCGAGCTGATCGGCTTCGTACGCGTACCGCTGCTGCATGCTCCGCAGGTGTTCCTCAAGGCCACAGCGCGCACCGGCCCCGGCCGTGCGTCGGCGTCCGTCGCCGTCGTCCTCGACCCGGCGCGGCGCGGCGTGCGCTGCGCGGTCGGCGCGATCGCACCGATGCCGCTGCGTCCGCTGGAGGCCGAGCGCTGGATCGCGTCCCTGATCGACTGGGACGGCGAGCGGGGGCTGGCGCCCGAGGCGCTGGCGGCCTTCGGGGAGTACGTGGCAGCGGCCTGCATCCCGGACCCGCAGGGCGACGAACAGATGCCGCCCGCGCTCCTGCACCTGCGGCGCACGGTCGCCGCGCTGGCCCGACGAGCATTGGGGAGGGCGCTGTCGTGAGCACGGACGAGAACGCTTCGGGGCAGCCGCAGCAGCCGCAGCAGCGGGAAGGTGGTGGCTGGCAGCCCATCCCGCAGGGCGAGTACGACTCCGACGCGACCGCCTTCGTCCAGCTGCCGCCCGAGGGCCTGCTGGACACGCCGCTCGCGGCGCCCGGGCACGGCTATGTGCCCCCGCAGATCACCCCGCTGACCCCGGCGCCCGGCACGGACCCGGCGGCGACGGGCACATGGATGGTGCCGCCGCAGGCCGAGCCTGCCGCGCAGCATCAGGACCCGCACGCGACCGGCCAGTGGACCTTCCCGGAGGCGCAGGCCGAGCCCGTCGCCGGAGGGCCGACCGAGCTCACCGGCCAGTGGATGATCCCCGTCGCACAGGGGGACCTTCCGGATGAGTCGGGCGAGTTCACGACGTCGATGCTGGCGTCCCAGTGGGGCGGTGGCACGCCTCCGGCCACGCTGCCGGGCGGCGCGCCCGCGCCCTGGGCGACCGAGACGCACCCCGCGGCCGAAGGGCCCGCGACACAGGCACCGTACCCGGCGACGCTGCCGGGCGGGGCCACCGCGCCCTGGGCGACGACCTCGCAGGAGCCGGCCGAGGCGGTCGCCGAGCCCGGGGGGCCCGTACCCGTACCGACGCCGGACGTACCGACGCCGGACGAGCCGACGGCGGACGTACCGGCAGCCCGGGAAGCGGAACCGCAGCCGGAGCCGGAACAGCGTCCGGAGCCGACGTCCCAGGACGTACCGGCAGAGGTCCGGGCAGCTGCTCAGGCGGATGCCCAGCCGGATCCCCAGGCGGATTCCCAGCCAGATCCCCAGGCGGACCCTCACTCGGACGCCCAGGCGGAGTTCCCGCCCACCGGCACCCTCGGCAGCGACGAGCACCCCCACACCTCGTACGTCCTGCGCGTGAACGGCGCCGACCGGCCCGTCACGGACGCCTGGGTCGGCGAATCCCTGCTCTACGTGCTGCGCGAGCGCCTCGGCCTCGCCGGCGCCAAGGACGGCTGCTCGCAGGGCGAGTGCGGCGCGTGCAACGTCCAGGTCGACGGCCGGCTGGTCGCCTCCTGTCTCGTTCCCGCGGCCACGGCGGCGGGCTCCGAGGTCCGTACGGTCGAGGGCCTCGCCGTCGACGGCGAACCGTCCGACGTCCAGCGCGCCCTCGCCAAGTGCGGCGCCGTCCAGTGCGGCTTCTGCATTCCGGGCATGGCCATGACCGTCCACGACCTGCTGGAGGGCAACCACGCCCCCACGGAGCTGGAGACCCGCCAGGCGCTGTGCGGCAACCTCTGCCGCTGCTCGGGCTACCGAGGTGTCCTCGACGCCGTACGCGAAGTCGTCGCGGAGCGCGAGGCGAGTGCCGCCGCCGCGGCCACCGCCGAGCCCGAGCGCGCTCAGCCCGCCGACGAAGCCGCCCGCATCCCGCACCAGGCGCCCCCCGGGGCCGGTAGTGTGCAGCCCCACCCGCACGACGGAGGCATGGCGTGAGCAACGATGCGGCCACCACCGTGACGACGACTCCCCAAGGGGTCGACGGCCCCGAGCAGGAGCCGCCCGCCCACGGCCTCGGTGCCTCGCTCCCGCAGGCCGACGCGCGCGCCAAGACCGAGGGCACGTTCCCGTACGCCTCCGATCTGTGGGCCGAGGGTCTGCTGTGGGCCGCGATCCTGCGCTCCCCGCACCCCCATGCCCGTATCACCGCGATCGACACCGCCGCCGCGGCCGACATGCCGGGCGTACGTGCGGTGATCACGCACGCCGACGTCCCCGGCGACGCGGCGTACGGCCGCCGGATCGCGGACCGGCCCGTCTTCGCCTCCGAGACAGTCCGCCACCACGGCGAGGCGATCGCCGCCGTCGCGGCCGACCACCCCGACACGGCCCGTCTCGCCGCCGCGGCGATCACGGTCGAGTACGAGATCCTCGAACCCGTCACCGACCCCGAGAAGGCCTTCGCCGCCGACCCCCTCCACCCCGACGGCAACCTGATCCGCCACATCCCGCTCAGCTTCGGCGACCCCGAGGCGACCGGAGAGACGATCGTCGAGGGCCTGTACCGGATCGGCCGCCAGGACCCCGCCCCCATCGGCGCCGAGGCGGGCCTCGCCGTGCCGCGCCCCGACGGCGGCGTCGAGCTCTACACCGCGTCCACCGACCCCCACACGGACCGCGACCTGGCGGCGGCCTGCTTCGGACTGCCGCCGGAGCAGGTGAAGCTTGTCGTGACGGGCGTTCCGGGCGCGACCGGTGACCGCGAGGACCCGGGCTTCCAGATCCCGCTCGGCCTGCTGGCCCTGAAGACCGGCTGCCCGGTCAAGCTGACGGCCACCCGCGAGGAGTCCTTCCTCGGCCACGCCCACCGCCACCCCACCCTGCTCCGCTACCGCCACCACGCGGACGCCGAGGGCAAGCTCGTGAAGGTCGAGGCCCAGATCCTGCTCGACGCGGGCGCCTACGCCGACGCCTCGTCGGAGTCGCTGGCCGCCGCCGTGGCCTTCGCCTGCGGCCCGTACGTGGTCCCGCACGCCTTCATCGAGGGCTGGGCCGTACGCACCAACAACCCGCCCTCCGGCCATGTGCGCGGCGAGGGCGCGATGCAGGTGTGCGCCGCGTACGAGGCCCAGATGGACAAGCTGGCCGCGAAGCTGGGCCTGGACCCCACCGAGATCCGCCTCCGCAATGTCCTCGCGACCGGCGACATCCTCCCCACCGGCCAGACGGTCACCTGCCCGGCCCCGGTCGCCGAACTGCTGCAGGCCGTACGCGACTTCCCCCTTCCCCAGCTCCCCATGGACACCCCGGAAGAGGCCTGGCTCCTCCCCGGCGGCCCCGAGGGCGCGGGCGAACCGGGCGCGGTGCGCCGCGGCGTCGGCTACGCACTCGGCATGGTCCACATGCTCGGCGCCGAGGGCACGGACGAGGTCTCCACGGCGACGGTCAAGGTCCAGGACGGTGTCGCGACCGTCATCTGCGCGGCCGTGGAAACCGGCCAGGGCTTCTCCACCCTGGCCCGCCAGATCGTCCAGGAGACGCTCGGCATCGACGAGGTCCACGTCGCCTCCGTCGACACCGACCAGCCCCCGGCGGGCCCGGCCACGCACGGCCGCCACACCTGGGTCTCGGGCGGCGCCGTCGAACGCGCGGCCAAGATGGTCCGTACGCAGCTGCTGCAGCCCCTGGCCCACAAGTTCGGCATGTCCACCGAGCTGCTCCAGATCACCGACGGCAAGATCACGTCGTACGACGGCGTCCTGTCGACCACGGTCACCGAGGCCATGGACGGCAAGGAACTGTGGGCCACCGCCCAGTGCCGCCCCCACCCCACCGAACCCCTCGACGACCACGGCCAGGGCGACGCCTTCGTCGGCCTCGCCTTCTGCGCCATCCGCGCGGTCGTCGACGTCGACATCGAACTCGGCTCCGTACGTGTCGTCGAGGTCGCCGTCGCCCAGGACGTCGGCCGCGTCCTCAACCCGGCCCAGCTGACCGCCCGCATCGAGGCCGGCATCACCCAGGGCGTCGGCGCGGCCCTCACCGAAAACCTCCGCACCGCCCGCGGCCTCGTCCGCCACCCCGACCTCACGGGCTACGCCCTCCCGACCTCCCTCGACGCCCCGGACATCCGCATCGTCAAACTCATCGAGGAACGCGACGTGGTGGCCCCCTTCGGCGCGAAGGCCGCGAGCGCGGTCCCGGTCGTCACCTCCCCGGCGGCGGTCGCCTCGGCGGTCCGCGCGGCCACGGGCCGCCCGGTCAACCGCCTCCCGATCAGGCCGCAGGCGGCGGTGGCTGTGCCCAACTCGTGAGTATCTGGGCCCCTTTCGTGAGTGTGTGATCCTCGTTGCACGTGCAATGCCGAGGTGCGCGGTGTCACTGGTGGTGACTACAGTGATCTCCGAAGCTTTGTGTGTTGAACGGGGAGGGGTCGTTTCGCATGGCGACTGACTGGGATGCGATGTCGGGCTCGGAGCGCTCACTGAGAGCGGTCAATCCGGCGATGGCTTCGGCGCTGTACGACCCCGAGTCCATGAGGGACTTCAAGAACCGCGTCGACGACCTGATCGTCAAGCTCAACGAGTCACCGGCAGGAGCCCAGAAAGTGGGGGCGGACCCTGTGGGGCGCACCCAGTTCGGCGGCGGCGGGGCAGCGTGGGTCGAGGCGTCGGGCCTGTTCACCGCGTACGGGAACGTGATCGCTGAGCTGAAGAAGCTCTCGGGGCTGCTCGCGGACTGTCTGGCGGGCATGGGGATCGCGGTCGTCGCGTCCAAGGACGGCATCGAGGCGGTGGATGAAGACATCCGCCGGAGAATGATCGCCATCAACGAGCGTACGAGCGAAGCGAAGCGTGCGGCGGAGAAGGAGGCCGAGCGGCAGGGCCGGGCGCACGAGACCGGGCAGCCGCAGCCTCAGCCCAGCGAAACGGCTGGCGGCAACGACACTCTCGAGTAGCGGTTCGACGGACGACGGCTTCGGGCACCACGGGGCCTACGGGGATAGAAGAGGCGAAAGATGGAGCACCAGGACAGCGGCGGGGGCGGGGCGGCGTGACCGACTTCAGCGGAATGTCTCACGAGGAGATGCTGGCGTGGGTCGACGAAGCCAGCAGTTTCTACGTTCAGGAGGCTGCCGACAAGCTGACCATGGCCGCCGGCGAGTTGCGGGAAATCGCGCAGCAGTTGCAGTTCCGTCCCGAGCGGGTGGAGTGGAAGGGCGAAGCCTTCCAGGAGTTCAAGGACTGGGGTGCCGGCCTGGCCAGCGCGACGTATCGCCTCGCGGACTACAGCGAGAACGCGTCGACGTGGATGAGCCAGGCATCCGACGCGATTGCCGTCGCCCAGAGCGCGATCCCGCGCTACACGTCCCACGCGCAGGCCAAGGAGAACCTGGAAGCCGCCCACAAGTACCACAACGACCCGGATGCGGGGCGTGTGGCACAGAGCGCCCGGGCATCCATGGCACCGTCTGAGGACGAGAAAGCCATCGCGTTGAAGGAGGAAGCGAACCGTCAGGCGGCGGTGGACGAGATGGTGAAGCTGTCGCAGGCTTACCAGCAGTCCAAGGCGCAGATGGAACGTGTGGAGGTGCCGGTTCTGCCGCCGCCGCCGGGTGCGTTTGTGCCAGAGGACAACGGTCAGTTTGACGGCTACTCTCGCGATATCTCATCTTCAACCGGCAGTGACAGCCGGTCGGTTGCTGACTCCGGCGCGGCAACCACCCCCTCCCAGGGCAGCAGGTCGACGGCGGGTGTGGACAGGACCAGTCCGGCCGGTGTGGCTAACCCCGAGCGGCCCGTGGGCCTGGGGATCGACAGCGTTGGCACGTTGCCCTCGCCGACGACGACCCCACCGGTGTCGCCGGTCTCTCAGCCTCCTGTCGGCAAGCCGGACGGTGGGCTGATGCAGCCGATTGGACTCACCCCCGGAGTTGTCCGTCCAACGGCCCGCGAAATCCCCGTAGGTGGCGGTACGTCAGTCGGTCCGCGTTCTCCGCTGCCGTCCAGCGGTCGTAGCGGTCTCGGTGTCAATGGTCCGCGGGGAGCAATGCCTCGCGACGGTGGTATCACCGGCGGCCGTCCGGTCCCGCCGAGCGCGAGTCGGCCGGTAGCGGGCATCCCACGTGGCACTGTGATCGGTACTGAGGGTGGCACGGGCCGTGCGCCCATGGCGCACGGTGCCGGTGGCGGTATGAGCGGGGGTCAAAGCGGCATCAGTGGAGGTCGTCGTCTCGCGATGGAGACCGGTGGCATCGTTGGCGGTCGTCGCCAGCAGCCTGGTGCGGTAAGCGCCCGCCCGTTTACACCGGGCGGATCGGGTCTGGTACGCGGCGGTGCATCAGGTGACGCGGGCCGCGGGGGGGCCGGACAGATCGGGCGTGGCGGCGCTGTGCCGGCGAACACGAGCGGAACGGACTCACACCGCGAGAGTAACCGTGGAGAGCGCCCGGACTACCTCGTCGAGGACGAGGAGACCTGGCAGCAGGGCAGCCGTCGCGTCGCGCCGCCCGTCATCGACTGAGTAGTAAGAGGAAGCAGATGCGTATCAGCAGTATTCGATGCGGTCGTGGTCGGGTCGTTACCTCGACCGCTCTGGGGATGCTGCTGATGGGCATTGCATCCGTCCCGGCGCATGCGGAGTCGATCCGCTCCCAGCAGTGGCACTTGGACACGATGGGCGCCGAAAAGATCTGGAAGATCAGCACAGGCCAGGGTGTCACCGTTGCCGTCATCGACAGCGGCGTCAATAAGACCAACCCGGACCTAATTGGGCAGGTGCTCGACGGCAAGGATCTCGCGCCTGACAAGTCGGGCGACGAGCATACGGATTACACGGGGCATGGAACAGGCATGTCTGGACTCATCGCTGGAACCGGAGAGAGGGCTGGGGGAGACGGCGCATTTGGCCTTGCCCCGGGAGCCAAGATCCTCCCAATCCGTGTGCCCGGCGCGGACCTGGGGACGGGAAGCCAGAAGGATGCGAACCGCGAGTTCAACAGGTTCGTTCCCGCCGCGATTCGCCATGCGGCCGACTCCGGCGCCAAGGTCATCAATATCTCTATGGGCGTCGATGAAGGCTCGCAGCAGCTCACCGATGCCGTGAAGTACGCCTTGGACAAGGGATCTCTGATCTTCGGGGCAGTGGGCAACGGTGCCGAAGAGGGAAACGAACTTGAGTACCCAGCTGCTACCCCCGGTGTAGTCGGCGTCGGAGCCATCGACAAGAAGCTGACTCGCATCAAGATGTCGCAGTACGGCCCTCAGGTCGACATGGTGGCTCCCGGCGACAAGATGATCCACGCCTGTGGAGGCAAGACCGGCCTGTGCGAGACGGGTGGAACCAGCGACGCCACCGCCCTCGCCTCCGCGGCCGCCGCCCTCATCTGGTCCAAGCACCCAGAATGGACCAACAACCAGGTCCTGAAGGTCATGCTGAACACCATCAGCGGCCCCACCTCCGGCGAGAAGCGCAACGACTACATCGGCTACGGCGCCATCCGCCCCCTCCGCGCCCTCAAGACCCCCGGCGACCCCGGCCCCGCCGATGTCTATCCGCTGCCTGACCTCCCCGCCGCTGAGCCGAAGACGCCCACCGGCACGCCGACGCAAGCGGCCGGTGCCGAGAAGCCTGCCGCCGCCGCGCCCGCTTCCAACGACAGCGACAGCAACACCGGCCTCTGGATCGGCCTAGGCGTCGCCGCCGCCGCGCTCATCGGCACCGCCATCGCCGTCCCAGCCGTCCGCGCCCGTCGCCGCGCCGCCGCACCCGCCGCCGCCCCCGGCCCGTATCCGCCCCAGTACCCGCCGTACGGCCCGACCGGTCCGGGCCAGTCAGGCTGAGCCGAACCGATCAGCAGCCACGCCAACACACCGCTCCGTAACGGGGAAAACCATGTCGTTCGATGAAGAGTGGGCGTCAGCCCGCACCGCCGCCACAACGAGTGTCAGCATGCGGCTGAACCAGGCCGACGGCGGGTCCGGCGGTGGCGGAGGGGCCGCGGACTACAAGGTCACGTCCCCCGATCTGCGGGCCATCGGCAACGAGGCGCAGGAGCTCTTCCACTGGTTCGAGGCCGATGCCTTCCACGCCGGTGCGCAGACCGACACGGCGGCCAACAGCCTCCACGAAGACGGGTTCCAGACCGGATCGGCGCTCTGGACGATTTGGGACACCTGGCGTACGCAGTGCGAGACGCTGCTGAGCGCCTGCGCGCACATCCACAACCACCTCGAAGACACGATCGTCACGCACACGAATCACGAGGAGGAGCTCGTCACCAACTTCTCCATGTCCAAGATCAGCCAGCACTTCAACTGAGGAGACGGCGTAGATGCTGAAGTTCGAGCAGGTACTCCACGCCGGCCTCGGCAGCCTGAAGGAAGCCGTCACGAGCTGGTCGGAGACGATCACGAAGCTGGAGAAGGCCGAGGAGAAGGCGCAGAACGGTCTGCGCAGCAAGGCCGAGAAGGCCGACTGGGCAGGCGAGAACGCCGGCGTGACTCAGGAGTTCGTCAAGAAGACGGCCAAGGAGTTCGGCGATGCGCTCAGGGAAGCGACGGGTATTCGGAACATCCTCCGGGACGCCCACACCGAATTCCAGGCCGCGAAAAGCGAGCTGGAGAAGCTCGTCGAAGAAGCTCCCGGCAAGGGGATCCGGATCGGTCCGGACGGTGTGGTCGGCTATCTGATCCACCCGGACCGCCGGAGCAAGGATTACGACGGGCCCAAGCCGCAGGAGGCGGACTTCGACGCGATGCGGTCCGCCATCAAGAAGGCTGTCGACAAGGCGAACGACGCGGATGACGTCGCCGCCCGGGCCCTGCGCATGATCGTCGGCAAGGACAAGAACAACTTCCCCGGAACCAGCTTCGACTCTCTGAAGCAGGCATCGAAGGCGCAGGACGCGGAAGACGCGAAGATCGCTCGCGACCTCTACAAGAAGGGCGACGATGCGACCCCGGAGGAGATCGACAAGCTCAACAAGATCTTCAAGGACAACGCGGGGGACCCGTACTTCGCCGAGAGGTTCGCGCTTGAGGTCGGCCCGAAGGGTTCGATGGAGTACTGGGCCGACATGGGCGACCCGAGCGATGGTTCGCGCCTCAGCGTCGACCACCGGGACAAGCTGAAGGAACTCCAGAAGAACTGGAGCCTGACGCTTGCCGCCGCGACCCACTCCATGAGCCCCGAGATGGAGCAGTGGAAGGCCGATGTCATCAAGGCGGGCAGCGAGCCGATCCAGACGCGCGGAACCTCGCCGTACGGCTTCCAGGTCATGAGCAACCTCATGCGTGTCGGGGATTACGACGACAAGTTCCTGCGCAACTACGGGAACGCGCTCGTCGAGACCGAGGCGAAGTTGACGTACAGTGGTTCGCTGCCACCTGGCCAGGCCTGGTTCCAGCCGGGAGGCATGCAGAACCATCTCAACTGGCAGGGCGGCGGTGTCGGCCAGGACCCGATGGTCGGCTACATGGAGGCGCTCGGCCACAACCCCAAGGCGTCGACCGAATTCTTCAACAGCGAGCTCGACCTCACGCCGGACAACGGCAAGGACGACAAGAAGAGCCTTTTCGACTACTTCTCCAAGGACCGTGACTGGCCCGAGGAGTTGAACGACAAGGGCAAGATGTCCAAGGAACCCGGCTATGACGCGCTGGGGCACGCGCTCGAGTCGGCTACCACGGGTCATCCGTACGACGCCCCGACCGAGGGCCTGAAGGACGTACGAACGGTCGAGAACGCCGAGATCATGCAGAAGGTCGTCGAGCGCTACGGCAGCGACCCGAAGTACATGCATGAACAGCCGGGCATCGACGACAGTCTGGCCAAGATGGGCGCCGCGTACATCGACGAGCTTGACCGCTCCTTGGAGCAGGACAGCGACACCATCATGGAAGAGAAGTCGAACTCCCCCTTCGGGTACAACAACAAGGACGGCACGTCGAGGTTCGGCGGCAAGTTCGACACCGAGTTGCTGTGGAACCGGGGCGACGCGGTCAACTTCATGGGCATCGTGTCGCAGAGCGAGACTGGCCACGGCACGCTGTCCGCAGCCCAGATGTTGTACACGTCCAGCGTCCTGGACGAAGTAGGACCGAAGCCTGGCTCCTCGTTCGACGAGAGAGACCTCACCGATGCGCGAACCACGCTTCGGATCGGCGGTGAGGCGCAGGGCATCATGGACCAGTCGCGCATGGCGCAGATCGACGCGGACTATGCGAAGGACTCCGAGGAGCACAAGAAGGCAGTCGGCAGGACCACGGAGTGGGTCAAGTTCGGTGTGGGCGCTGTGGCCGCCGGCGGTGTCGTGGCGCTGACTGGCGGCGCGGGCGGTGTGCTCGTACCGCTGGCCGCGGAGACCGTGGGCGGCGCCGTGACGACGTACATCGGCATGGAAGCCGATGACATCGCGGAGAAGTACGAGAAGGACGAGCTTCTCAAGAAGAAGTCCGATGACCTCAAGGAGGAGGCGCTGAACACGGGCAAGGAGAATTCTCTGAGGCCTGGCATTGCCTACGCCAACGCCCCAGGCTGGAGTGAGAGGGACCGCAACTACCTTGACGAGCAAGTGGTCAACGACGCCAGGAACGCACTCGCACAGTCCAGGGACAACAACCTCCCAGACGCGTACGAGAAGAAGTGACATGCGAACCACGCTGAGAGTGCTCATGGCCCCTGTCGCAGTCGTCGTTCTGGCGGCGACGGCAGGCTGTTCCTCTGACAGTGGTGGTCAGGAGGAAGATCAGGGCATGCCCGCCGAGCAGGTCTGCCGAGGCTTCGCGAAGGACGCTCCGTCATCCGCCGCGCTCAAGGCGATCGCCGGTGACGGGAATTTCACGAGTGATCTTTCTGAGCCGGACGAGGCGCTCAAGGCCCTCCGCGAAGCCGCCCTCGTAGAACAGAGCGTGAAACAACAGCAAATACAGGGCGTCGAATTCTGCTGGCTACTGCCGACCAAGGACGGAAAGAGCGGCCTCCGCATCAACGTTCGTGAGGCTTTGGGCGTTCCGGAGCGAGATGCCCGGCTTGCCGAGACCGTCACTTACTTCTCCTCGGGCGAGAGGGCATCATCGTCCGACATGGGAGCAAAGGTCTTCTTCAAGTGCCGCATGAAGGCCCCCGCCCACGAGATCGTCATCGCCGCGGAGCTCAGCCGGTCGGACAATATCGACCTCCCGCAGAAGGACATCAGAGCGCATCAGATTACGTTGGCCAACGCCGCCGCTCGCAAGATCGCCGCCGATCTCGGATGCCAGAACGACACCAAGCTGGTGAGCGGGGTGCCGACCCCAGCGCCCGATCACTAAAGGCCCTGTGTGCGCCGTCGTCGTCATCGTCGTCTTCTTCGTGCGCGCGGTCTCACGGCCGCAAGAGCAAGCCGGGGCAAGGCGTCATGGCGCGGTGGTCACGGTTCAGAGGTCCTTGCAGATCCGGCGTGCCTCGGCCAGGTCTTTCTTCACTTTCGCGTCGAACTCGAAGACCTGGGCGTGGCGGGTCTGCGACTGCCTTATGGCCTTCGCGAGCGGCTCGTACTTCGTGTCCCCGGCGGCCGCGGACGCGGAGAGTGCGCCCGCCGCGGCCCAGCGGTTGAGCGCCACATCACCCTCCGGGCCCTTGGCGGCGTACTCGGACTCCTCGAAGCCGTCGAGCGCACCACACGCGGCGCGTGCGTCGCCTGCCGGTCCGGATGCAGCAGCGTTGGTGTTGCCACCGGACTCGTCGCTGAGTGTCCAGGCCGCGCCCACGGCCCCGCCGCCGATCAGCAGCCCGATCATCAGCGCGCCGACCATGGTGCCCCAGGGGCGACGAGGCGGCGGAGTAGGCGATGTCGGCGGAACCAGGGCGGAGTGGGGCTGCTGTGGCTGCATGTTCGTCAAGATAGTCGGGTGACTGTTGTGCTGGAGCGGCGGCCCCGGAGTGGCTCCTAGCCGAGGTCTTCGTCGCGCATACGGGCACGGGTGTCGGCGGGCCGTGGTGAGGTCGCACGTTCGAGTGAAGTGACTGTGTGTGTACGGGTGTTGGCTGTACGGTGAGCGCAAAGCGGCCCCCGCGCTGGTTGCAGCCAGCAGCGAGGGCCTTCACCGCGAGTGCTGACCTTAGGAGCACCCGAAATGCTTCGCCATGTTATCCCGCCTGCCCGTTTCTACTCGCAGGTACCGAACGACCTCATCCGCCATCCGCGCCTGAACTCCGACGCGTTCCGCCTCCTGACCTGGCAGCTGTCCCTCCCCGCCGACCGGCACGAGTCGCTGTCCACGACTGCCGAGCGTGCCGGGATCAAGCCCAGGGCCTTCCAGCGGGCGAAGCAACAGCTGAAGGACGAGGGGTACTTCCACGAGTGGAAGGAGCAGGGGCCGGGCGGGTTCTGGCGGACCCGTCAGCTGGTCTCCAATGTCGTGCTCACTGCCGAGGATGTCGCCCAGCTGCGGGTGGAGGTGCCGACCCCCGTGAAACGGGTCGTCGGTGAGCCGCAGGGCCCGTCCGTCGGTCGCCATCCAGAAGAAGGTCCCCAGGAGAACACCTCCAACCCTCCTGACGACGGCGCCCGCCAACTCGTCGAGCAGCTGCGGGATCTGGACCCACGGCTGCGCGTCCCGCGCGGCATGCTCGCCGAGCTCGCCGCCCTCGCCACGCAGTGGTTGCACCTGGGGCACACGGTCGACGGCGTACGCGCCGCGATCGCGCGCGGTCTGCCCGCCGCGGGGGAGACCATCCACCGGCCCGGCGGGCTGGTCCGGTACCTCCTGCGCGACGTACCTCCGCCCGAGGCGCCCGAGGCGCCGGAGGCGCCCCCGGAGCCGCCCCGCGTCGCCCTGATGCGGGAATGCGTGGGCTCGCACACCCAGGCCCGCCTCTTCCGGCCCGTGGCGGGCGAAGACCTGTGTCCCGAGTGCCGCCAAGCCCGAGCCGAGGCAGCAGAAGCGGCGACTGCAGCCCGGCCGCCGGCCGCCGGGGCTTTGGCCGCAGTGCGCGGCGCGGCAACCGCCAGAGCGGCGCTACGAGGCGAGCCGCACGGGGGCGTTGCCTGCTGACCTGCTGCGATCGGTCGGCGATGGTGGATAAGAGCGCCTGGGCTGCGCTGCGGCGAGATACGAGAGATTAGGGGTGCACTTCTATGAAGTGCACCCCTCCATCCTCGAGGCCGTGACCGGAATCGAACCGGCGTAAATCGCTTTGCAGGCGATTCCCTGAGCCACTCGGGCACACGGCCGTGTCTGTCGTACGCATTGACCGTAGGGGCGGGTGACGGCGGGGCTCAAGGATCCGGCGTGCGCTGCCATACGACTGACATGCGCCGTTCACAGGGGTTCATGGCCCGGCCGTGGTCGTAGGGCCAAGGGCTGAGGACGGCCCCGTCTCGCGACAGGGGCGACGCGAGGGTATGCCACTTACTCTGGTGCTCATGACCGCTCTCGAACAGCACGGCGTCGGCACGAACGCCGACACAGACGCCGGCGTCACAGCCGACAGACCCCTCGGCGGCGTCCTCGGCCGTGAGCACCGCGCCCTCAGCTTCGGCATCGTCTCCGTCGTCCTGCTGATCGCGTTCGAGGCGACCGCCGTCGGGACGGCCATGCCGGTGGCCGCGCGCGAGCTGCGCGGGGTGGAGCTGTACGCGTTTGCGTTCTCGGCGTACTTCACGACCAGCCTCTTCGGGATGGTGGTGGCCGGGCAGTGGGCCGACAGGAGGGGGCCGCTGGGGGCGCTGGCCTCCGGGATCGCGTCGTTCGCCGCCGGGCTGCTGCTCGCCGGGACGGCATCGACGATGTGGCAGTTCATCGGCGGCCGGGCCGTCCAGGGGCTCGGCGGCGGGCTGGTGATCGTCGCGTTGTACGTCGTCGTCGGGCGCGCCTACCCGGAACGGCTGCGGCCGACGATCATGGCCGCGTTCGCCGCGAGCTGGGTGGTCCCGTCCGTGATCGGGCCGCTCATCTCCGGGACGGTCACCGAACGGCTCGGCTGGCGCTGGGTGTTCATCGGCATACCGGTCCTCGTCGTCGTACCGCTGGCCCTCGCGCTGCCCGCGATCCGGCGCATGGCGTCAGGGCCCGTCGACCCGACCGCGCCCGTCCCGCGCTTCGACACGCGCCGCACCCGGCTTGCGCTCGCGATCTCGCTGGGGGCCGGGCTGCTGCAGTACGCCGGCCAGGACCTGGCTTGGCTGTCGCTGGTGCCGGCCGTGGCGGGCGCGGCGCTGCTCGTGCCGGCCGTGCTGGGGCTGCTGCCGCGCGGTACGTACCGGGCCGCGCGCGGGCTGCCGTCGGTCGTGCTGCTGCGCGGCGTGGCTGCGGGGTCCTTCATCGCCGCGGAGTCGTTCGTACCGCTGATGCTGGTCACCCAGCGCGGGTTGTCGCCGACGCTCGCCGGGCTGTCGCTCGCGGTGGGCGGTGCGACCTGGGCGCTGGGGTCGTACGTGCAGTCCCGGCCGCGCGTGGAGCCGTACCGCGAACGCCTCATGGTCGGCGGAATGATCCTGGTCGCGACGGCGATCGCGGCCGCGCCGAGCGTGCTGATCGAGTCCGTGCCGGTGTGGATCGTGGGGGTCGCCTGGGGCTGGGGCTGCTTCGGGATGGGGCTGGTGATCGCCTCGTCGAGCGTGCTGCTGCTCCAGCTCTCGGCGCCGGAGGAGGCGGGTGCGAACTCCGCCGCCCTGCAGATCTCCGACGCGCTGTCCAACGTCCTGCTGCTGGCGATGGGCGGCGCGGCGTTCGCGGCCCTCGGCGGCGGCGCGGTGGGCGGCCATGCCGTCTCCGACGCGGGGGGCGCCGGGGGCTCGCATCCGGTCGCCTTCGCCGTCGTCTTCCTGCCGATGGCGGCGGTGGCGCTGGTGGGGGCATGGGTCGCGACGCGGCTCAGGGCAACGCCCGGCACGTAGATCCCCGGCCCTGTGACGCTTGCCGCACCTGCGCGCGTCACGGCCTCGTTCGGCCCGGCACGCCGTGGTTGCACCGGTAGGGTGGCCCGGTTGTCGTACGGACATCCCGTGTACCCGAGCCCCGCAACTACCCGAGCCCCGCAACCGGAGACCGTGACTACCACCGCCTCGCACTCCCACCACCTCTCACCCGCCTTCCCCGGCCGCGCCCCCTGGGGCACGGCCGGAAAGCTGCGTGCCTGGCAGCAGGGCGCGATGGAGCGGTACATCCAGGAGCAGCCCCGCGACTTCCTCGCGGTGGCGACCCCCGGCGCCGGTAAGACGACCTTCGCGCTCACCCTCGCGTCCTGGCTGCTGCACCACCATGTCGTGCAGCAGATCACCGTCGTCGCGCCGACCGAGCATCTGAAGAAGCAGTGGGCCGCCGCCGCCGCGCGGATAGGTATCAAGCTGGACCCGGAGTACAGCGCGGGCCCGCTGAGCAAGGAGTACGACGGCGTCGCCGTGACGTATGCCGGTGTCGGGGTGCGCCCGATGCTGCACCGCAACCGCAGCGAGCAGCGCAAGACCCTCGTCATCCTCGACGAGATCCACCACGCCGGTGACTCCAAGTCGTGGGGCGAGGCGTGCCTCGAGGCGTTCGAGCCGGCGACGCGGCGACTCGCGCTCACCGGTACGCCCTTCCGGTCGGACACGAATCCCATCCCCTTCGTCGCGTACGAGGAGGGCAACGACGGGATCCGGCGTTCGGCCGCGGACTACACGTACGGCTACGGGAACGCGCTCGCCGACGGCGTCGTCCGGCCGGTCATCTTCCTGAGTTACAGCGGCAACATGCGCTGGCGCACCAAGGCCGGCGACGAGATCGCCGCGCGGCTCGGTGAGCCGATGACCAAGGACGCGATCTCGCAGGCCTGGCGCACCGCCCTGGACCCGCGCGGCGAGTGGATGCCCAACGTCCTGCGCGCCGCCGACCAGCGGCTGACCGAGGTGCGGAAGTCGATCCCGGACGCGGGCGGCCTCGTCATCGCCTCCGACCAGGACTCGGCGCGCGCGTACGCCAAGCTCATCCGCGAGATCACGGGCACGAAGGCGACCGTCGTGCTGTCCGACGACGCGGGCGCGTCCAAGCGGATCGACGAGTTCAGCGACAACGACGACCGGTGGATGGTCGCCGTCCGGATGGTGTCCGAAGGCGTCGACGTGCCCCGGCTCTCGGTGGGGGTGTACGCGACGACGATCTCGACGCCGCTCTTCTTCGCGCAGGCCGTCGGCCGTTTCGTACGGTCGCGGCGGCGCGGCGAGACCGCGTCGGTCTTCCTGCCCACCATCCCCATGCTGCTCGGCTTCGCCAACGAGATGGAGGTCGAACGCGACCACGTACTCGACCGGCCGAAGAAGGACGGGGAGGACGAAGACCCGTACGCCGAGTCCGAGAAGGAGATGGACGAGGCCAACAAGCAGCAGGACGAGGACACCGGCGAACAGGACATGCTGCCCTTCGAGGCGCTGGAGTCCGACGCGGTCTTCGACCGGGTCATGTACAACGGCGCCGAGTTCGGCATGCAGGCCCATCCGGGCAGCGAGGAGGAGCAGGACTACCTCGGCATCCCCGGTCTCCTCGAGCCGGACCAGGTGCAGTTGCTGCTCCAGAAGCGGCAGGCACGGCAGATCGCGCACAGCCGGAAGAAGCCGGACGCGGAGGCGGATCTGCTGGAGCTGCCGGCGGAGCGGCGGCCGGTGGTCTCGCACAAGGAGCTGCTGGAGCTGCGGAAGCAGCTGAACACGATGGTGGGCGCCTACGTCCACCAGAGCGGCAAGCCGCACGGCGTGATCCACACCGAGCTGCGGCGAGTGTGCGGCGGACCGCCGAGCGCGGAGGCAACGGCCGGGCAGATCCGGGAGCGGATCAAGAAGGTGCAGGAGTGGGCGACGCGGATGCGCTGACGCTCCGCTGAGGGGTGTGTGACGGGTCCGGCCCCGCGCGTTTCCGGTCCCGGCCCGTGGTCCCGGGCATGTCGGCCCGGTCCCGCTCCCCCGCCCCGGCCGCCGTGCGCGGCCCCGGCCCGGTCCCGGGCACACCGGGTCCGTCCGGCGCCGCGCGTGGGGCCCGTGGCCCTGCCGCCGTGCGCGGGCCTGCTCCCGGTCGGCCTTGTCCCGTTCCCCGGTACCGGCCGCCGTGTTGGGCCCGGGCATGCGGCCCTGGCCCCGGTCCCTGGGACGCCGGCGCCGGTCGCCCGTGCCGCGACCGGGACGGTAATCGGACGCCGAAATGTTGTTTGCGATCGCGTCCGGTTCCCAAGCGCGCAGGGAGGTGCACCACATGGCTTCCGCGCCCGGATTCTGGACGAGGTCTTCCGCTGAGCGGAGCCGATCGCTACATTCCCCGCATCGACAACGCCCCGTGGCAGCGCCGCCGCGGAGCGCAGCCGGTGTGCCAGGGCCTCCGGCGGCCTCTCCCGTGCGTGCGGTCGCTCCGTGGACCGGTGCCGCTGCCAAGCCCGCGAGAGTGCCGCCGTTACTGACTCCGAAGGAGAGGGCGTCGTGACAGCGGAAACCTCCCAGACGCTCGACCGAGGACTACGCGTCCTCAAGCTGCTCGCCGACACCGACCACGGACTGACCGTCACCGAGCTGTCCAACCGGCTCGGCGTCAACAGGACCGTCGTCTACCGGCTTCTCGCCACCCTGGAGCAGCACGCCCTGGTCCGCCGCGACCTGGGCGGCCGCGCCCGGGTGGGGCTCGGCGTGCTGCGGCTCGGCCGTCAGGTGCACCCGCTGGTGCGGGAGGCGGCGCTGCCCGCGCTGCGCTCCCTCGCCGAGGACATCGGAGCCACCGCACATCTGACCCTGGTCGACGGGGCGGAGGCGCTCGCGGTCGCGGTCGTCGAGCCGACCTGGACGGACTACCACGTGGCGTACAGGGCCGGCTTCCGGCATCCCCTCGACCGCGGCGCCGCAGGCAAGGCGATCCTCGCCGCCCGCCAGGGCGGCCTGACCGAGCCCTCGTGCACGCTCACCCACGGCGAACTGGAGGCAGGTGCCAGCGGCGCCGCCGCACCGCTGATCGGTGTGACGGGCATAGAGGGCAGCGTGGGCGTCGTCATGCTCGCCGACTCCGTACCGGAGCGGGTGGGCCCTCGCGTCGTGGACGCGGCCCGCGAGGTGGCGGACGCACTGCGGTGACGCGGCCCGCGAGGTGGCGGACGCACTGCGGTGACGCCGCCCGCTGCGACGGACGCGCCAAAGTGAGGCGGCCTGCGGTGTGCGGGGCCGCCGAGCGCGGTGGGCCGGGCGGCTGCTGCTCGCCGGGTGCCCTCGGCGCCGAGGCACGCCGGGCGGACCGCTAGATTGACACCGTGCTCCTCTCTCGCCTCTCGCGCCCCCGGGCTCTCGTCGTGTGCGCCCTCCCCGTCGTCGCACTGCTCGTGGTCGCCGGGCTCGCGCCGCTGCCGTTCGCCTTGGCGCAGCCGGGGCAGACCACGAACGTGCTGGGGTCGGACCAGGGGAAGCCGGTGATCACGATCTCCGGGGCGCCC
The DNA here is from genome assembly GCF_053597075.1 of Streptomyces sp. NPDC001514. Taxonomy (NCBI): domain Bacteria; kingdom Bacillati; phylum Actinomycetota; class Actinomycetes; order Kitasatosporales; family Streptomycetaceae; genus Streptomyces; species Streptomyces sp. NPDC001514. Next base: position 95,631 of record NZ_JBSFHO010000019.1, read on the forward strand.
ACACGGAAGACGGAGGGCGCGCTGCGGATGACGACCATCGTGGCGACCGGGCCGTCCGTGGACGTGGGCCTCGGTGACGTCGTCGACGCCTGGTTCCGTACGGACAGTGCGGTGCTGCCGCACGACGCGGTCTATCCGTCCGGGCAGTCCGACGAGGAGGTCGAGAAGCACAACGTCGCCGAGATGAAGAAGTCCCAGCACAGTGCCGTGCAGGCCGCTCTGGACTATCTCGACGAGGACCCGGCGACCGTGAAGGTCACCCTGAACCTCGCCGACGTCGGCGGCCCCAGCGCCGGGCTGCTCTTCTCGCTCGGCATCGTCGACAAGCTGGACGGCAACGGCTCGGGCGGAGATCTCACCGGCGGCCGAAACATCGCCGGTACGGGAACGATCACCCCGGACGGCAAGGTCGGCGCGGTCGGCGGGGTGTCCCTGAAGACGCAGGCGGCGGCCCGTGACGGGGCGACCGTCTTCCTCGTGCCCAAGGCCGAGTGCTCGGACGCCCACGCCGAACTCCCCGACTCGATGCGGCTGATCCCCGTCACGACCCTGAAGGAAGCGGTGGACGCGCTCCGCGCCCTGGACGGGGACGCCGCCAAGGTCCCGACCTGCTGAGGTCCTGAGCCGCGCAGCCGCGCAGCCCGCTCAGGCCGCAGCGGCAGGGGTGGTCGTCGTACGCGCCGCGACCATGCGCAGGCCGAGTTCGACCAGCGTCCAGCCCAGTTGGGCACGCAGGGCCCCGCGTGGTGAGCGAGGCCGGTGCGCCACGGCCGGCCGATGCCGGCCGGCGGCCGCCTCCCGGTGCAGTTCCGCGGCGCGCAGTTCGTGCAGGCGCAGATGAATGTCGGCGTGCATGACCTCGTCGGTCCCTTCAGTCGGTTTGCTGGGGGAACGCGTGCAGATGGATCCGGACCTTCTCCGAGCCCTCGCCGGGCTCGACCTCTCGGTAGCTCTCGATGAGCGCGTGGGCCTTCTCGTTCAACTCCCGCAGCTGGACGGGGGAGAGGCGGAGCGTGAAGTCGCTCATGTCCGCGCTCTTCGGCCACGCGTCGGACCAGTCGCGCATCGTGCCCAGCCAGGTGGAGAGCTCCTGGGCATGGATCGTGGCGACCTCGTGCATGTAGACGTTCACAGCTCCTCGCGTCTCCGGATCGGGGTCGCCGTACAGCGATTCGTCGAAGAACAGGCTCTGCTGGGCGGCCTTCCACCAGCGCTCCCGGCCCTTCCCGCGCTCCGGGTCGTCCTCCACGAAGCCGTGCGCGGCGAGCTGGCGCAGGTGGTAACTGGTGGCGCCGCTCGACTCGCCGAGCCGGTCGGCGAGCTGGGAGGCGGTGGCTGGGCCGTACTGGCGCAGGGCCCTCAGCAGCTGCATCCGCAGGGGATGGGCGAGCCCGCGCAGGGAGCGCGGGTCAAGCGTGCGGGACGGGGACGGGGGCGAGGACGGGGGCGCCGCCGGGGACTTCTCGTGCTCGGGCATGGCTCAAGCCTAGAGCTGCAAAGAAGGTGTTGCAAGTATTTCTTTGCAAGACTCTCTTTGCAGCGGTCTCTCTGCATGCCTCGCGCCGTGCCGCGCCGAACGGGTGTGGGGGCGTCAGCCCCCGGAGGCGTCCTCCGCCGCCTGCTCCACCAGCGGGATGATCCGCAGCGGTACCGGGTTCTCCATCACGATCGCCGTCGACGCCCGCACGATCCCCTCGAAGCCGACGACCCGGTCGATCACCCGCTGCAGGTCCGCGTTCGACCGGGCGACGAGCCGGCACAGCATGTCGCCGTGTCCCGTGGTCGTGTGCAGCTCCAGCACCTCGGGCACCGTCGCCAAATGGGCCCGTACGTCCGCACCCTGGCCCTGTTTGATCTCCAGCGTCGCGAACGCCGTGACCGGGTACCCGAGCGCCGCCGGGTCGACGTCCGGCCCGAATCCGCGGATGACCCCGGCCGACTGGAGCCGGTCGAGCCGCGCCTGGACCGTGCCGCGCGCCACGCCGAGACGGCGCGACGCCTCCAGTACGCCGATGCGCGGCTCGCGCGCGAGGAGCACGATGAGCCGGCCGTCCAGATGATCGATCGCCACGAGCGGCCTCCTGGTGGTCATCCTGTACAGATCGCCCGAACAAATCGGGCAGCGACTGAGCAGGTTGCCCAGGCGATACACAAACTATTGCGCAGCTTGTGGATCGGAGGGAGTCTGCCGCCATGACTGAGACCCTGGATCACACCCCTCACTCCGCCCGGCAGGCCGACCCCTTCCCGGTGAAGGGAATGGACGCGGTCGTCTTCGCCGTCGGCAACGCCAAGCAGGCCGCGCACTACTACTCCACGGCCTTCGGCATGAAGCTCGTCGCGTACTCCGGACCGGAGACCGGCAGCCGCGAGACCGCGTCGTACGTCCTGACGAACGGCGCCGCGCGCTTCGTGCTCACCTCCGTCATCAAGCCGGCCACGGACTGGGGCCGCTTCCTCGCCGACCACGTCGCCGAGCACGGCGACGGCGTCATCGACCTCGCTATCGAGGTGCCGGACGCGCGGGCGGCGTACGCGTACGCCGTCGAGCACGGGGCACGTGGGATCGAGGAGCCGTACGAGGTCAAGGACGAGCACGGGACCGTGGTGCTCGCGGCGATCGCGACGTACGGCAGCACGCGCCACACCCTCGTCGACCGGTCCGGTTACGACGGCCCGTACCTGCCCGGCTTCGCTGCCGCCGACCCGATCGTCGAGCCGCCGGCGAAGCGGACCTTCCAGGCCATCGACCACTGCGTCGGCAACGTCGAACTCGGCAAGATGAACGAGTGGGTGGCCTTCTACAACAAGGTCATGGGCTTCACGAACATGAAGGAGTTCGTGGGCGACGACATCGCCACCGAGTACTCGGCGCTGATGTCGAAGGTCGTCGCCGACGGGACGCTCAAGGTGAAGTTCCCGATCAACGAGCCCGCGATCGCGAAGAAGAAGTCGCAGATCGACGAGTACCTGGAGTTCTACGGCGGGGCCGGCGTGCAGCACATCGCGCTCGCCACGAACGACATCGTGGCGACGGTCCGCACGATGCGCGCGGCCGGCGTCCAGTTCCTGGACACGCCCGACTCGTACTACGACACCCTCGGCGAGTGGGTGGGCGACACCCGCGTGCCGATCGAGACCCTGCGCGAGCTGAAGATCCTCGCCGACCGCGACGAGGACGGCTACCTGCTGCAGATCTTCACCAAGCCGGTGCAGGACCGCCCGACGGTCTTCTTCGAACTCATCGAGCGCCACGGCTCGATGGGCTTCGGCAAGGGCAACTTCAAGGCCCTGTTCGAGGCGATCGAGCGCGAGCAGGCCAAGCGCGGCAACCTGTAACGCGCCAACCCGTAGCGCGGGAAGCTGTAGCGCGGAAACCGGGCGGGGGCGGGCGGCGAGCCTGCCCCCGCCCGTTGCTCATTCGCCCGACGGGCTCGGGTCCGACCGGACCGACTGCGACGGGCTCGGCCCGGACGGACCCGATTCCGGCCGGCCCGACGCCGATCGGTCCGGCCCCGGCCTGCCTGACCTCGGTCGCTCCGATTCCGACGGGCCCGTCGTCGGCTGGGCGTCCTCGTCGTCGGCCCTGTCTTCACTGCTCGCATCCGACTCGGACTCGGACTCCGAGTCGGACTCCGACTCCGACTCCGATTCGGTCCGCGACGGGTCCGGCGGCCCGGCCTCGCCCCAGACGTCCTCCGGCCCACCCGCCGGGGGCTCACCCAGCTTGGCGAGCGCGGACTTGGCGCGCGGCACCAGGAGCGGGGAGAAGTTCGGGTTGATCCGCAGCGCCTCGGTCAGATGGCGCCGGGCCGGGCCGTGCAGGCCCTCCGCGCGTTCGATCTCGCCGCGGTGGTACGAGAAAAGCGCGTTCCGCGTGTTCGGTTCCGTCGCCTGCTTCGCGTATCTCAGCCCCTCATCCGCCCGCCCCGCCCGGTACAGCGCCCACCCGAGCGCGTCCGCCATCTCCAGGCTCCGACGGCCGCGCTCCCACTCCTTCGTCAGCCGGCGCACCGCGGAGCGCGCGTTCCCGTGGTCCGCCTCGTACCGCCCGAGCACCAGCTCCACGTTCACCCCGTGCCCCCGCGCCCCCGCCGCCCGGGTGCGCACCACCCTGTACTGCGTACGGGCGTCCCCGTCCAGACCCAGCGACTCGTACAGCTCGCCGGCCTCCAGCGCGTACTCCGGCAGCGGCCGCTTCTCCACGGCCGCCATGTAGTCCCGCATCGCCTCGTCCTTGCGCCCCAGCGCCGCCAGCGCCCGTCCCCGCCCCGCCAGCGACGGATGGTGTCCGGCATCGATCCGCAGGGCCATGTCGTAGTGCCCGACGGCCTCCGCGGGCTCGCCCCGGTTCCACGCCAGCTCGCCCAGCCGGAACCGGGCCGCCGCCCGCTCCGCCCGGGTCCTCGCGTGGGTCAGGGCCTCGTACGCCGTCGCCGCCGCGTCCTCCGGCCGGCCGTGGCCGGCGTGCACCAGCGCCGTCCGTCCGAGGGTCGACGCGGCGCCCGGGTGCAGGGCCTGGAGCCTCTCGGCGGCCTTCGCGGCGGACTTGTAGTCGCCGAGACCGTTGTACGCGTCGATCAGCACCGGGTACGCGGTCCACCGCTTCGGTGCCCGCGCCCGCACCCTCTCGCCCCACCGCTTCGCCGCCACGTAGTCCCGGCGCGCGTTCGCCAGCGCCGCCATCCCGAGCTGCGCGTCCGTGTTGCCCTTTGCGGCCGGCAGCACCGAGAGCGAACGTTTCAGCGCCGACTCCGCCCTCGGGTAGTACGACCACTCGCCGACCAGCGACCCCAGCTCCACGTACGCCGAGCCGAGCACCGCCCACGACGCCTCGTCGCCCGGGCGCGACCGCAGCCACCTCTCCCGGTCCACGATCAGCGCCGACAGGTCGTTCAGTGACGCCGGAGCCCCGGCGCCCACGGCGAGCATCGCCCGGGCCGCTGGTCCCGACGCGGGCGGCGGCCCGCCCTTCCCGGGGCCGAAGACCAGAAAGCCGGCGACCAGGCCACCGGCGACCAGCGTGCCGATCGCGGCATTCCTGATGTTCGGTGCGTATCGCGTCTTCATGGCGAACACTGTGCGGTACCGGCCACCTGATACGAAGAGCACACCCGGTGCAGCGAACGGGATCGCAGACGGGTTCACACCGATGGCCCCCGGTGCCAGGCTGGGATCATGGACGATCTCCTCTCCCGGCTCGTTCCGGAGCTGCGTACAGGCCTTCCGGACGAAGCCCTGATCATCGACCCGGACATCACGGCCTCGTACGCGAACGACATGGCGAGCTTCTGCGACGCGGGCACTCCCGCCGTCGTCGTACTGCCCCGCACCGTCGAGCAGGTCCAGCACGTCATGCGCACCGCGACCGCGCTGCGCGTCCCGGTCGTCCCGCAGGGCGCCCGCACCGGACTGTCAGGCGCCGCCAACGCCTCCGACGGCTGCATCGTCCTCTCGCTCGTCAAGATGGACCGCATCCTGGAGATCAGTCCCGTCGACCGGATCGCCGTCGTCGAGCCCGGCGTCATCAACGCCACCCTCAGCCGCGCGGTCGGCGAGCACGGGCTCTACTACCCGCCGGACCCCTCCAGCTGGGAGATGTGCACCATCGGCGGCAACATCGGCACCGCGTCCGGCGGACTGTGCTGCGTCAAGTACGGAGTCACCGCCGAGTACGTCCTGGGCCTCGACGTCGTCCTCGCCGACGGCCGCCTCCTCAGCACCGGCAGGCGCACCGCCAAGGGCGTCGCCGGGTACGACCTCACGCGGCTCTTCGTGGGCTCCGAGGGCAGCCTCGGCATCGTTGTCAAAGCGGTCCTCGCACTCAAGCCCCAGCCGCCCCAGCAGCTCGTCCTCGCCGCCGAGTTCCCCTCGGCGGCCGCCGCCTGCGACGCCGTCTGCGCGATCATGGAGCGCGGCCACACTCCGTCGCTCCTCGAACTCATGGACCGTACGACCATCCACGCCGTCAACAGGATGGCGCAGATGGGCCTCCCCGACACCACCGAGGCGCTGCTGCTCGCCGCCTTCGACACCCCCGACCCGGCCCCCGATCTGGCCGCCGTCGGTGAGCTGTGCACCGCCGCCGGAGCCACCCAGGTCGTCCCCGCCGAGGACGCCGCCGAGTCCGAGTTGCTGCTCCAGGCCCGCAGGATGTCGCTCACCGCGCTGGAGACCGTCAAGTCCGCGACGATGATCGACGATGTGTGCGTGCCCCGTTCCCAGCTCGCCGCGATGCTCGACGGCACGGCGGCGATCGCGGAGAAGTACGACCTCACCATCGGCGTCTGCGCCCACGCGGGCGACGGCAACACCCACCCCGTCGTGTGCTTCGACCACACCGACCCCGACGAGTCACGGCGCGCGCGTGAGTCGTTCGACGAGATCATGGCCCTCGGCCTGGAACTCGGCGGCACGATCACCGGTGAACACGGCGTGGGCGTACTGAAGAAAGAGTGGCTCGCCCGCGAACTCGGTCCGGTCGGCGTCGAGCTGCAGCGCGGGATCAAGCAGACCTTCGACCCGCTCGGCATCCTCAATCCCGGCAAGATCTTCTGAGCCCTCCGGGAGACCACATCGGCGTCCATGGGGCCACAGCCCTAGGCCCCATGCCCGATGGCCCGCTGCACGGCTCCCGCCTAGCGTGGAAGTGCCGACGCCCAGCAGGCACCCACGCCCAGTGCAGAGGTACAGACGCCCAGCGTGGAGGTACAGACGCCCAGCGTGGAGGTGCCGACGCCCAGCGCGGAGGTACCGACATCCGGTGACGAAGGAGGAGCCGTGCCCGCACGTCTTGACCACACCATCGTCCACTGCCGCGACCGGTTCGCCGCCGCCCGCTTCCTCACCGAGCTGATCGACGCCCCGGAGCCGAAACCGTTCGGGCCCTTCGCCAGCGTCCCGCTCGCCAACGGAGTCACCCTCGACTACCTCGACGAGCGGGTGGAGTCCGAGATCGTCTCGCAGCATCTGGCGTTCCTCGTCTCCGACGAGGAGTTCGACGAGATCCTCGGCCGGATCAAGGAGCGTGAGCTGCCCTACTGGGCCGACCCGATGCACGCCGAGCCGCAGCAGATCAATCACCACTTCGGTGGCCGCGGGGTGTACGTCGACGACCCCGACGGCCATTCCATCGAGTTCATCACCCATACCTACGTCTGACCCCCGGGGCCGGGCGGCCTACGCCTCACCGTCCTTCGACTCGTCCGACGGCCATGGGTCCCGCAGATACAGATCGTCCGCCGGGGTGGGCGCCAGCAGCTCGGCCAGCGCCTCGTCGATCCTGAGCTGCTCCGACTCGGTCCCCGGGGGCACCGCGCGCAGCGTCCGCTCCAGCCACGCGGAGACCTGCGCCGCCGACGCCTCCAGCAGGGCGTCCCCGTCCGGCGAGGTCAGTGCGACGAGGATGACGCTGCACCCCTCGACCTTGGTCGGCCAGATGCGGACGTCCCCGTGCCCGCACGGCCGGAAGATCCCCTCGACCAGCAGCTCACGGGCGAAGGTCCAGTTCACGGGGTGCTCGGAGCCGATGTGAAAGGTGATGTGCACGGCGTACGGATCGGCCGTGCGGTAGGTCAGACGGGCCGGTACGGTGATGCTGCTCTCCGGCGACAGCACCAGCTTGAGTTCCAGCTCGCGTTCCACCACGGTGTGCATGAGAGTGCGACTTCCTTTCCTGGTACGAGGCCCGGGAGCGGGCCACGCAGGGAGAGAGCGCCTTCCCCGCCGACTATTACGCGACTTCCGCCAACAACTTCTCAGTGACTTCGGAAACGGTTGCAGTGGTGGGGCACAGCGATACCGGAAAGTGGTGCTTACGGCCGGACCGGCCCAGGGCGGAGCGGCGGTCTGATAGATGTGGACCCTTGAATCGATGCCCCCCAGGCCCTCCAGGAGATACGGGACCACGGTGATGAGCGCCCCAACCCCGGCGACCGGCGACGGCAGCCCCGCGGCCGGCTTCTATCCAGATCCGTCCATCCCCGGATATGTCCGGTACTGGAACGGCACGGCGTGGGTGCCGGGTACGAGCAGGCCTGCGCCCAGGGACGGCGAGTCGCTGCCGACGCCGCCGGCCGCCGCGTCGGCAGCGTCCACGGCGTCGGCCGCGCCGGTGACGCCCGCGGCTCCGTCCGTGCCCTCGGTGGAGGAGACCGGCCCCGTCTTCCTGGACGAGGAGCCGGAGCCCTCGGACGCCGCCCGCCCCGAGCCCGCCTCGGCATGGCACGCGGACACCTCTCACCAGTCGGGCTTCGGCGGCGACCGCGACAACCGTGTCTCGTGGGGCGCGACGTCCCGGGACCCGCGTACCGGTGACGCGCTCGGGCGCCCGGACCCCCGCGCCGCCTCCGGCGCGGACCCGCGTTCGGGCGGCTCCTCCGGCGTCCGGTTCGACCGTGCGGCCGGCCCGTCGGCCGACGACCCACGGTCCGCTTCCGGCGGGACCACCCCGGCGGACCCCACCGGCGGTGCGCTGCCCGGGGTGCGGAGTGTGGGCGCCGACGAGCCGAAGCCGGTCACCGACGGCACCGTCACCATCCGTGCTCAGCGCCCGAAGGCCGACAGCGCGCCCGCCGAGGGCACGATGACGATGCGTTCGCTCGCGCCTCAGCCTCAGCCGCAGCCTCAGCCGCAGTCCTGGCAGCAGCCGCAGCAACCTCAGCCGCAGCAGCCCCAGCAGCAGCCCCAGCAGCCGGCTGCGCAGGCGCAGCCCCAGGTGCCCGCTCAGCAGCAGGCCGCCGCCCAGCAGCAGGCGCCGGTGAGCGCCGGGGCCGGGGGCGGCGCCGCGTCGTGGGCGCAGCAGGTGCATCAGCTCGCACAGGCGCAGGCCCCCGAGCAGCAGCCGGTCGTGCCGTGGAAGCCGCCGGTCAACGATCCGTTCCTGCAGGCCGCCCAGGCCCAGGCCGCGTCCAGGCCCGCCGCGCTCGGCAAGCGGCTCGTGGCCCGGCTGATCGACACCGTCGTGCTGGGTGCGGTCGCCGGGGCCGTCTCCTTCCCGTTCGTCTCCAAGGCACTGACACACATCGACGGTAAGATCGAGGCGGCGAAGATGTCGGGCGAGACGGTCACCGTCTGGCTGCTTGACGGGACGACGACCATCCAGTTCGGCATCGCGCTCGCCGTGCTGCTCCTGCTCGGCGTGCTGTACGAGGCGCTGCCGACCGCCAAGTGGGGCCGCACGCTCGGCAAGAAGCTGCTGGGTCTCGAGGTGCGCGACATCGAGTCGCACGAGCCCCCGGCGTTCGGGGCCGCGGTGCGTCGCTGGCTGGTGCACGGCGTGCTGGGTGTGCTGCTCATCGGCGTGGTCAATGTGCTGTGGTGTCTGTTCGACCGCCCGTGGCGGCAGTGCTGGCACGACAAGGTGGCGCACACGTTCGTGGCCGGCTGACCGGCCGGACCGTCCGGACCTGCTGACGCCCTGTCAGCCCTCTGGCCCCGAGAGTCCCCCGAACGGCACGTGAGCCGTTGCGGGGCCTGGCCGGGCGGGGTGCACTGCCCCCATGAGCAACGACCAGCCGCCCGGCCAGCCGCCCGAGGAAGACCCGTTCCGCAAGAAGCCGCAGGAGCCGCAGCAACCGCAGGAGCCCACCCCGCCCCCCGGTGGGCCTCCGCCGGGCGCGGGCTCTCCGTACGGCGCGCCTCCGCCTCCGGGCGGCGGATCCCCGTACGGCCCTCCCTACGGCGGGGACGGCGGCGCACCCCCGCCGCCGTACGACCCCGGCGCCTATGGGGGCGACCCCTACGGCGGCACCGATCCGCTCCACGGAATGCCCCCGCTCGCCGACCCGGCCAAGCGCTACTTCCAGCGCTTCGTCGACTGGCTGATCGTCACCATTCCGCTCGCGCTCATCGGCATCCCGTTCGGGATCTACCGCGGTATCGGGGAGTCGGCGGAGGACTTCGACGACTTCGTCGCCAGTTCGAACACCGGCGGGCAGTGGGTGTTCCAGCTCATCTCGATCGTGGCGTTCGTCGGCTACGACACCCTGATGGTCCGGCAGAGCGGCCAGACCCTCGGCATGAAGCTGATGAAGATGCGTGTCGCGATGCTCAACGACGGGAGCACTCCCGACACGAGCTCGTCGCTCGTGCGGGCCGTGGTGCTCTGGCTGCCGCAGCTGATCTGCTGCCCCTGCGTCTGGCCGCTGATCCTGGCGATCATGATCCTGGTGGACAAGCCCTACAAGCAGGGGCTGCACGACAAGGCCGCCAAGACGGTGGTGGTGTCAACGGTGCAGTGAGTGCCAGGGCACGCGAGCCCGGCAAGATCGGCCGGACAGGGCCTAGCCCACCCGCGACTCGGCCCCCGTGCGCGCGTGGGCGACGTGCACCCGGGTGGCGGGATCCACGGCGACCGTGGTTGCCGCGGCGGCCGGAGCCTCCTCGCGGACGGCGGCGGCATGGTTCGCAGGGACCGTGTGCGCCGCCTTCGCCTTTGCCCTGGCCGGCAGCGGCACGGTCACGGCGACCAGCAGTCCCAGCGCGAGCGCGGCGATCCCGATCACGGCGACGCCGATGCCCGTGGTGGTGCGGGAGAGCAGAAGCATGGCGACGGTCGAGACGACGACAGTGGCCGAACCGTAGGCGAGCTGTGCGGCAGTAGGACGCGGCATGACGGTATCCGTCCCTCGAAGCATCATTTCGGTGGTGTCGCAACGGGTCGCACTGTCAGCGACTCTACGACGGTGGATGCCCGAGAGGAACCGGTAGTAAGCGTGACCTAACCCACGGTACCGGTGCATGGGGGGCGCATGGAGTCACCCGTTCCGCGGACTGGACGGTTCGATGCGCCTGCTGCGGTGTGCGTGGGGCAATAGGGTTTTCCCTTGCGTGTGCGCGTCCCCCCGTCCGGATTCCAGAACTGCGCTCCCGCATAGTGCAGTTGGCCTGCGCAAGTCAAGGTCTGTCTTTTCTTCCTTAACTCCGGTCGAATGTCGTCACTTGTGACGCGCAGCCGCGCGCGGATCCACCCCACATCCTTGGTTCCGCGGTGACGCGGGCGCGGGGGAGGACACTTTCAAGTGACCAGCAGACGACGGGCGATCAGAACGTCCGCGGTGTTCGTGGTGCTCGCCGCCACCGGTGCGACGGCCTCGGCCTACACCATGGCCCAGGCGGACAACCACAGCACGACGGCCGGCATCGAGCGCCATGACCCGGCGCCGGGTGCGGGCAACGACAAGGCCCACGACCAGGGCCATGTCGACCACGATCTCGAGGGCCCGTTCAGCAAGCAGCAGGAGCAGCAGCGCCAGGCGGCGCTGGAGCAGGTCATATCCGGGGACGCGACCGTGCAGAAGCGCGGCGCGTCCACCGTCGTGAAGCTCGACGACAAGAAGTACGTCGAGCTCGGCCGCGAGAAGACCGACAAGATCTTCACGATCCTCGTGGAGTTCGGCAACAAGGTCGACGACACCACCATGGTCGACCCGGACGGCGACGGCCCGCAGCCGCCCGTCAAGAAGTACGGCGGCACGCCCGGCCCGCTCCACAACGTGATCGCCGAGCCCGACCGCAAGGTCGACAACTCGACCGCCTGGCAGAAGGACTTCAACCAGGCGCACTTCCAGGACCTGTACTTCGGCAAGGGCAAGAACAAGGACGGCAGCCCCAAGCACTCGCTGAAGACCTACTACGAGCGCACCTCGTCCGGCCGCTACTCGGTCGACGGCACGGTCTCCGACTGGGTCAAGGTCGAGTACAACGAGGCCCGCTACGGCTCCAACTACTGCGGTGACAAGAACTGCGCCAACGTCTGGGACGCGGTGAAGGACGGCGTCAACGCCTGGGCCGCCGACCAGAAGGCCAAGGGCAGGACCGACGCCCAGATCAAGGCGGACCTGGCCCAGTACGACCAGTGGGACCGCTACGACTTCGACGCCGACGGCAACTTCAACGAGGCCGACGGCTACATCGACCACTTCCAGATCGTCCACGCGGGCGAGGACGAGTCGGCGGGCGGCGGCGTCCAGGGCGGCGACGCCCTGTGGGCCCACCGCTGGTACGCGTACGGCACCGACGCCGGCAAGACCGGCCCGGCGGGCAACAAGTCCGGCGGCACCCAGATCGGCAACACCGGCATCTGGGTCGGCGACTACACCATGCAGCCCGAGAACGGCGGACTCGGCGTCTTCGCCCACGAGTACGGTCACGACCTGGGCCTGCCCGACCTGTACGACACCTCGGGCAAGGGCGAGAACTCCACCGGCTACTGGTCCCTGATGTCGTCCGGCTCCTGGCTGGGCACCGGCAAGGAGTCCATCGGCGACCTCCCCGGCGACATGACCGCCTGGGACAAGCTGCAGCTCGGCTGGCTCAACTACAGCAAGGCCAAGGCGGCGACGAAGTCCACCCACAAGCTGGGTGTGGCGGAGTACAACACCAAGAACCCGCAGGCCCTCGTTGTCGAGCTGCCGAAGAAGGCCGTCACCACCACCGTCGTGAAGCCCGCCGAGGGCTCCAAGCAGTGGTGGAGCGACATGGGTGACGACCTCAAGAACACCCTCACCCGCACGGTCGATCTCACCGGCAAGTCCAAGGCGTCCCTGGAGCTTTCGGGCTGGTGGGACATCGAGGCCGACTACGACTACCTGTACGCCGAGGTGTCGACCGACGGCGGCGCCAACTGGACCGCCGTCGACGGCACCGCCGACGGCGCGGCCATCACCCGCGACGCGAGCGGCGCCCCGGCGCTGACCGGTGAGTCGGGCGCGTACAAGAAGCTCGCGTACGCCCTGGACGCGTACGCCGGCAAGAAGGTCGACGTCCGCTTCCGCTACCAGACGGACGGCGGCGCGGGCGGCAAGGGCTTCGCGGCCGACGCGATCACCGTCACCGCCGACGGCGCCCCGCTGTTCTCGGACAACGCCGAGGGCGACGACAACGGCTGGACCGCCAAGGGCTTCTCCCGCATCGGCGAGTCCTTCACCAAGGAGTACGAGCAGTACTACCTCGCCGAGAACCGGCAGTACGTCTCGTACGACGCGACGCTGAAGGTCGGCCCGTACAACTTCGGCTTCAAGGCGCCGAAGGACGGCTGGGTCGAGCACTACCCGTACCAGAACGGCCTGCTGGTCTGGCTCTGGGACACCTCCCAGAAGGACAACAACACCAGCAAGCACCCGGGCCAGGGCCTGATCCTGCCGGTCGACGCCAACGCCAAGCCGATGAAGTGGGCGGACGGCACGCTGCTCCGCAACCGGATCCAGGCCTACGACTCGGCCTTCAGCCGCTACACGACGGACGCCTTCACCCTCCACAAGGCGGACGAGCCGCTGCGGATCGGTGCGCACAAGGGCATCCCGGTCTTCGACGACCGCAAGGGCGTCTACTGGTACGAGGAGAACCCGACCGCCGGTGTCAAGGTAACTGACACCAACACTCGGATAGCGATCGTCAACGAGCCGAAGAACGGGCAGACGATCACCGTGAAGGTTGGTCCCTCGACGAAGTAGTCGACATCGTCGCAGGTCAGAGCGTGATCGGCCGTCGCCCTCTAGCGGGCGGCGGCCGATCGTGTTTAGGTGCGTCTGACGAAGTTCTTATTGACAGCGAGCTCACGGGGGAGTGATGCGGCATGCCCGGCGGAGGTTTCTGCAAGCTGCCAGGCGGCAGTGTCGTGGTCGCGATAGGCCTGCCGAGTCCGGTCGGCGACGGCAGTACGGTGCGCGTCCTGGTGCACGCGGCGAACCGTGCGCGGGCGCTGACGCGGCTGCGGAATCTGGGGTTGCGGGCGGTGTACCTGCGCGGCAACGCGGAGCCGCCGACGCCGGACGAGATCACGGCGGTGCTGCACCACCCTGACGGCCTGGTGTGGCGCACCCACGAGGGCCTCTCGACCCAGGAGCTCTGGCACCCGATACGGGCGCTGCTCCACCCCGCGGGCGGGGCGTAGGCCCTCCGGGGGCTCGGGGGCTCGGGGGCTCGGGGGCGGGGGTGTTGCGCAGCGTCACACCACCGGCTTACCCGACAGCTCCACCCCCGCCCCCCGCAGCTCCTCCAGCGCCCGGTCCGTCGTGTCCTCGGCGACGCCCGCCGTGAGGTCGAGCAGCACGTGCGTGCGGAAGCCCTCGCGGACCGCGTCCAGGGCCGTCGCGCGCACGCAGTGGTCCGTGGCGATGCCGACGACGTCGACCTCGGTGACATCGCGGGCCCGCAGCCACTCGGCCAGCGTGGAGCCGTTCTCGTCGGTGCCCTCGAAACCGCTGTACGCCGCCGCGTGCGCGCCCTTGTCGAAGACCGCGTCGACCGCCCCGCTGGCGACCGCCGGGGCGAAGTTCGGGTGGAAGCCCACCCCCTCCGTCCCCGCGACACAGTGCGGCGGCCATGTGCCGACGTAGTCGGGGTGCTCCGAGAAGTGGTCGCCCGGATCGATGTGGTGGTCACGGGTGGCCACCACATGGCGGTAGCCGGGCTGGGCCTCACCGATGAGGTCGGTGATGGCGGCGGCGACATCCGCGCCCCCCGCCACCGCGAGGCTGCCCCCCTCGCAGAAGTCGTTCTGAACGTCCACGACGATCAATGCGCGGTGCATGGCGGGTGTCCTTCGGTGGAGGGCGGTGGGGGAAGGGGCGGAGCGGCGACGGTCGGGAGGCAATGTTCTGAGGGTAGAGACTCCAACCGCCTTGCGGGAGGGGGCATTTGCCTGCTAACGGCGCTGCCGTTGCCTCTCAGGCCATCTGCTGTTCATACGTCTCACTCGTACTGCTGCTCATACGTCTCACAAGTAGTCCGTCGGGATCACGGGCTCACCACGCGACAGCTGTATCGCCGACATCGGCAGCCCCGCAAGCGCCGCGATATGCCGCTCCCGCGCCGCGTCCAGCGGCTCGCGGGCGACGATCTCGCCGCCCTTGACCAGTTCCACCAGCAGCTGCCGGTCCTCGAGCTCCTCCGGCACCGGGCCGGTGCCGAGCACCTCGGCCTCGGCGACGCCCTGCTCGTCGACCCGGCGGGCGGCCCACTTGCGGCCTCCCACGGACAGTTTCCCGCCCAGCGACTTCTTCGCCACCGGAGTCAGCGGCGCCCCCGGATCGGCCGACTCGGCGCGGGCGACCAGCTTGTAGACCATGGAGCAGGTCGGGTGCCCGCTGCCCGTGACCAGCTGCGTTCCGACGCCGTACGCGTCCACGGGCGCCGCGGCGAGCGAAGCGATCGCGTACTCGTCCAGGTCCGACGTGACGACGATCTTCGTGTCGCGCGCCCCCAGCTCGTCCAGCTGCTGGCGTACCCGGTGGGCGACCAGCAGCAGGTCCCCGGAGTCGATCCGTACGGCCCCGAGCTCCGTCCCCGCGACCTCCACGGCGGTACGGACGGCCTCGGCGACGTCGTACGTGTCGACGAGCAGGGTCGTCCCTCGTCCGAGTGAGTCCACCTGCGCCCGGAACGCGTCCCGCTCGGTGTCGTGCAGCAGGGTGAAGGCGTGGGCGCTGGTGCCGACGGTCGGGATGCCGTAGCGGAAGCCCGCGGCGAGGTCCGAGGTGGAGTGGAAGCCCCCGACGTACGCGGCGCGCGCGGAGGCGACGGCGGCGAGCTCGTGCGTGCGCCGGGCGCCCATCTCGATGAGCCGGCGCCCGCCCGCGGCGGACGACATCCGGGAGGCGGCGGCCGCGATCGCCGAGTCGTGGTTGAGGATCGACAGGATCACGGTCTCCAGCAGGACGCACTCGGCGAAGGAGCCCTCGACGCGGACGATCGGCGAGCCGGGGAAGTACACCTCGCCCTCCGGGTAGCCCCAGATGTCGCCGCTGAAGCGGTAGCCGGACAGCCACTCGAGCGTGGGCCCGTCGATGATGCTCCGGTCCCGGAGGAAGCCGAGGACGCCCGGGTCGAAGCGGAAGTTCTCCACGGCGTCCAGGACGCGCCCGATGCCCGCCACCACGCCGTAGCGGCGGCCTTCGGGCAGCCGGCGGGTGAAGACCTCGAAGACCGAGCGGCGGTCGGCCGTGCCGGCCTTCAGCGCCGCCTGGAGCATCGTGAACTCGTACTGGTCGGTGAAGAGCGCGGTCGACGGCACGTCCACCGGCAGACCCAGATCCGCAGTGTTCATATGAGCGATGCTAGCGCACATTTCGTCAGAGTGACGAGATGTCGGCGATTCGGCCGGGGCCGTTTGTGCGACGAGGCCCCTCGGGTGGCAGCATGGGTGGGGTGACTGCGCCCGTAGAGATCGAACGCCCCCAGTCGGCGGAGGAGGCCTTCGCCGTACCCGAGCCCGATGTTCCGTGGGTGACGATCGTCCACAACGATCCGGTCAATCTGATGAGCTACGTGACGTACGTCTTCCAGGCCTACTTCGGCTACCCCAAGGACAAGGCCCACAAGCTGATGCTCGACGTCCACCACAAGGGCCGCGCTGTCGTCTCCAGCGGCAGTCGCGAGGAGATGGAGCGGGACGTGCAGGCGATGCACGGTTACGGACTGTGGGCGACGCTCTCCCAGGACCGCATGTGATGGCCGGCCACTTCGAGGCGCTGCCCGGTGGCGGCGCCGCTGTCGCGCTCGACGAGGTCGAGATCTCCATCCTGCGCTCGCTGGCCGTCCAGCTCCTCGAGCTCATCGGCCCGGGCGACGAGCCCGCCAAGGGCGAGGACCCGCTCGCCGCGCTCTTCGCGCAGGGCCCGAGCGAGCCGCCGTCCGACCCGGCGCTCGCGCGCCTCTTCCCGGACGCGTACGGCGGCCCCGAGGGCGAGGAGAACGATGAACTGCGCGAGTTCTCCGCGGAGTTCAGGCGCTACACGGAGAACGACCTGCGCACCCGCAAGCGCGACGACGCCCTCAGGGTCGTCCGCAACCTCGACGCGCTCACCGCGACGGGCGAGGGCGGCGCGGTCCTCAAGCTGACCGCCGACGACGCCGTGCACTGGCTGGGCGCCCTCAACGACCTGCGGCTGACCATCGGCACCCGCCTGGAGGTCACCGACGAGGACGAGGGCGGCGATCTGTACCGGCTGCCGGACTCCGATCCGCGCAAGCCGATGGTGATGGCGTACCTGTGGCTCGGTGCGCTCCAGGAGACGCTCGTCGAGACGCTGATGCCGTAGTACAGGCACGGCACAGGCATGCGTTTGCCCTACCGGTGTTCGCTCAACGGACGCTCAAATCCGGATAACGATCGCGTCACCCGACCGCTCCGCCTTGCTGTCGCCTAGGGCATTTGTCCGCTTCTTCATGTGCGGTACGCCACATCCGGCCCCGTGGATCAATGTTGCGACCGTGATAAATCTTCACGACCGCCCGGGGACGCCACCCATGTTCCCGGGGGCGCTTGGGCCGGCTGATCGCCGGTAGCAACTCCATCCACATCCGGGGGGATCAGGACCTGGTCCGCAGCCGTAGGCAGTCGGCGCGGGTCAGCATGGAGAAAGGCGCATCACCATGACCTCACTGCAGGTCGACAAGCAGCACGACGGCATTGAGGCCGCGGAATCCGCATCGGGCGAGGGTTACCACCGCGCTCTCGGCGCACGTCAGATCCAG
Organism: Streptomyces sp. NPDC001514; assembly: GCF_053597075.1. Taxonomy (NCBI): domain Bacteria; kingdom Bacillati; phylum Actinomycetota; class Actinomycetes; order Kitasatosporales; family Streptomycetaceae; genus Streptomyces; species Streptomyces sp. NPDC001514. The sequence continues at coordinate 113,109 of NZ_JBSFHO010000019.1, forward strand.
ATGATCGCGATCGGCGGCGCCATCGGCACCGGACTCTTCCTCGGCGCGGGCAAGGGCATCTCCAAGGCGGGGCCCAGCCTGATCCTGGCGTACGCGATCGCCGGCCTCGTGATCTTCTTCATCATGCGGGCGCTCGGCGAGCTCCTCATGTACCGCCCCGTGTCGGGCTCCTTCTCGGAGTACGCGCGGGAGTTCATCGGCCCCTTCGCGGGCTTCGTCACCGGCTGGACGTACTGGCTCTTCTGGGTCGTCACCGGCATCACCGAGGTGACCGCGGCGGCCACCTACATGACGTACTGGTGGGACATCCCCCAGTGGCTCTCGGCCCTCGTCTTCACGATCATCCTGTACGGCGCGAACCTGATCTCCGTGAAGCTCTTCGGTGAGCTCGAGTTCTGGTTCTCGATGGTCAAGGTCACCGCCATCGTCGGCATGATCCTGATCTGCGCCGGCATCCTCACGCTCGGCTTCTCCGACGCGGGCGACACCGCCTCCGTCACCCACCTGTGGAGCGACGGCGGGTTCTTCCCGCACGGCATCGGCAGCACCCTGATGACCCTGCAGATGGTCATGTTCGCCTTCCTCGCCGTCGAACTGGTCGGCGTCACCGCGGGCGAGTCCAAGGACCCGAAGACCGTCCTGCCCAAGGCGATCAACACCGTGCCGTGGCGCATCGCCGTCTTCTACGTCGGCGCGCTGATCATGATCCTGTCGGTCGTGCCGTGGACCGAGTTCCAGCCGGGCGTCTCGCCGTTCGTCGCCGCCTTCGAGAAGATGGGTCTCGGCGTCGGCGCCGCCATCGTCAACTTCGTGGTGCTGACCGCGGCGCTGTCCTCCTGCAACTCCGGCATGTACTCCACCGGCCGCATGCTGCGCGACCTGGCGCTCAACGGTCAGGGCCCGAAGTTCTTCACCAAGCTGACGAAGAACGGCACCCCGCTGGTCGGCACGACGGTCTCCGCCGCGCTGATGACGGTGGGCGTCTGGGTCAACTACCAGTGGCCGGGCGACGCGTTCAACTACGTCGTCTCCTTCGCGACCATCTCCGGCATGTGGGCCTGGATCGTCATCCTGATCTGCCAGATCCGCTACCGCCTCAAGGCCGACCGCGGTGAGCTGCAGCAGTCGACCTTCAAGGCCCCCGGTGGGATCTGGGCCAGCATCTTCGCGCTCGCCTTCATCGGCATGGTCATCGTGATGATGGGCATCGACGAGGACTCGCGCGTCGCGCTGTGGCCGGGCGCCCCGGTGTGGGGCCTGATCATGGCGGTCTCGTACCTGGTGCTGAAGGCGCGGAACCCGCAGGGAGCGGCGTTCGCCAAGTAGCGCACGCTCGCACGCTCCTTCGCACCACACATCGGGCCATGCCGGGCCCCGCTCGCCCGGCATGGCCCGATGCCCGTGTCCGGCCCCGGCCATGCGCCCGGATTCACGCGAGCCGGACGCCCTCCGCGCGGGCGTGCAGCGTCACGCCGGCGTCGCCTGCCGAGACACCGGTCGGGACGAGGCCGGCGGGCAGCTCCGGCACGGCGCGCTCCCGGCCGGCGAAGGCCCCGGCGATACGAGGGCCCGCCGGGTCGACCGGACGGCCCGCGAACGACGCGGCGACGGGCACCGCGGTGACGGTGCGCCCGGCGAGCCGCAGCTCGGCGACGACGGTCAGCGGCAGACCGAGGACCTCACGCCGGATGCGCAGGCGTCCGTCCGCGTCCGCGGAGAGCGAAGCACCCTCGCCGAGGCCGCCACCGAAGGAACCGAAGGAACCGAAGGGCACGGTGAACCGGGCGTCGGCGGTGGCGGCCGTGTAGGCACCGGCCTTCTCGGCGACTCCGCGCAGCTCCACCGACGCCTGCACGGGCTGCCCCTCCCCGGTCACGGCGTCGGCCCGTACCGTCACCCGGGAGAAGGTCCCCTCCGCGGCACTCAGCAGGAAGGGGAAGGCGTCGATGCTGACCCGAGGGGTGCCGACCACGGCGCTCTGCCGCCCCGCGATCCGCTCGGCGAGCCTCTTCTCTGCGGCCGCGGCGGCGAGGCGGTCGGAGACGGGCAGCGCGGCGAGCACGGCGCTCAGCGCGAGCGACGTCCACAGCAGCCGCCTGCGGCCGTGGGCCAGGACCCGGATCATGACGTGCCTCCGGGGCTGCTGGTCACAGGGGTGCTGCTCGTCGGAGGGGTGCTGCCGGCCGGGGGAGCGGCCGGGACCGGTTCGTGGCCGTCGTCCTCGACGGCCATGTGCGGCAGCAGCCGGTCCAGCCGGCTGGGCAGCCACCAGTTGGTGCGGCCGAGCAGGACCATCGTGGACGGTACGAGAACGCCGCGGACGACGGTGGCGTCCAGCGCGACCGCCGTGGCCAGGCCGATGCCGAACATCTTCACCACGGGGTCGTCGGACAGCAGATAGCCGAGGAAGACGCTGACCATGATCAGCGCGGCGGACGTGATGATCCGCCCGGTCCCGGCGAGCCCCTTGATCACGGCCCGCCGGTTGTCCCCGTCGCGCAGATAGGCCGCGCGGACCGCGCTGAGCAGGAAGACCTCGTAGTCCATGGAGAGTCCGAACAGCACGGCGAACATCAGCAGCGGGACGTATCCCGGGATCGGTACGGGTCCTTCGAGCCCGATCAGGGGCGCGCCCCAGCCCCACTGGAAGACCGCGGTGATCACACCGTACGAGGCGGCGACCGAGACCAGGTTCATCAGCGCGGCCTTCACCGCGACGACCGGGGAACGGAAGGCCGCCAGCAGGAGCAGCGCGGCGACGGCGAGGACGAAGCCGACGACCAGCGGCATCCGCCGGGTCAGGCGTTCGTTCAGATCGGCCTGTGCGGCCGTGGCCCCGCCCACATGGGTCACTTGGCCGGTGCCCGCGGTGGCCTCGGGCAGGGTCTCGTTCCTGAGCAGGCGTACGAGTTCGGCGGTGGCCGGGTCACCGGGCGCGGTGGTGGGGGTGACCTGCCAGCGCACATGAGTGCCGTCGGCGGCAGTCTGCGCGGGCCCGACGGCCGCGACTCCGCTCGTCGCGTGGAGGGCGGCGGTGATGTCCGTGATCCGGGTGTCGCCCGGTCCCGCCGCCGGGGTGGGCAGCGTGGACACGACCTGCAGGGGACCGTTGGCGCCGGGGCCGAAGGCATCGGCCAGCCGGTCGTACGCCGTGCGGCTCACCGTCCCGGCGGCCTTGTCGCCCGCGTCGAGCTGACCGAAGGTCAACTGTGCGGCGGGAGCGGCGAGCACACCGGTCAGGACGAGCGCGGCCAGCAGACAGCGCCACGGGCGCGAGGCGACGAACGCGGCGATGCGGCCCCAGCCACCGGGGTGCTCCCGGCCGGTCTCGGGGAGCGCCGCGCCGTCTTCGTCCGATGCTTCCGTCGCGCGCGCCTTGGGTGTGAGCCACCGCCCGAGGAGCGAGAACAGGGCGGGCAGCAGCGTGAGCGTGGCCGCCACGGACACCAGGACGGCGATGCCCGGCGCGAGCGCCAGCGCGTGCAGCAGGGGCAGGCCGCCGAGCGCGAGCCCGGCCAGCGCGACGATGACCGCGCTGCCCGCAAACAGGACCGCCCTGCCGGAGCCGGCCGTGGTGCGCGCGGCCGCGTCCTCGACGCCGAGGCCGGCCGCCCGCAGCTCACGGAACCTGGTCAGACAGAAGAGCGTGTAGTCGATGCCCACGCCGAGGCCGATCATCGCCGCGATGGTCGTGCCCGACGACGGCATGTCCATCAGGTGGCCCGCGAGGCCGATCACGCACAGCGAGACGGCCAGGCCGATCGTCCCCATGAGCAGCGGAACCCCGGCCGCCACCAGGCTGCCGAAGCCCACGGCGAGGACGACGAAGGCGGCCGCGAGCCCGATGATCTCGCTGTGTCCGGTGGACCCCTTGTCCGCGGCGGCGGCGAGATCGCCGCCGGGGGTCACTTCGATTCCGGCGCGGGTGGCCGGGGCGGCCGCATCCGTGATGCTCCGGGTGGTTCCAGGGGTGATGTCCCGGCCGCTGACGTCGAGTTCGACCGCGAGCCGACCAGTCCGGCCGTCGGCACTCAGGGCGCCGCGGTCCGCGGGCCCGTAGGGCGTGGTGACGGCCACGACGTGTTCCACGTCCTCGATGGCCCGCGCGGCCTCCTCGACGGCCTCCCGTTGCCCGGCCGCGGTGAGGGGTGCGGCGCCCGGCGGCGCGTACAGGACGACGGGCTGCCTTCCGGAGGCCGAGTCGGAGAAGGCGTCGGCCGCGTCGTGTGCCGCCTGACTGTCGCTGCCGGGGATGGTCACGGCCTCGGTGGTGACCGTCCCATACGTCCCCACGGCGGCGGCCAGGGCGGTGAGCAGCAGCAGCCAGGCGGCCACGGTCCGCCTCGGTCTGCGGGCGCACCAGCGCCCTACGGACAAGAGCATCGGGAAGCCGTCCCCCTCCAGCGGAAGTTATTGCACTCGGCGTGCAATCGGCACGGTTGCATCGAGAGTGCAACAATGTCAACGCAGGGACGGGAGGAGTCGACGTGAAGCATGCGCACCCGAAGGCGCCGGACGGTGCTCGTGAACGGGCGCGGGGCGGTGCGCCGGACGGCCGCACCGAACGCGGGCGGCAGAGCCGCGAGAAGATCGCCGACGCGATGCTCTCCCTGCTCGACGAGGGCGAGACGCAGTTCCCGGCGGACCGCGTCGCCGAGCGCGCCGGGGTGTCCCGGCGCCTGGTGTTCCACCACTTCGCGGACATGGCGCAGCTCGCGGACACCGCCATCGCCCGGCGCCTGGACCAGCTCGCCGCACAGATCAAGCCACTGCCGACGGACGGACCGCGGGAGGCGCGGGTGGCGGCGCTCACCGAGCAGCGCGCCCGGATCCTGGAGTGGATCACGCCGGCGCGGCTGACGATGATGCGCATGGACCAGCTCTCCGAGCGCGTCGACGAGGCCACCCGGCAGGTCATGCACTTCGCCCGGCAGAGGCTGACCGAGATCTTCGCCGTGGAGCTCGGCCGGCTCCCGGAGGAGCGCAGGGCCGACCTGCTCAACGGGTTGGACGCGGTGACCACATGGGGCGCCTGGTACCACTGGCGCAGCAGCGGCCTGGACCCGGAGGCGGCCCGCCGCGCGATGGAGACGACGGTGCACGCGCTGCTCGCCGTGACCGACCGCCCGGACGCCGGGCCGGACTGCGAGCCGGACGAGCGGACGGACGACCGGCCGGAGGCCAGCCCCGACGCCGAGCCCCGCGACCCCGAGCCGCGGACGTGATCTCACTCATTGGTCCCCGGATCTCAGATCCGGGAGCCGTCCGCCTATTCTCGTCACCATGCTGACCATCACCCAGGCCCTGCACGACCAGATCGTCGCCCACGCCCGCCAGGACCACCCCGACGAGGCCTGCGGCGTGGTCGCGGGACCCGTGGGTGAGGGACGCCCCGAGCGCTTCATCCCGATGCTCAACGCCGCGCGCTCGCCCACGTTCTACGAGTTCGACTCGGCGGATCTGCTCAAGCTCTACCGCGAGATGGACGACCGCGACGAGGAGCCGGTGATCATCTACCACTCCCACACGGCGACCGAGGCGTACCCGTCGCGCACCGACATCTCGTACGCCAACGAGCCCGGTGCGCACTACGTCCTGGTGTCCACGGCGGACACGGACGACGCGGGCCCGTTCCAGTTCCGGTCGTTCCGGATCGTCGAGGGCGAGGTCACCGAGGAGGACGTCAAGATCGTCGAGGCGTACTGAGGGGCGTACCGAGGGGCCTGCTGAGGGCAGGGCGTCCCGCCTGGCGAACAGATCGCGTCCGCGATGCGAGATCACATGCCGGGAGCCGGACCGGGAATCGTTACGATGACCGCATGGTTCCGAACGACGTGAGCGAGAAGACGCCGGGCATGCTGCTGCTCGTGGCGCGGCTGCACGTCGACCTGTGCCGCCTCGCCAGCGCCATGTGTACGCGCTGCGCGGACTGCCGTCCGGCCTGAGCCACGGCCCCGAGCGCACCATCCCCTGCACCGACCCCCGCGCGGGGGCCGATCCGCGCGCCCCTTACGTCACTCACGTAACGCACTTACGTTCTCCCGACAGGAGCCCACGCCATGGCCATCGAGGTCCGCATCCCGACCATCCTCCGCACCTACACCGACGGCGCCAAGACCGTCGAGGGCAGCGGGGACACCCTCGCCGACCTCTTCGCCGACCTCGAGACCCGGCACGCCGGCATCCAGGCGCGCATCGTCGACGGCGACCAGCTGCGCCGCTTCGTGAACGTCTACCTGAACGACGAGGACGTCCGCTTCCTGGACGGCATCACCACCAAGCTGAGCGACGGAGACAGCGTCACGATCCTGCCGGCCGTCGCCGGCGGCATGGTCTGATCCCTGATGCGCTACGACTCCCCGCTCGCCGCGGTCGGCAACACGCCGCTCGTCCGGCTGCCCCGGCTCTCCCTGTCGGAGGAGGTCCGGATCTGGGCCAAGCTGGAGGACCGCAATCCGACCGGCTCGGTCAAGGACCGCCCCGCGCTCCACATGGTCGAGCAGGCGGAGAAGGACGGCCGGCTCACGCCCGGCTGCACGATCCTGGAGCCGACCAGCGGCAACACCGGGATCTCGCTCGCGATGGCGGCCAAGCTGAAGGGCTACCGCATCGTGTGCGTGATGCCCGAGAACACGAGCGAGGAGCGCCGCCAGCTCCTTGCGATGTGGGGCGCCGAGATCATCTCCAGCCCCGCGGCGGGCGGCTCCAACACGGCGGTGCGCGTCGCCAAGGAGCTCGCCGAGCAGAACCCGTCCTGGGTGATGCTCTACCAGTACGGGAACCCGGACAACGCGGGCGCGCACTACGCCACCACGGGCCCGGAGATCCTCGCCGACCTGCCGTCCATCACGCACTTCGTGGCGGGCCTCGGCACGACGGGCACGCTGATGGGCGTGGGCCGCTTCCTGCGTGAGCACAAGCCGGACGTGAAGATCGTCGCCGCGGAGCCGCGGTACGACGACCTGGTCTACGGCCTGCGCAACCTCGACGAGGGCTTCGTACCCGAGCTGTACGACGCCTCCGTCCTCACCGCCCGCTTCTCGGTCGGCTCGGCCGACGCGGTCACCCGCACCCGCGAGCTCCTGCAGCAGGAGGGCATCTTCGCCGGCGTCTCCACGGGCGCGGCCCTCCACGCCGCGATCGGCGTCGGCAAGAAGGCCCTCAAGGCCGGCGAATCGGCCGACATCGTCTTCATCGTCGCCGACGGCGGCTGGAAGTACCTCTCGACGGGCGTCTACACGGCCCCGACGACCGAAGCCGCGATCGAAACCCTCCACGGCCAGCTCTGGGCCTGACGCCCGCCCGCTTCCGTGCCGGGAGCTTGCGGGTGCCGCGGTTGGCCCGGGTGTTCGTCCTCAACCGCCGGACGGGCTCTGAAGGAGCCCGTCCGGCGATCGAGGACACGGCCGAGGGCCCTCAGTGGGACAGGTGTCGCACCTGGTCCCACAGGAGCGGGTCCACCACACCCACCCGGCGACGGAAGTCCCGCACCCGGACCTCCCGCAGCTCGTCCGTCTCCAGAAAGCTCGGGCGCCCGTGCGTGTCCCCCACCGCCCCCGGCGGCAGCGCGATCACAGCAGGACGTTCGTCGTGGTACTTGCTGGTGATCTTGGCGACGCGGGCCGCCCCACCATGGACGTGGAGGACGAGGCAGGGCCGGTCCTTGGAGCCGGGCCCGTCCTCGTAGGGGACGTCCGCCCACCAGATCTCGCCCGGCTGCGGCCGCCGCGTCGGCCCGGCCGCGGCCCGGCCCGGGGCCCGACCAGGGGCCCGCTCCACACGCGGACGCGGCCTGCCCGGCGGCCGTACCCGCCCCACCGCGGCCACCAGCGCGATCACCACCACCGCGCCGAGCGCGAGCCACCAGGACGTGTCCATACCCAGACGGTACCCGGCGCGTACCGCCGGCCGCCCGCCCCGCGCACACGCCCCGCACGCGCCCCGCACAAGCTCCGCGCACCTCGCCCTATCCGGTGACAGGGCAGGTGAGTTCCCCCACAACGGGCAGCCGCGAAGGAGCGGGCGACCCTTTCGCGCCTTACGCTCAACAAACCGCACGAGCTCCCCCCGCGCAGCTCCCAGCCCTCCCCGTTCCCCGTCCACGGACGACCGTCCACGGAGGTCCAAGCTCCATGAAGCTCACCGTCGTCGGCTGCTCGGGGTCGTTCCCGTCCGCGGAATCGGCCTGCTCGAGCTACCTCGTAGAGGCCGACGGCTTCCGGCTGCTCCTCGACATGGGCAACGGTGCCCTCGGCGAGCTGCAGCGCCACATCGGTCTCTACGACCTCGACGCCATCTTTCTCAGTCATCTGCACGCGGACCACTGCATCGACATGTGCGGGTACTTCGTCGCCCGCTACTACCGCCACGACGGCGGCCGCTGCGACGCGATCCCGGTCTACGCGCCGGAGGGCGCCGAGCAGCGCCTCACCACCGCCTACGCGGACACCCCCTCCGACAAGTCGATGAGCGAGGTCTTCGACTTCCACACCCTCAAGGCGGGCTCCTTCGACATCGGCCCCTTCTCCATCCGCACGGAGAAGGTCGCGCACCCCGTGGACACCTTCGCCATCCGCGTCGAGCACGGCGGCACCTCGCTCACGTACTCCGGCGACACCGGCGTCTGCGACCCCCTCGTCGAACTCGCCGAAGGAACCGACCTCTTCCTCTGCGAGGCCGCCTTCACCCACGGCAAGGAGGACATCCCGGGCCTCCACCTCAACGGCCGCGAGGCCGGCGCCCACGCCGCCCGCGCCGGGGTACGCCGTCTCCTCCTCACGCACATCCCGCCGTGGACGGACGCCGAGCGGAACCTGGCGGACGCGCGCGCGGTGTACGGGGGCCCGGCGGAGCTGGCGGTCCCGGGCGCGGTCTACGAGATCTAGGGTCCACGCGATCCAGGGATCCAGGGCCTACGAGGTCCAGGGCCCACGCGGCACAGGGCCCACGAGATCCAGGGCCTACGAGGCCCAGGGCCCACGAGATCCGGCTCGCGGCACGAGATCCACTCCCCAGGCCGTCCGTGGCCTCCGCCGGTAAACTCGCATAGGCATATAAGGCCGACACATCGTCCTGATCTGCGAGGAGACATGGCCGATGACGTCGCGGACACTCGCCCGCCCCCACCCAGCGCGCACAGCCACGAGGAGGGGCCCGGGGAGCTGAAGCACAACGCGATCGGCTTCGTCGACGCGCTCGTCATCGGCATCAACTCCACCTCCCCCGCCTACTCCCTGGCCGCGGTCATCGGCCCGGTCGTGGCCCTCGTGAGCATCTACGCCCCCGGCGTGGTCCTCATGTCCTTCGTGCCGATGCTGCTGATCGCGTCGGCGTTCTTCTACCTCAACAGGGTCGACCAGGACTGCGGCACGACCTTCTCGTGGGTCACCCGGGCCATGGGGCCCTGGGCCGGCTGGCTCGGCGGCTGGGCGATCATGATGACCGGCGTGCTGGTGGTCGGATCGCTCGCCGACGTCGCCGTCGGCTTCGGACTGCTCGCCGTCGGCCTCGACAGCTGGGCCGACAGCGCTCTCATCCGTCAGTCGCTCACGGTGGCCGTCATCCTCGTGATGACGGCCATCTGCGTCATCGGCACCGAGGCCTCGGCCCACGTCCAGAACGTCCTCATCCTGGCCCAGGTCGCCTGTCTGCTCGCCTTCGCCGTCGTGGCGATCTACCGCGTCTACTCCGGCACGGGCACGCTGGACCCGATCAGACCCGAGATCACCTGGCTCGACCCGCTCGGGGCCGGCGGCGCGGCGCTGACCGGGGGCCTGCTGCTGGGCGTGTTCATGTACTGGGGCTGGGAGTCCGCGGTCAATCTGACCGAGGAGGTCAAGCACTCCGAGAGCGCCCCCGGCCGGGCCGGCATCTGGTCGACGATCGTGCTGCTCGTGACGTACCTGTCGGTCACGATCGCGGTCGTGGCCTACGCGGGACCGACGTACCTGGCCGAGAACGCGGGCGAGGAGGAGTTCGTCTTCGCCCTCCTCGCCGGTGAGGTGATGGGCGGCTGGGACTGGGTCGTGCTGTTCGCGGTCTCGACGTCCGCGCTGGCCTCGACGCAGACGACGATCATCCCGTCGTCGCGCACGGCCCTGTCGATGGCCCGGCGCCACGCGCTGCCGTCGGTGTTCGCCCGTATCCACCCGCGGTTCCGCACTCCCCATGTGAGTACGTGGGGCGTCGCCGTCGTCGCCACCGCCTGGTACCTGGCCGTCAGCCGGATCAGCGAGAACGCCCTCTTCGACTCCCTCACGGCACTGTCGCTGCTCATCGCGTTCTACTACGCGCTCACCGGCGTCGCCTGCGCCGTCTACTACCGCCGCCATCTGACCGAGAGCGTCCGCAACTTCCTGCTCATCGGCGTCGGCCCGCTGATCGGCGCCGCGCTGCTCACCTGGCTGCTCGTCGAGTCGGTCATCGACATGTCCGATCCCGCGAACTCCTACAGCGGCGCCTCGTGGTTCGGTGTCGGCCCGCCGCTCGTCATCGGCATCGTCATCGTGATCGTGGGGCTGGTCATCATGGCCGCGCGGCGCCTGGCGACCGGCGCGTTCTGGCGCGAGCGTCCCGGTGTGGCCGACCCCGACCTGGTGCACGGCAGGAAACCGGAACCGCTCTGAGGATCTGAAGGAGGCCTGGGATGTCCGTGGTCCTCGGATACGACGAGTCTCCGGGCGCGGCAAGGGCGCTGGACGTCGCCATCGAGGTGTCGGCGGCCTTCGGCGAACCGCTCGTCCTGGTCTTCGGCGCCGCGGCCCCGGGAGCGGCGGGCGAGGAGTACCGGGCCCACCAAGAGGCCATCCGCCAGGCGGGCAGCTCCGCGCTGGCCCGCGCGGTCGAGGCGGCCGACGAGGCGGGTGTACCGACGGCCGTCGAGGTGCTGGACGAGCGCCCGGCGCAGGCGCTGCTGGACGCGGCCGCCCGCCACGACGCGCGGGTGATCATCGTCGGCAGCTACGGCGAGAGCCCGATGCGCGGCGCCCTGCTGGGCTCGACCACGCACAAGCTGCTGCATCTGTCGACGGTGCCGGTGCTGTGCGTACCGGCCGCGGGGTGACCGGAGCCCCCGGCCTCCACGGGGAGGACGGGGGCTCGGGCGCGCTTACGAGCCGTGCTACTTGGCCTCGGCCTTCTCCAGCTCGGCCAGCTCCTCGTCGGACTCGCGGCCCGGCGTGGGGAGGTTGAACTTGGTGATCGCGAAGCGGAAGACCACGTAGTAGACCGCCGCGAAGCAGAGGCCGACCAGGGCCAGGCCCCACGGGTTGGACGCGATGCCCAGGTTCAGGGCGAAGTCCACCGCGCCGGCCGAGAAGCCGAAGCCGTCCCGCATACCGAGCGCCCAGGTCAGCGCCATGGAGACACCGGTCAGCACCGCGTGGAGTGCGTACAGCACCGGGGCGATGAACATGAACGTGAACTCGATCGGCTCGGTCACACCGGTGACGAAGGAGGTGAGCGCGAGGGAGAACATCATGCCGCCGACGACCTTGCGGCGCTCCGGGCGGGCGCAGTGGACGATCGCGAGGCAGGCCGCAGGGAGGGCGAACATCATGATCGGGAAGAAGCCGGTCATGAACTGTCCGGCGGACGGGTCACCGGCGAGGAAGCGGGCGATGTCGCCGCTCTTGCCCTCGTACGTACCGGCCTGGAACCACGGGAAGGAGTTCAGCAGGTGGTGCATGCCGATCGGGATCAGCGCACGGTTGGCGACACCGAAGATGCCTGCGCCGGCCGCGCCGGAGCCGACCAGCCACTCTCCGAAGTTGTGCAGACCCGTGCCGAGGACCGGCCAGATCAGGCCGAAGACGATGCCGATGACCAGGCCCGCGAAGGCGGAGACGATCGGGACGAGACGGCGGCCGCCGAAGAAGCCCGCCCAGTCCGGCAGCTTGGTCCGGTAGAACTTCTGGTACAGCAGGGCGACGACTATGCCCATGACCACGCCGCCGAGGACCTTGGCGTCCACCGGGGCGTCGACCAGGACGACCTTGTGGTCCTTGACGACCTCGACCTGCGGCAGGTTGGGGTCGGTGAAGGTGGCCAGGACCTTCTGGAAGACCAGGTAGCCGGTCACTGCCGCCAGGGCGGTCGAGCCGTCCGACTTCTTGGCGAAACCGATCGCGATGCCGACGGCGAAGAGCAGCGCCATGTTGGCGAGGATCGCGTCGCCGCCGGCCGACATGTAGCCGGCGAGCTTGGTGACGAAGGTCGGGAACGACTCCCTGCCGAGCATGTCGGGCTGCCCGAAGCGCACCAGCAGTGCGGCAGCGGGCAGCACCGCGACCGGCAGCATCAGGCTGCGGCCGATGCGCTGCATGACAGCCATCGCGCCGGCGCCCTTCTTCTTGTCGGCCGCGGGGGCGGCGCTAGCCGTGGTCACAACTTCCTCCAGTGGGCAAGGCGCCGCCCGGAACCAGGGGAAGAGGGGGACGGCGGCGTCTCAGGGGGGAACGCGGTGGACTGGACCGCGTGGTCTACACCAGTCAGAGGTGTAGACCTGTTGTAGCACGGTGAGGCCGGGATGAGGAACCTTCGATTTTTGTGGCCTGGCCCATACCTCGCAATAGCCGACAAAGTCATGGGCGCCGCCCCGCCTACGCCTTGGTCGCGTCCTTCTCCAGCTCCTGCTCGATCTCCTCCGGTTCCCGCCCCGGTGTCGGGATGTCGAAGGCTGTGATGAGCACCCGGAAGAGCACGTAGTAGACCACCGCGAAGCATGCGCCGATCGGGATGATCAGCCAGGGCTTGGTGTCCAGGTGCCAGTTGACGACGTAGTCGATGAGCCCGGCCGAGAAGGCGAAGCCCGCGTGGACGCCGAGCCCCCAGGTGATCGCCATCGAGGCGCCGGTGAGCAGGGCGTGCAGCCCGTACAGCAGCGGCGCCGCGAACATGAAGGAGAACTCGATCGGCTCGGTCACGCCCGTGACGAAGGACGTCAGAGCGACCGAGAACATCAGGCCCCCCACCCGCTTGCGATGCTCGGGGCGGGCGCAGTGCGTGATCGCGAGGGCTGCGGCGGGCAGGCCGAACATCATGATCGGGAAGAAGCCCGACATGAACTGGCCGGCGGACGGGTCCTCGGCGAAGAAGCGGGTGAGATCGCCGTGGATCACCTTGCCGTCCGGTGTGGTGTAGTCGCCCGCCTGGAACCAGAAGAAGACGTTCAGGAACTGGTGCATCCCGATGGGGATCAGCAGCCGGTTGGCCACGCCGAAGATGCCCGCGCCCCAGGCGCCGAGGTCGATCAGCTGCTTGCTGAACCACTCGATGGCCGCGCCCACCGGCTCCCAGAGCAGCCCGAACACCACCCCGAGGGCACAGCAGATGAACGCCATGATGATCGGGACGAGGCGGCGGCCGTTGAAGAAGCCGAGCCAGTCGACGAGTCTGGTGCGGTGGTACCGCTGCCAGACGGTGGCCGTCAGCAGGCCGATCAGGATGCCGCCCAGCACTCCCGGGTTCTGTGGGACGCCGTCCGGCATGGCCTTGGTCACCGAGCCCGGGACCGGAAACGCCCTGAGGACGTTGTAGTAGACCAGGAAGCCGGCGACGGCGGCGAGCGCGGTCGAGCCGTCGGCCTTCTTCGCGAAGCCGATCGCCACCCCGATGCAGAAGAGCAGTGGCAGCCCGAGGCTGCCTTCGAGGATGCCACCGCCGCCCTTGACCAGGACCTCGGACACCTTCTCCCAGAACGGGCCGTGCAGATAGGCGCCGAAGAGGTTGCCGAGGCTGACCAGCAGGCCGGCCGCCGGGAGGACCGCGACGGGGAGCTGGAGGCTCCGGCCGATCTTCTGGAGTCCCTGGAGGAGTCCGTTCCACCACCTCCGCTGCGGTGGTGCGGCCGCGCTCTCCGCGCTCATCGGCATCCTCCCTCGGTGCACACTGGTGTAGACCAGTTGCGGTACGCTCGCCAGTGCCCGGCCGTGGACCGCGGGCAGGGCGCGGGTGATCATCATCATTCGGTACGGGACCGCAACTCGCTCGCGACGTTGGGCCAACCGTGAGTTAACGTGACAAAACGGATTAGCGGCCCACGGCCCCGGCCGACTGCACTTAGGGAGAAGCACATGGCCAGCAAGGCTGAGAAGATCGTCGCCGGGCTCGGCGGTATCGACAACATCGAAGAGGTCGAGGGCTGCATCACCCGCCTCCGCACCGAGGTCGTGGACCCGAGCAAGGTCGACGAAGCCGCGCTGAAGGCCGCCGGCGCCCACGGCGTCGTGAAGATGGGCACCGCGATCCAGGTCGTCATCGGCACCGACGCCGACCCCATCGCCGCCGACATCGAAGACATGATGTGAGCCCTCTCCCTGCTCACCCGTGAGGGGCCCGTTCCAACACCGGAACGGGCCCCTCGCGCATGGCCGGATAGGCTCATCACATGTCTCGCATCGACGGCCGTACCCCCGAACAGCTCCGCCCGGTCACCATCGAACGCGGATGGAGCAAGCACGCCGAGGGCTCCGTCCTCATCTCCTTCGGCGACACCCGAGTCTTCTGCACCGCCTCCGTCACCGAAGGCGTCCCGCGCTGGCGCAAGGGCAGCGGCGAAGGCTGGGTCACCGCCGAGTACTCGATGCTGCCGCGCTCGACCAACACCCGCGGCGACCGTGAATCCGTACGCGGCAAGATCGGCGGCCGTACGCACGAGATCTCCCGCCTCATCGGCCGTTCCCTGCGCGCCGTCATCGACTACAAGGCCCTCGGCGAGAACACGATCGTCCTCGACTGCGACGTTCTCCAGGCCGACGGCGGCACCCGCACCGCCGCCATCACCGGCGCGTACGTCGCCCTCGCCGACGCCGTCTCCTGGGCGCAGGCCAAGAAGCTCGTCAAGGCCGGCCGCAAGCCCCTGACCGGCACTGTCGCCGCCGTCTCCGTCGGCATCGTCGACGGCACGCCGCTCCTCGACCTCTGTTACGAGGAGGACGTGCGCGCCGAGACCGACATGAACGTCGTCTGCACCGGCGACGGCCGCTTCGTCGAGGTCCAGGGCACCGCCGAGGCCGAGCCCTTCGACCGCAAGGAGCTCAACGCCCTCCTCGACCTGGCCACCGGCGGCTGCGCCGACCTCGCCGCGCTCCAGACCGAGGCACTCGCCCGCACCCTCGAGAAGTAGCTCGAGAAGGGGCTCCAGAAGCAGCTCGAGAAGAAGCTCCAGAAGCAGCTCGGAAAGTAAAGAAGCAACCAAGGACGCTACTGTCGGCGTCTCCGATGGCACGGGCGTACGGGCCGAACCGTACGCCCGTCCATGAACCCTGGGGAGGGACCCTTCCATGCGCAGTCGCCGTATCGCACTCGCCGTCGTCACCGCCGTCGCGCTCACCGGGGCCGTCGGCTGCAGTGCCGTCGACAAGGCCCTGGACTGCGTCAAGACCGCCGACGCCATAGCCACCAGCGTCGACAAGCTCTCCCAGGCCGTCAGCACCGCGACCGACGACCCCACTCAGCTGAACGACGCCCTGAACGACATCGACAGGGAACTCGGCAACCTCAAGGACACGACCGACAACGCCGATCTGTCCAAGGCCGTCGACGACCTCGGCAAGGGCGTCGAGAACGTCCGCGCGGCCGTCGAGAGCGGCGACACCACCCCGGACATCACGCCGGTCACCGACGCGGCCGCCGAGATCGGCAAGGTCTGCACCTCGTAACCCCGGTGGGTCCCCCGTAGATACTGGGCACATGACCCGCCTGATCCTCGCCACCCGCAACGCCGGGAAGATCACCGAACTCCGTGCGATCCTCGCCGACGCAGGCCTCGGCCACGAACTCGTCGGCGCGGACGCCTACCCCGACATCCCCGACGTCAAGGAAACCGGCGTCACCTTCGCCGAGAACGCCCTGCTCAAGGCCCACGCCCTGGCCAGGGCCACCGGCCTCCCGGCCGTCGCCGACGACTCCGGCCTCTGTGTCGAGGTCCTCGGCGGCGCTCCCGGCATCTTCTCCGCCCGCTGGTCCGGCGCCCACGGCGACGACCGCGCCAACCTCGATCTGCTCCTCGCCCAGCTCGCCGACATCGACGACGCACACAGGGGAGCCCACTTCGCCTGCGCGGCCGCGCTCGCCCTGCCGGACGGCACGGAGCGCGTCGTCGAGGGCCGGCTGACGGGCGTCCTGCGCCACGCCCCGGTCGGCACCAACGGCTTCGGCTACGACCCGATCCTCCAGCCGGAGGGCTACGACGTGACGTGCGCGCAGCTGACCCCGGAGCAGAAGAACGCGATCAGCCACCGGGGCAAGGCGTTCCGGGCACTGGTCCCCGTGGTCCGCGAACTGCTGAAGTGACGCGGAAAAAAGCGGTGCTGAAGTGACGGGGAGAAGAACGGTGCTGAAGTGAAGTGGTGCGGCCGGAGGGACTCGAACCCTCACGGGTGTTACCCCACTGGGACCTAAACCCAGCGTGACTGCCAATTCCACCACGGCCGCGTGTGCCCGGCCATGCTACTGGCCGGGCGTGCGGGCTCAGACGCCCAGGTCCTTGATGATCTTCGCGACGTGGCCCGTGGCCTTCACGTTGTACAGCGCACGCTCGACCTTGCCGTCCTCGTCGACGACGACCGTCGAGCGGATCACGCCCGTCACCGTCTTTCCGTAGAGCTTCTTCTCGCCGAAGGCGCCGTACGCCTCCAGGACGGACTTCGACGGGTCGCCGACCAGCGTGACCTTGAGGTTCTCCTTGTCGCGGAACTTCGCGAGCTTCTCCGGCTTGTCCGGCGAGACGCCGATGACGTCGAAGCCGGCCTCCGCCAGGACGTCCAGGTTGTCGGTGAAGTCGCACGCCTGCTTGGTGCAGCCGGGCGTCATGGCCGCGGGGTAGAAGTAGACGATGACCTTGCGGCCCTTGTGGTCGGCGAGCGAGATCTCGTTGCCGTCCGCGTCGGGCAGGGTGAAGGCCGGGGCCGTGTCGCCGGGCTGGAGTCGCTCGCTCATTCTCGGTTCTCCTCATGGGGTACGGGCGTACGGCACCGAGCGTAATAGGGGTGCCGTGGGGTGTGGCGGGCGTCGAGCTGACAGACTGTCGATGACGTAGCAGTTGACGAAGTACCGGATACGACCACGGAGGCGGCGCAGTGTCGGATTCCAGGACCCCTGCGCAGATCGAGGCGGACATCGTCCGCCGGCGTGAGCGGCTCGCCGAGACACTCGACGAGATCGGGGTGCGGATGCACCCGAAGACGATCATCGGGGATGCGAAGGCCAAGGTCGCCTCGACCGTGGATCAGACCGCCGGGCGGGCGTTCATCGCCGCGAACAGGGTGGTGACGGACGTGAAGGTCCGGTTCGTGCACGAAGACGGCGCGCCCCGGCTGGAGCGTGTGGTGCCGGTGGCCATCGTCGTCGTCGGGATCGTCGGGCTGCTGGCGCTGTCGGCCAGGAAGCGGAAGGCGTGACCCCTGAGGGGTGCGGGACGGTTCCGGCCAGGTAGGTTCGTGGTCGTGAGCGAGAACACGCACGACAAGCTGCCGATCAAGATGCTGCACGACCGGGTACTGGTCCGGTCCGACGCCCCGGAGGGCGAGCGGCGCTCCGGCGGCGGCATCCTGATTCCGGCCACCGCGGCGGTCGGCCGCCGCCTCGCCTGGGCCGAGGTGGTCGCCGTCGGGCAGAACGTCCGCACGGTGGAGCCGGGGGACCGGGTGCTGTACGACCCCGAGGACCGCGCCGAGGTCGAGGTGCGCGGCGTCGCGTACATCCTGATGCGCGAGCGCGACCTGCACGCCGTGGCCGCCGACCGGTTCGAGGGCGGCGAGGACACGACGGGGCTGTATCTGTAGCCGTGCGCGCGGCGTGCGCAGCGGCGTGAGACGGTGAGAAAGGCCTGATGACCGGGGTCATCGGGCCTTTTCATATCCTGTTTGCTACGTTTGAGGAAACCCGACGAGACGCGCCGTACCGGGCATCGCAAAGACGACGCACCCCGCACGAAGTCCGCGTCTCGGAGGTGCCTGTCCATGGCCTGGGTTCTGCTTGTCGTCGCCGGTCTGCTCGAGGTCGGCTGGTCGATCGGGATGAAGTTCACCGACGGATTCACCCGGCTGTGGCCCAGTGTCTTCACCGGCGCCGGGATCGTCGCGAGCATGCTCCTGCTGTCCTATGCCGCGAAGTCGCTGCCGATCGGCACCGCGTACGGGGTGTGGGTCGGCATCGGCGCGGCCGGTGCGGCGGTGGTCGGCATGGTGGCCCTGAACGAACCGGCGACCGCGGCGCGGATCTTCTTCGTGGTGCTGCTGCTGGTCGCCGTGGTGGGCCTGAAGGCGACGTCGGGGCACTAGCGCTGGCCGAGCCCGAGCCTGATCGACGGCCACCAGGCGCACCTCGAGCCCGTCCGGCGATCGAGGACGAAAACCCGTCACAGGCGCCGCGGGAACACGCTCAGGTCGTCGTCGTCCGCGCCGCGCGGGTGGGTGGGGGCCGGGTCCGTGGCGCCGGGTCCTCCCCTGTCGGGACCGAACCGCCAGGGGTCGCCCTTCTCGGGTCCACCCCTGACCGGTCCGCCCGTCGGCAGCCCGGCCGCCGGACCGGAGCCCGAGGGGCTCGGCGTCGGCTCGTCCGTACGCCCCACGGCGCCCGCCGGACCTGCGTCCTCGTCCTCGTCGCCGGGCGCCTCCAACTCGTCCGGCGACGAGTCGCGCGCCGGAGGCAGTTGCCCGTCCGTGCCCTCCTCCAGCTCCAGGTCGAACTCCTTCGTTTCGCCCCCCTTCAGCGCCGCCGCCGTGAACTGTCCCCAGATCGCCGCCGGCCGACCGCCCCCGTTGATCCGGGCATCCCCGAGCGCCCCGTACAGCGACTTCTGCTCCGCCGTGTCCGGGTCCTGGCCCATCACCGCGACGACCGTCGCCAGTTCGGGTGTGTAGCCCGCGAACCAGGCCGCCTTGTCCTCCTCCGCCGTGCCCGTCTTCCCGGCCGCGGGCCGGCCCGCGGACTGCGCCGCGGTGCCCGTACCCCCCTCGACCACGCTCCGCAGCATCGACGTCGTCGTGTCGGCCGCCTCCCGGCTGACCGCCTGCCGGGTCGGCTCGGCGGGCAGGTCGATCTCCTCGCTGCCCCTGGTGATGCTCTCGACGAGCGTGTACGTGCCGCGCCTGCCGTGGTTGGCGAGGGTCGCGTACGCCTTCGTCATGTCGAGGACGCTCGCGGTGGCCACACCGAGCGCGATGGACGGGGACGCGTTCAGGTCGGGGGTGTTCGCGGGGATGCCGAGGGCGACGGCGGTCTCCTTGACCTTCCCCGGGCCGACGTCCTGCGCCATCTGCGCGTACACGGCGTTGACCGAGTAGTCGGTGGCGTTGCGGACGGTGATGGGGCCGTACGAGCGGTTGTCCTCGTTCTCGGGGGCGTAACCGGTGGGTCCGTACGCGCCGTACACCTCACGCTGGTCGGTGCCGTCGTAGACGGTACGGGGGGTGATGCGGCGGCCGTCCTGGGTGTGCGAGCCGTTCTCGACGGCGGCGGCGAAGACGAACGGCTTGAAGGTGGAGCCGACCTGGTAGTCGCGCCGCGTGGCGTTGTTGACGAACTGTTTGGTGTAGTCGATGCCGCCGTACATCGCGACGACCTTGCCGGTGGCCGGGTCGATCGCCGCGCCGCCGACGCGGACGTTGCGGTCCTGGTGCCGGCTCGTGTCGCGCTTGGACATGACATGGTCGTCGACGGCCTCGACGAAGGCCTCCTGCTTCGGCTTCTCCAGCGTGGTGGTGATGCGGTAGCCGCCGCGCGCCAAGGTGTTGTCGTCGATGACGCCGTTGCCGGTGAGGTAGTCCTCGACGGCCTGGACGATGTAGCCGCGCTGGCCGGAGAGGCCGGTCGCGGGTCGTGCGGTCTGCGGCATCGGGAAGGCCGTCCTGGCGCGTTCCGTGGCGTCGAGCCACTGCCGCTCGACCATCCCGTCGAGTACGTAGTTCCAGCGGGCGAGCGCGGCGCCCGTGTTCTCGGGGTGCGTGGTGACGTCGTACGCGCTGGGGGCGTTGAGCAGCGAGGCGAGGTAAGCGCCCTCGGCCGTGCTGAGCTCTCCGACGTCCTTGCCGTAGTAGGCGAGCGCCGCAGCCTGGATGCCGTACGCGTTGCGCCCGAAGTAACTGGTGTTGAGGTAGCCCTCCAGGATCTCGCTCTTGCTCGCCTCACGGTCGAGCTTGATCGCGATGAAGAACTCCTTCACCTTGCGGGTGACGGTCTGCTCCTGGACCAGGTAGTAGTTCTTGACGTACTGCTGGGTGATCGTGGAGCCGGACTGCTTGCCCTTGCCGGTGAGGGTGTTCCAGCCGGCGCGGACCATCGCCAGGGGGTCGACGGCCCGCTCGGAGTAGAAGTCCCGGTCCTCGGCGGCGAGTACGGCGTGCTGGACGGTGCTCGGGACCTGCGCGAGATCGACGTTCTCGCGGTTGACCTCGCCGTCGCTGACGATCTGGGTGCCGTCCTTGTAGAAGTAGACGTTGGACTGGGCGGTGGCGGTGGCGTTGGCCGGCGGGATATGGACGAGCATGTAGCCCGCGACGAAGCCGCCCATGAGGACGAGCGCGACGATCAGGAACGTACCGAGCAGCGTCCGCCACGTGGGGACGAGGCGCCTCAGGCCGCGGCGCCGGGGGCGGGGGAGGGATCCGTGGGGTCCGTGGGGTCCGCGGTCTTCCCCGGCCGTGTCCCCGTCCGCCGTACGGTTGCCGCCCTTGTGGTCCCGGTAGCCCTCGTCGCCCCTGTAGCCCTGGCGGCCCCCGTGTCCCTCGTCGGCCCTGCCGTAGGGCGGGGGCCCGGCGATCGTCAGGTCCCGGGGTTCCCAGCCTGGCTGCGGTGGCTGCTGTGGCTGCTCGTCGCTCATGTCGGTGGAGACTCCTCGGCCCCGTCGTCACAGACGCTGTCATATCGGGCGATTGGCTTGGTGTGCCCATACTGCACTTCTCGCCCTTCTAACCCCCGGACCCCCGGGAGGAATACGGTCGCGTGGCCGATCCGGCTGGACTAAGGTCGTGCGCTTCGGTGCTGGCGGGTGCTGGCGGGTGCTGGCGGGTGCTGACGGGTGCTGACGGGTGCTGACGGGTGTCGATGGGCGCGGACGGGTGCCGCTGGTCGTCAACGGGTGCCGACGGTGGCGATCGCGGAAGGAGGCTGGGGTGCGGCTCTACGCGGTGGTCCTGGCCGGTGGGTTCCGGCGCTATGCGACGTACCGGGTGTCAACGGCGGCAGGGGTGTTCACCAACACCGTCTTCGGCTTCATCGTGGCGTACACCTATATCGCCCTGTGGGATGAACGTCCGCAGCTCGGTGGCTACGACCTCTCCCAGGCGCTGACCTATGTGTGGCTCGGCCAGGCCCTGCTGATGGCGTGCGCCATGATGGGCGGCGGGTTCGAGGACGAGCTCGCCGAGCGGATCCGTACGGGCGACATCGCCATCGATCTCTACCGCCCCGCCGACCTCCAACTGTGGTGGCTCTCGGCCGACTTGGGGCGCGCGGTTTTCCATCTGCTCGGCCGTGGCATCGTGCCGATGCTGTTCGGCGCGCTCGCCTTCGACCTCGCGCTGCCGCGCGACGCGCTGACGTGGCTGGCCTTCCTGCTCGCGGTCGCACTCGGGACCGTCGTGAGCTTCGCGATCCGCTATCTGGTGGCGCTGTCCGCGTTCTGGCTGCTGGACGGGGCGGGCGCCCAGCAGGTCAGCATGCTGGCCGGGCTCTTCTTCTCCGGGATGCTGCTTCCGCTCACCCTCTTCCCCGGCCTGCTCGGTGAGCTGGCACTCGTCCTGCCGTGGTCATCACTGCTCCAGGTGCCGGCGGACATCTTCCTGGGCAAGCACACGGGATGGGGGCTGGTCGAGGCATACGCCTTCCAGGCCGGATGGGCCGTGGCACTGCTGGGCGCCGGGCGGTTGCTGCAGTCGGTCGCGACCAGGAGGGTGGTGGTGCAGGGTGGTTGACGGGCTGCGCGCGTACGGGCTCATCGCCATGATGTGGATGCGCTCGACGATGACGTACCGGGCGTCCTTCGCCATCACCGCGTTCGGGAACTTCGCCGGGACGGCGGCCGACTTCGTCGTGATCCTGCTGATGTTCGCGCACACGGAAGCGCTCGGCGGGTACAGCCTGCCCGAGATCGCGCTGCTGTACGGGGTGTCGGGCACCGCCTTCGGCCTGACCGATCTGCTGATGGGGTCGATGGAGAAGCTGGGGCGACGGGTGCGCGACGGCACCCTGGACACCCTGCTGGTGCGTCCGGTCCCGGTCCTCGCCCAGGTGGCGGCGGACCGTTTCGCGCTGCGCCGCCTCGGCCGGATCACGCAGGGGCTGTTCGTCCTCGGCTACGCGCTGTCCGCCCTGGACATCGCGTGGACGCCGCTGCGGGTCGCGATGGTCCCGATGATGGTGCTGAGCGGGGCGGCGATCTTCGCGTCGCTGTTCGTGGCGGGCGCGGCGTTCCAGTTCGTCGCCCAGGACGCCGCGGAGGTGCAGAACTCCTTCACGTACGGCGGGAACACGCTCCTCCAGTACCCGCCGACGATCTTTGCGAAGGACCTGGTGCGGGGCGTGACGTTCGTCGTACCGCTGGCCTTCGTCAACTGGCTGCCCTCGTTGTACGTCCTGGGGCGGCCCTATCCGCTGGACCTGCCGCAGTGGGCGGCCTTCGCGTCGCCGCTCGTCGCGGCGGTGTGCTGTGCGCTCGCCGGGCTGGCGTGGCGGGTGGGCCTTCGTTCGTACCGGAGCACGGGGAGCTGAGACGTCATGGACCTCATCGATGACCTCACTGATGACCTCACTGACGACTTCACTGATGACTTCATTGAGCTGGACGGCGTCGAGAAGGTCTTCGACGTACGCCGCAGGACCGGTCTGCTGCGCCGCGAGAGGACACAGGTGCGGGCGGTGGACGGGATCAGCTTCCGTGTGGCGCGTGGCGAGATGGTCGGCTACATCGGCCCGAACGGCGCTGGAAAGTCCACCACCATCAAGATGCTGACGGGCATTCTGACGCCGAGCGGCGGGCGGCTGCGCGTCGCCGGGATCGACCCGTCGCGCGAGCGGACGCGGCTGGCACAGCGCATCGGCGTCGTCTTCGGCCAGCGCACCACGCTCTGGTGGGACCTGCCGCTCATCGACTCGTACCGCCTGGTCCACCGCATGTACCGGATCCCCGACGCGCGCTACCGCGAGAACCTCGACCGGTGTGTGGAGCTGCTGGACCTCGGCGAGCTGCTGAACGTGCCCGTACGGCAGCTGTCGCTCGGGCAGCGCATGCGCGGCGACATCGCGGCGGCGCTGCTGCACGACCCGGAGGTGCTCTATCTCGACGAGCCGACGATCGGTCTCGATGTCGTGTCGAAGGCCAAGGTGCGCGAGTTCCTGCGGGACCTGAACGCCGAGCGGGCGACGACCGTGCTGCTCACGACGCACGATCTGACCGACATCGAGCAGCTCTGCAAGCGGGTGATGGTGATCGACCACGGCCGGCTGATGTACGACGGCGCGCTCGCCGGGCTCCACGAGGTGGGAGCGAGCGAGCGGACGCTGGTGGTGGACCTGGAGCGGGAGCTGCCGCCGATCGAGGTGGCGGGGGCACGTCCGGTACGGGTGGAGGGGCCGCGGCAGTGGCTGTCGTTCCCGGCGTCGGAGTCGGCGGCGCCGATCGTGGCGGCGATCGCGGCGGAGTATCCGCTGGTGGACCTGTCGGTACGGGAGCCGGACATCGAGGCGGTGATCGCCAAGATGTACGCGGAACGGTCGGCGTCGCTGTGAGCGCGGACGTCTGCGGCGAATTCGTCGAAGCGGGACGGCGCGAGACCCGGGCGGTGCGCCACCCCCGTGATTACGCTTCTCGTATGACGAGCGATCTTCCGGAGATGCGTGCCTCCGATGCCGAGCGGGAGCGGATTGCCGAGCGCCTGCGCGAAGCGGTGGCCGAGGGCAGGCTCGACATGGAGGAGTTCGGGGAACGGCTGGACGCGGCGTACAAGGCGCGTACGCACGGGGAACTGGTGCCGCTCGTACGGGACCTCCCGGTACCGGACGGGTTGGGCGGGATCGGCGATCCGGGCGGGAGCTCGGCCCGGCTCGCGGCCACGGCCCCCGCGGGCGGCCTGTCGACCTGGTCGAGCCGTATCGGAAAGCCGGCGACCTCGAAGGGGGCGTTCGCCTTCTGGGGCGGATTCGGGCGCAAGGGCACCTGGACGATCGCCCGCAGCTTCACCGCCGCCGTGTTCCAGGCGGGCGGCGAGATCGATCTGCGCGACGCGAACTTCGAGGACCGGGAGATCGTGATCCGCTGCTTCACGATCATGGGCGGGATCCAGATCACGGTCCCCCCGGACCTGGACGTCGACGTCAAGGGCTTCGGCTTCATGGGCGGCTTCGGCGAGGCGGGGTCGGTCGACCCCGCCGGTATCGCGCCGGGCTCGCCCCGCGTGACGATCACCGGCTTCGCCCTGATGGGCGGCGTGGGCGTCGAGCGCAAGCTCCGCAAGGCCGACAAGCAGCGACTGAAGGAGGCCCGCAAGCGCGAGCTGGAGTGAGGGGAACTCGACGTGCGTCCCGGGAGTACCTCAGGTAAGGAAGGGACGATACGTACAGGGACGGGTGGAGCGGATGGAACGCACTGACCTCTCAAAACCGGACTCGGCGCCAGAACCCGGACCGGGGACCGAAGCCGCAGCCCGAACCGGCGCCGGGACAGGTGCTGGCGCAGGTGGCGGCCGTGACCGTGGCACCGTTGCCGGTGCCGCCGTGGCCCGCAGCCGCACCGCCCCCCTCGCCTCCTTCGCGTACACCGCCGCCGACGAGGAGAAGCGCCGCGGCGTACGCCGAATGAAGCTCACGGCCACCGGCCTGCTCCTCCTCGTCGCGCTGATCTTCGTGCTCGCGACCTGGGCGAAGAACTCCGGCATCGACGGCTGGCCCGGCTATGTCGCCGCCGCCGCCGAGGCCGGCATGGTCGGTGCGCTGGCCGACTGGTTCGCGGTCACAGCACTGTTCAAACACCCCCTCGGCATCCCCATCCCGCACACCGCGATCATCCCCACCAAGAAGGACCAGTTCGGCGCCTCGCTCGGCTCCTTCGTCGGCGAGAACTTCCTGTCCGGCGACGTCGTACGGGCCCGTCTCCACGCCCTCTCCCTCGGCGGCCGCCTCGGCGCCTGGCTCGCCGAGCCCGCGCACGCCGACCGTGTCACCGCCGAGCTGTCCACCGCGCTGCGCGGCGCCCTCGCCGTCCTGCGCGACTCCGACGTCCAGGCGGTCGTCGGCGAGGCCATAACGCGCCGCGCCGAGGCCGCCGAGATCGCCCCCGGCATCGGTAAGACCCTCGACAAGGTCGTCGCCGACGGCGCCCACCACCGCGCCGTCGACCTGATCTGCGCCCGCGCCCAGCACTGGCTGATAGAGCACGGCGACTCGGTCATGGACGCGGTCCAGGGCGGGGCCCCCGGCTGGACCCCGCGCTTCGTGGACCGCAAGGTCGGCGAGCGGGTCTACAAGGAGCTGCTCCGCTTCGTCACCGAGATGCGCGATTCCCCCTCGCACCCCGCGCGCGGCGCGCTCGACCGCTTCCTCGCCGACTTCGCCGCCGACCTCCAGGCCGACACGGACACCCGGGCGCGGGTGGAGCGCATGAAGTCGGACCTGCTGGCCCGACCTGAGGTGCAGGACATCATCGCCTCCGCCTGGTCCTCCGTACGCGCCATGATCATCTCGGCGGCGGAGGACGAGCGCAGCGAGCTGCGGCTGCGCGCCCGCGCGTCCCTGATGTCCTTCGGCTCGCGCCTGGCGACGGACGGCCGGCTGCAGCAGAAGCTGGAGGGCTGGGTCGAGGAGACCGCGGCGTACGTCGTGACCACGTACCGCACGGAGATCACGTCCCTGATCAGTGACACCGTCGCCGGCTGGGACGCCGAGCACACGTCCCGCAAGATCGAGGCGCACATCGGCCGTGACCTGCAGTTCATCCGCATCAACGGCACGGTCGTCGGCGCGCTGGCGGGCCTGGTCATCTACACGGTGGCCCATGCGCTGGGCGCCTGACGGCCGGGGACTCTCGGCCGGGCCCTGACGGCCGGGGACTGACGGCCGGGTCGTGACGGCTGATCCGGTCGCCCGACACATGCCGGGCGCGTAACCGGACCCTGTCGTCCGGTCACGCGCCCAGCCACCGTGGGGAGTGCCCTTATGTACGTACGGGGTGCCGCGGCCGTTCAACGCGGTCCCGGTTTCTTTCGGTGGGCCCGCCGACCCGGGCGCGCTCCCGGGGGTCAGCGCTCCCCGCGCGGGTCAGCGCTCCCCGCGCGTGACGGCCCATGACGCGAGCGCCACGCCACCCGCCACGGCGAACACCGCGGGCCACGCCCCCACCTTCTTGGCCAGCGGATGCGACCCGGCGAAGGCGGCGACGTACGCCGCGCTCAGCCCGGCCGCGGCCTTCGCGCCGGCCTCCTGCTGCCACTGACGGGCCGCGACTGCACCCGCGGCGGCCAGTGCGACCCCGCCGAGCGGGCGCTTCCTGGTCCAGCGGGCGATTCCGTAGCCTCCTATGAGGCCGCTCGCCGCGACTGCGCCTGCCGGAATCCTGGCCATGGTGTGCTGCCCTTCGTCGGCTCTCATCGGTTCTCATCGGCTCTTCGCGTGGGGTTTCGAGCCTAAACGAGCGGTTTCGCCGACTGTCGGCCAGGGGAGGAGCCGCACTCAGCGGAAGAGCTGCCCGCGCACGGCCCCGTCGGGGAACTCCGCGGTGTGGATGTTGGAGTAGTAGTTGCGCGGATTGTCGCGGACCCGCTTCACGACGTCCGGGTTCTGCCCATCGAGCCGTCCGGAGACGGCGAAGATCCCGTCGGGCACAGGCCGGTTGAAGAAGTCGAAGACCACGTCACCGTTCTTGCCGAAGCCGCCCTGGTGGAGGTGCCCCTTCGACGGGCTCTGGATGTTGACCCAGGCGAAGGAGTAGTCGACGGCCGTGCCCTTCGGGTGCAGGAACGTCACCGCGTGCCCGTCCGGGTCCCCGACCTTCGACGCGTCGTTCTTCGGCACCTCCTGGTCGCCGTTGGAGAGCGCCCGCAGCTTGCCGCCCTTGATGATGCCGAGCGGGTTGACGCTGTGCTTCAGCGGCTTGAGCTGGCCGCGGACCGCCCCGCCCGGGAACTCCGCGCTGTGGAGGTTGACGTAGAAACCGGACGGGTTCGTGACGATGCTCTCGGCGAGCTCGGCGTCGGTGATCGCGACCTGCCCGGCCGCGGAGTGCACGGTGTCGGGCATCGCGCTGCTGAACAGCGGCACCTTCACGGCGCCGTTCTTGCCCGCCGCGCCCTCGTGGATGTGGCCGAGGCTCGGTACGAGGCCCTTCCACCGGAGCGCGAACGTGACCCGGTCGCCCTTCACCTTCACCAGGGCGACGGCCTTGCCGTCCGGGTCGTTCACGGCGGGGCCGCCCTGGACCGGGACCTCGTCGGCCCCGGAGAGCTCGGCCGTGAAGGAGACCGCCTTGCCGGTGGCCGGCTTGGTGAACGTAGTGGCGTTGCCCGCCTTCGTACCGCCGCCACCCGAACCGTGGCTGCCGTGCGAGCCGGAGTCATGGGCCATCGCCGGAGCAACACCCGCAACACCGGCCACAATTGCCGTGGCCACCACAGCAAGAATTCGCTTCTGCATTGTTCTTGTCCTCCCGTTGGGCCCGGCCCGTGTGGAGCCGGGTTCGCCGGGGAGTACGCATGCGGACTCGGGCTCGTTCAACGGAGAATTCCTCGAATTCGATTGAACCGCCGGTCAGTTGCAGGCGTACTACCTGGTGTACTCACTTACATCACACCGGGGGATCAACATGCGCAGGACACGCACGAGAACGACGCTCATCACGGCGCCCGCGGCCGCTCTCGCTCTGCTCACGCTGAGCGCCTGCGGCGGCTCCTCCGAGCCGGCGGACGGCGGACCTGCGGGCTCGCCGTCCAAGCCCGCCACGGCGGCCGCCTCCATCAAGATCGCCGACTCGCCCTTCGGTCGGATCCTGGTCGACGATTCGGGCCGCACGCTGTACGGATTCGCCAAGGACAAGCCCGGCGCCGGGAGCGCCTGCGACACCGACTGCATCGCGGTCTGGCCGGCCCTCACCTCCGCCAAGGACGTCACGGCGGGCAGCGGCACCGACGCGTCCCTGCTGAAGGAGATCAAGCTGGCCGAGGGCGCCGAGCAGGCCACGTACGGGGACTGGCCGCTCTACTACTACGTCGGCGACGCGACGCCCGGCGACGTCAACGGGCAGGGTCTCGACGGCGAGTGGTTCGTGATCGGAGCGGACGGCAAGCTGATCAAAAAGGCACCCTGACGTCACCTGGAATTCACCACTCCATTCGATCGGGATGATCGGGAATCCCTGCTTGCTCGTTGATCAGGAAATCCTCACCCGTTGATCGGGAATCCTCGCCCGCACCCATGAACCTGCGGCGGCCGGAATTCAGCTCCCCCGCCCGCCGCAGCCCCCCATTCCCGGTGGTCGCTCCGCCCAATTCCCCCGCGGCGGACGACCACCGGGAATGCCTCTGTTCTCCTGCCCCGGACCTGGTTGCGGTGGCGGGCCGCGGAACGCACCCTGGAGGGGTGGAGACGGGAGTCCAATATGCCCAATCTCGAGGAACAGATCGACATCACGGCGCCTGGTGACGTGGTCTGGGACCACCTGCATCAGGTCGAGGACTATCCACGCTTCGTCGGTGGAGTCCGAGATGCCCGGCGCGAGGGTGCGTCGGGCGTACATATGGATCTGGAGACCCGCGGTACGGCCGAGGGAATCGACGCCGACACCAAGGACCTCAGACCCAACGAGACCATGACCTGGAAGACCACGGAGGCACCGCACCTGAGCGGCTCCGTTTCGCTGCTCCCGATCGACGCGACCCACACGCGGGTGCAGGTACGCATGGAGTACGACCCTGCCGAGGCGCACGACGCCTTCGGGGGCCCCAAGGGATTCGCCCAGTCGTCCGCCATCGAACGGACCGTCCGGGAGGATCTCCACCAGTTCAAGGACCTGGTGGAAAAAAAGGCACACCCCACCAGGTGACCATCCACCCCACCCAGGCCCCGCGCGCCGGGGCTGACGGAACCGCACGGCGAAGGTGATCCGTCATGACGCAGCACTGGAACATCGATTTGTCGTTCGAGGAAGACGGGACCCGCACCGCCTGCACGGCTTCCCTCCAGGGCCCCAATGCCCCCGGCGTCGAGGGCAAGGGGATAGCTAGGCGGAGCCCGGGCGACACCCCGGACGCCAAGATCGGCGAGGAACTCGCCGCCGCCCGCGCCTGCTCCGAACTGGCCCACGAGCTCGTGGGCCGCGCGGCGCAGGACGTGGAGAGCCACACCCACAGGCCGGCCGACATCGCCATGTGACCGACTACGACACCACCAGGGGCCGGGCGTCCACGCCCGGCCCCTTCCTCACGTCTTCCACGTCTTCCTCACGCGTCCTCAGCGCCCTTGGCGTCCTCACGCCCACGTACTCCGCACCTCGAACCCTTCGAGCCCTTCGGGCTGCTCCTCCGACACCTCCACACCGTCCACCACCGCGGCCGGCGGCCCCTGCCGCGCCCACCGCACGAGGGTCTCGACGGCGTCCGGTTCCCCCTCGAACACCGCCATCACACTCCCGTCCTCCAGGTTTCGCACCCACCCGGAGACCCCGTACTCCTGGGCCACACGCCTGCACGTGTCCCTGTAGAACACGCCCTGGACCCGACCGGTCACGACCACGCGCTTCCGCACCATGACTCCGGATCGTACGAGCCGCGGGGGCCTCCGGCCGGGCGGCGCGACGCGAGCCTCGGGGCTGTCCCGCCTGCTCGTTCGCCGTCAGCCTGCCTCAGGGCCAGAGCTTGTACGTCACCTCTTGCGGCGTGTGCGCCGGCTTGCTGTCGGTGGTGAATTTGATGTGCAGCTGAGTGAACCTCAGTTGCCCAGGATCCTTCTTCCACGGCTCCGGGCGCTGGAGCGTGACTTCCACGGGGTAGGAGTGGAACTTGCCTGCAGCACAGTAGGGGATGCAGTCGTTCACGTAGTTGAGCCCACTGCCCTTGGCGGAGCTCCGTCCCCACTCCGACCACTTGAGTGCGGTGAGGCCGTTGTTGCCGTCCCCGCAGGCGATCAGGTACTCGCCGGGACGTACCTGCGGATTCGAGAAGCAGTCGATGACCACCACGTTTTCGCTCGGCTGTGACCCTGCGGAAACGGACGCGGATGCCGGTACAAGTGCTGCCGCGAGCGACGTAGCGGCAACCAGGACCGCTGTCATCAGCTTGTGTCTCTGCATGTCTGCTCCCCAGCGTCTCTCCGAGCCCACGTGGCCCTCCGCGTACACCTTGCCTCGCTGCGCCCTGCAAAATCCGCACCCGGGAACGCGTGCCGGACGGGCGCCGCCGACCTCCTCCCACCGGTTGCTCCTGTATCGACGCTACGACCGCGCCCGGGGACTCACCACCTGCGCAGGTAACAGCTTCACAAAGCAGCGCATACATGAACGTAATCGTCGGCTCGGCATCAGGCCGTGATCCATACCGGGCAACGCCAACTCTCTGTGGAGCACGTGGCCTTCGCGCCGTGGACGGGGTCGTCACGACTGCTCACTGCCCGCAACGAGGCATGTCGGGCGCGGGCGATGTGTGCCGATCTGTGGTATTGCGGTCGCTCCGCCGGGCGGGCCCAAAAACCGCGGGAAGGGCAAACCCCCGGTTCGATACGATAACGGTGGCTTGCCGACCCGGCCCGTTACCGTGTGTGACGTATGCGTGCGATCCGAGTGGTCGCGTCGGCTGCAGCCTCCCGACATGGGCCCCGCCGCGGCACCCGTCACCGTCACCGGCACTGTCCCCGGCGCCGTACGCACGAAATGGAGCATCCCAGGATGGCTCGACACCTGGTCACCAGCGCGCTTCCCTACATCAACGGGATCAAGCACCTGGGCAACATGGTCGGGTCGATGCTTCCGGCGGATGTGTACTCCCGGTACCTCCGCCTGCGCGGTCACGACGTCCTCTACATCTGCGCCACCGACGAGCACGGGACGCCGGCCGAGCTCGCCGCCAAGGAGGCAGGGCTGTCGGTCGCGGAATTCTGCGCCCAGGCCCATGACGCGCAGAAGGCCGTCTACGACGGGTTCGAGCTGGCCTTCGACTACTTCGGACGCAGCTCCTCGCAGCAGAACGTCGAGATCACCCAGCACTTCGCGCGCAAGCTGAACGAGAACGGCTTCATCGAGGAGCGCGCGATCCGCCAGGTGTACTCGCCCGCCGACGGCCGCTTCCTGCCGGACCGGTACGTCGAGGGCACCTGCCCCCACTGCGGCTACGACAAGGCCCGCGGCGACCAGTGCGAGAACTGCACCCGCGTCCTCGACCCCACCGACCTGATCGAACCGCGCTCGGCGATCAGCGGCTCCACGGAGCTGGAGGTCCGCGAGACCAAGCACCTCTTCCTGCTGCAGTCCAAGCTCCAGCACGAGGTCGAAGCGTGGATCGACGCGGTCGGCGAGGAGTGGCCCCATCTGTCCTCGGCCATCGCCCGCAAGTGGCTGACCGAAGGCCTGCACGACCGCGCCATCACCCGCGACCTGGACTGGGGCGTCCCGGTCCCGGCCGACACCTGGCCGGAGCTCGCAGCCGAGGGCAAGGTCTTCTACGTCTGGTTCGACGCCCCGATCGAGTACATCGGCGCGACGAAGGAGTGGGCGGACGCAGCCACGGACGGCGAGACGCGCGACTGGAAGTCGTGGTGGTACGAGGCCGACGACACCGTCCGCTACACCCAGTTCATGGCGAAGGACAACGTGCCCTTCCACACGGTGATGTTCCCCGCCACCGAGCTCGGCGTGCGCGAGCCGTGGAAGAAGGTCGACTTCGTCAAGGGCTTCAACTGGCTGACGTACTACGGCGGCAAGTTCTCCACGTCCCAGAAGCGCGGCGTCTTCACGGACGCGGCCCTGGAGATCCTGCCCGGCGACTACTGGCGCTACTTCCTGATCGCCAACGCTCCCGAGTCCGACGACTCGTCCTTCACCTGGGAGCACTTCACCGCCACCGTCAACAAGGACCTGGCCGACACCCTCGGCAACTTCGTCAACCGCGTGCTGTCCTTCTCCCGGAAGCGCTTCGGCGACGAGGTCCCGGCGGGCCACGCTGCCGGCGAGGCGGAGGCGAAACTGGGCGAGGAGATCGCCCGGCTGCTCGCCGAGTACGAAGAGCAGATGGAGGCCCTCCAGTTCCGCAAGGCCGCGTCCGCTCTGCGTGCCCTGTGGTCCGCAGGCAACTCCTACCTCGAGGAGAAGGCCCCCTGGCTGGAGATCAAGACCGCCCCGGACGGCGCCGCGCTGACCCTGCGCACGGCGATGAACCTGATCCACCTGTACGCGGTCGTCTCCGAACCCTTCATCCCGTCCTCGGCCGCCGCGATGCGCGGCGCCTTCGCGCTCCAGGACGACACCGCGACCTGGGTGACCCCCGACCAGGCCAAGGCCCTGGACACGGTGCCGGCCGGGACTGCATTCACCGTCCCGCCGGTGCTCTTCGCGAAGATCACGGAGGAGGACCTGGAGTCCTACCGCACGCGCTTCGGCGGCGCCGAGGACGCCTGACCGTATCCGCTCGCACCCGTACCGCCCGCGCTCTCATCGGACGGTACGGGCGGTGAGGCGGCCGGCAAGCGCCCGGCTCGGATGGGTGTTGCTGTGTGTCATGCGGGCCCCCTTGACAGAGCGGGCGGCGTTCCCGGGCTACTACGGCGCTGTTTCCGGCGCCGTTCCGTGTTCCAGGTAGGCGGTCACGCCGTGGGCGCGGGCCTGGATGCCGGCGGTGATTCGGCGTACGAGGCGGGGGATGGTGAGTTCTGGCAGCTGTTCGGCCTCGTGGAATGCGTAACTACGGAGCTCGTTCGCTTGCAGTGCGATGTGTGGGCATTGGTCCGCGCTGAGGTGGCCGCCGTCGAAGAGGTAGAGGATCTTGTCTCCCTCTCCTGGATTCGGCGCCCAGTCCACCACGAGCAGGCGACCGATGCGTGGTTTGATGCCCAGCTCCTCGTGGACTTCGCGCACACAGGCTTGCAGGGGCGACTCGCCCTGTTCGACGTATCCACCAGGGATGTCGCGGTAGTCCTTGTACGACGGCTCGACGAGCAGGACTCGATCGGCGTCGTCGAAGAAGAGAGCACCGGCCGCCATGCGCGGGCGGGCCATCTCCGCCTCGTGCTCGTTCTCGCTCACGAGATGGACTGTAGCCGCCAACGACGATGCGGAGCCTGCGGGCCAGGTCGGCCACGGGCTGAGACGGCCTCCCTCGTGTTCCGCGCATCCAGCCGAGGACGCCTGACCGTATCCGTCCTTTGCTGTCTCGTTGAACCGTCTAACCTGCCGAGCATGATTCGTGCTGTGGTGTTCGATGTCGGTGAGTGCCTTGTTGACGAGACCCGGGAGTACGGGACGTGGGCCGACTGGCTCGGGGTGCCACGGCACACCTTCTCGGCCATGTTCGGTGCGGTCATCGCGCAGGGACGCGACTACCGCGAGACGTTCCAGGAGTTCCGGCCCCGGTTCGACCTGACCGAGGAGCGAGAGAAGCGCGCGGCTGCCGGGCAGCCGGAGTGGTTCGGTGAGAGGGACCTGTATCCGGACGTCCGCCCCACGCTGGTTTCCCTGCGTGAGGCGGGGCTGTGGGTGGGCATCGCCGGGAACCAGACCGTGCGGGCCGGCGGTCTGCTGCGGGGGCTGGACCTCCCTTCCGACATGATCGCCACCAGTGACGACTGGGGGGTGTCGAAGCCGGACGTGAAGTTCTTCGAGCGCGTCATCGAGGCGACGCCTGCCAAGCCGGGCGAGATTCTCTACGTCGGCGACCGCCTCGACAACGACATCCGCCCGGCGGCGCAGGCGGGGCTTCTGACCGCCCTGATCCGGCGTGGACCCTGGGGCACGATCCAGCAACGCGACCCGGACACGGATGCGATCACGACGATGCGCATCGACTCGCTTGCGGAACTGCCAGAGAAGATCGCCAAGCTCAACGCTGAAGAGCGCTGACAGTCATGGAGACAATCGAGGTCCAGGGGGTGCACCGCTCGCTTTCCGGAGAGACTTGGGCAGGCGTGTACCAGTGGACTGTCAGCTGCAATCGGGTCAATGACCTGGCGATGGGGCATGTACGTGTCCATGGATGACTCGACGGTGGAGTGGGCGCGGCGTTTGGCCGAGGCCGAGCTCAGCGGTGCCCTCCCGAGGCGATGGACCCATTCGCAAGAGGTTGCAGCTCAGGCGGCAGAGATTGGACATGTCTTGGGAAGGGACGCGGACCTGCTGATCGCCGCGGCCGTGCTCCATGACGTCGGGTACGCGCCGCGGCTGGCTGTGACTGGCTTCCATCCGCTGGACGGTGCCAGGTTCCTCCGCGATGTCCATGGCGCCGACGGACGGCTGACGCGGCTGGTGGCAAACCATTCGTTCGCTCTGCTGGAGGCTGAGGAACGTGGGCTTCGGAAGGTGCTGGAGACGGAGTTCCCATTGCCGGAGGAGCCGCTGCTGGTGGATGCGCTCGTGTATTGCGACATGACCACCACGCCCGACGGGGACCGGACGACAGCCGAAGCGCGGGTGGCCGAGATCGTCGCCCGCTACGGGGCCGACAGCGTGGTGGGGCGGTTCATTCGTCGGGCTGCGCCGGAGGTCTTCGCCGCCGTGAGGCGGGTGGAGGCGGCGCTGGGGGGTCAGCCGAGGTAGGGGTAGGTGCCAGCGAGGAAGTCGCCGATCTGCTGGCGCATGCTGGGGTGGATGTCGTACTGGTCGAGGTCCGCTGGCTGGATGAAGCGGACGCCGTCGGCCTCGTCGTTGATGGTGGGCTCGCCGCCAACCGGGCGGCCGATGTAGGTGTTCTCGTACTGCTGGCGGATCTCGCCGTCGGTGTAGGCGACGATGTGGTTCGGGTTGGTGTAGACGCCCAGGAAGCCGGTGATCTCGGCGACGATGCCGGTCTCCTCCAGGCACTCGCGAACCGCGCACTGAGCCGCTGTCTCGCCGATGTCCTGGGCGCCGCCGGGCAGGGCCCATTGGCCGGTGTCGCGGCGGCGTTGGAGGAGGATGCCGCTGTTGTCGTCGACGACGAGCAGGTTGCTGGCGGGGATGAGGGTGTTGGCCTTGGGGGCGTTGGGGTCGTTGTAGAACTCAGTCCTGCCCATGTGCGGCGGTCCCTTCCCGGTCGGGCATCCAGGGCCGTGCGCCGGCCCAGACTGCGTCGAAGCTTTGAGCGTAGTTGTCGAACCAGCCGGTGGTATCCACTCTCCGCAGGTGGAGCAGGGGGTTGGCGCTGGCGGGCTGGCCCCAGACGTGGGGGTTGACGAGCATGTTGTCGTCGTAGCGGAAGAGGGAGTTGTAGAGGGTGGTGTCGTGGAGCCGCACCTCGCAGCCTGCCTCGGTCAGCAGGAGGCGGTAGTAGGTGAGGGAGGCACGGATCTTGGCGGCGAGGGTGTCGCCGATGCCTTCTTCGAGGCCACGGATGGCCGCGGCCTGACCGTTGGGGTCGCCGAAGCAGAGGCGCACCTGAACGCCGGCAGCCGCGCGCTCGGTAAGCATCTTCGCGACGTGCGGGTTGGATTGGGCGAAGAAGGTGCCGGAGAAGACGAGTACGTCGATCCGCTCCTGTGCGCCTTGCAGCAGGGAGAGCCACATGTCGCGAGGGACGCTGGCTCGGTTCTGGTAGGTGCCAACCAGCTCGGTGCCTAACGCCAGGCCGGGCTTACCCGCTCGACCTTCCGGGGTCGGCCAGAGGAACGTCTCCTCCACGCGCAGGTGCTGGGCTGCGCGGAATCGGTGCCGGGGGTGTGGCACGCGGCCGCCGAGCCAGCGGCTGACGGTCTTGGGGTCTACCTCGCAGGCTTCGGCGAGCGCTTCGGGCGAGACGCCGCGCTGGGCGAGTACGGAGTGAAGTCGCTCGTTCACGGAGCTATACAAGCTGAGGCGGGCGCGGCCGAGCAAGGACGTTGTGGGGACGTCCCGACGAGGGCTGGCGGGTGTGGCGGGGTGCTTAGGCTGGCGGTATGCAGCTCACCGTTCTGTGGGATATCGACCACACGCTCATCGACAACGCAGGGGTGAGCAAGGAGACCTATGCCGCTGCGTTCGCAGCATTGGCCGGGATCCAGCCGACTGAGCCAGCGCGTACTGAGGGGCGTACGGATCGCCTGATCATGCGCGACATGTTCGTGCGTCACGGCTTGCCCGAGCCGGACTGGCCTGACATCGAGGCTGCCCTCGCCCGGGGTGGCGCGGAGCGCTTCGAGGACCTCCGCAGGCGGGGAACGGTGCTTCCCGGAGTGCGCGATGCCCTTAAGGCAGTCTCGGCGCAGGACGGTTGGGTGTCGTCGATTCTCACCGGCAACATCGCGGCCAACGCCCGCGTGAAGCTGTCGGCCTTCGACCTCGACCCGCTCCTTGATCTGTCTGTTGGCGCCTACGGGGCCGACGCTCTGCAGAGGCCCGAGCTGGTAGCCGTAGCCCGGGAGCGAGCCCAGCGCATGCGTGGTCTGCGGTATGACGTGCCCGTCGTGCTCGTGGGAGACACGCCCCGAGACGTTGAGGCGGCACTCACGACGGGTACCGGGATCATCGCGGTCGCCTCGGGCATCCACAGCCGGGAAGAGTTGACTGCTGCCGGCGCCTCTCGCGTGCTGCCAGATCTCTCCGACACAGCTGACCTCCTCCGGATCCTGGAGGGGTTCTCCGCGCGCTGAGAACGTCCCAGGACGTCCCGGGACCGTCCGCGTACGCGGTGATGAGATCCTCGCCCGCTTGGCCACTATCGGGTCTCCAACCAGACAACTGGCCCTGGAGGCCCTTGTGATCAGGGAAGCCACCGGCATCCGCAGGATCCGGATGCTGTATCTGCAGCTTCTGTACCGCTGCAACTTCGAGTGCCTGCACTGCTTCCACGGCGAACGGCTCAAGTACGCCGACGCCTTCACCGCCGAAGAGGCGGTCAACCTTATCCGGCTCATGCGCGACCAGTACGGCACCGAGACCGTCACCCTGCTCGGCGGCGAGCCGTTCGTCTACAAGGACCTTCCGCAGGTCATCCGGTACGCCAAGCAGGAACTTGGCTTGCAGGTCGAGATCTGCACCAACGGCTACCGGATCGAGCGCCGCCTCACCGAGATCGCCCCGTACCTGGACCTGCTGAGGATCTCGCTGGAGGGCACCGGGGCCACCAACGATTACATCCGAAAGCAGGGCAGCTACCAGAGCGCACTGAACGCCCTCAGCCGCGCACGGGAAATTGGGGTCAGGACGGGTGCCACGATGACGGTCACCTCGCGGAACATCGACCAGGTACTGCCACTGGCCCGCACCCTGCAGGAATACGGCGCATGCCAGCTGAAGCTGCACTGCCTGCGGCCAGTCGGCAACGCCGCCACTCACCCTGAGCTCCTGGTCACCGACCCTGCCGCCTACGTCCGCCTCCGCGAGCAGCTCCACGAAGCCGAGCTGTCCATCGAGGTGATCGTTGACGAGGACCTGTCCGAGGACGGCGCTCCCGAGACCTGCGCCCCGACCAGCGGCCTGCGGGAGGTCGAGCGGATCGAGGCGGACCCGCGAGGCGCGCTCACCATGTCTTGCAAGGCCGTTGGCAAGGACTCGCACGCCTTTTGGTACGAGAAGGCCGCAGACCGCATCGTCCACCGGCCGACTGCCACGGACGAGCTCACCCTCTCGGTGCCCGACGTGGTGTACGCCCGTGCCTGACCGACCGCGCTTTGAGAGCCTCGAAGGCTTACGGGGAACGGGCAAGTCGACCATCGCGCCGATGCTCGCGGCGGCCCGGGGGGCCGTATTGGTCCCCACGGTGCCGCTCTTCTACCAGCCGCTTCGGCGTCAGGTCGACCTGCGGGAGAACGTCGAGGCCCGCATGTGCTTCTACCTCTCCGCCCTGTTCACCGCGGCTGACGAGATCCACCGCTACCTCGCCGTTGGCATCCCGGTGGTCGTGGAGAGCTACTTCGCACGCTGCCTCGCCACCCACCGCGCCTTTGGCGCACGGCTCGGCGTCACGCTGCCGCCCGATCTGCGGCAGCCCGTCACGTACCAGCTGGTCTGTACGGAGGACGAGCGTCGGCGCCGCCTCGCGGGACGGATCAAGCCCGTATCCCGCTGGGACGCGCTCGGCGAGGAGGCCACGGGCCGGATCACGGATGCCTACGCCCAGTTCCCGATGCACCGGGTCGATACCACGGGCCTCAGCCCGGACCAGGTCGTGCAAGCCATCCTCGTCACCGCCACGAAAGGAGCAGGCCGTGGAGACCCGGAGCCTGTGGGAGCACACCCTCACGTTCTTCCCTCAGTTCCTCGCCGCGCTGAAGGAGCACGTCTCCCCTGACGCCGCGGTCGCCGTCATCGGCGCGAGCGACGGCAAGTTCGTCCTCCCGCTCGCCGCCGCCGGCTACCGCGTCATCGCCGTCGAACGCGACCCGTTCGCTCTCCACGGTGGCGAAGTCCAACTTCCGGGTGACACCAACGCCCACGCGGTGGGTCTGATCGACCGGCTCAAACTCGAAGGGCTCTACGACAGAGTCCAGGTCGTCGAGAAGGACTTCCTTCAGTCCGAACCCCCGGCGGCGCGCTGCGATGCCGTCTGGACGAGCTGCTCCTGGCACTACAGTGCCAATCACCATCGCCCGCTCGCCGACTTCGTCGCCCGCATGCAATCCCTGGTACGCGTCGGCGGCCTGCTTGGCGCCGAGTTCATGATGCCTGTTGAGGGACGCCACTACCTGATCGAGCACTACACCTCGCCCGAGGAGCTCGGCAGCCACTTCGCCACCGGCTGGAAGGTCCTGCTCACGCTGCGAACGAACGAGTTCACCGAGCGAGCCCACGTCGGCCGGCTCCAGGACCACACCCACCGCATGGGCCTGCTCCTTGCAGCCCGCACCGTCAAGTAGCAGAGAACAGCAACCGAAGAAGAGGATCATGAAGCACGAGTACGAGGCCAAGTTCCTGTCCGTCGACGTGGCCGACCTCCGGGCCAAGCTGACCGCCCTCGGTGCCACGCAGGCATTCCCCCGCACCCTCCTCACCCGCAAGATCTTCGAGAACGACGCCCTCGACAACGGCCAGTGGGTCCGCCTCCGCGACGAAGGCACACGCTCCACCCTTACGCTCAAGCAGGTCACCGACTCCACCACGATCGACGGCACCACCGAGATCGAGACCGAGGTCACCGACCTGCACGCCATGGCCGACATCCTGCGCCGGCTCGGTCTGCGCGAGGTCCGCTACCAGGAGAACTACCGCGAGGAGTGGCGCCTGGGCGAGGTCGCCTTCGACTTCGACACCTGGCCCGACCTCCCCACGTTCGTCGAGATCGAAGGACCCGACGAGGCATCGGTCCGCCAGGCAGCCTCCCTCCTCGACCTCGACTACGCCGAAGCCCGCTTCGGTAGCGTCGACGAGATCTACAAGAGCGAGGCCGACCGCGACATCCTGGCAGAACCCACCCTCCTCTTCGCCGACGCCAAGAAGACAGAAGCACCCTCTGTCACCGTCCAGAGCAACTGATCCGAAGGCGGAACCGTTCTCGCCCTGACCACAGCGGCGACCTGCCGTGCGATCGGCAGTGCGGCAGGCGTTGTGGCCTGGACATCATGGGATGAACGGGCGATATGCGAAGGGCTCAGACGCCATGACAGCGAATACCCCCCGCGCCTCAGACGGCCAGACGGGTCCGAGGCCCAGGCAGACATCCGATTCCACGGCTCCGGTGATCCTGAGCAATGAGCCAGGCACATTCGCCTGGGGTGTTCTGGACAAGCGTCATCCAGCTTTGATCCAACAGGTCCGCGACGCTTTCCCTTACGGGCCGCGACAGCGTCAGGCTCTTGAGGCGCTGCAGGAGGAGATCACCCACGGGGTCCTTGAACCCCTCGATGCCTCGGAACACGACCACGACCTCTGGTCGGCTTGGGGGCGCGAACACTTGGGACGATCGTGGTTCGATGTCCCGTTTCTGTGGGCCGAGAGCTACTTCTACCGCAAGCTCCTTGCAGCCATCGAGTACTTCGGGAACGGCCCGTGGCAGGGAGTCGACCCCTTCGCACCCTTCAAGCATGCGGAGCTACGCAGCGCGGCAGTGGACGAGGAACTCCAGGCCCTCGACGGACTTGCTGATATGCGTATCGAAGAGCGGGCCGCTGCGCTCCTGCACGCATCGCTCTGGGGGAACCGCGCCGACCTCGGCTTCCGCGTCACGGCGGGAGAGCCCGCACACGTCGATACGAGTTCGAGCCTGGTTGCCGATGACAGTGCTCTGTTGTGGTCGCTCCTTCCGGTGGGAGCGCCGGCCACCGTCGCGATGGTGGCGGACAATGCCGGGCGGGAATTGATCCCCGACCTGATCCTCGTCGACCACCTCCTTGACCGCGGTCATGCGCACCGCGTCGTACTCCACGTAAAGCCCTACCCGTACTACGTCTCCGACGCGACGACCACGGACGTCATCGATGGTCTCCGCCGTCTCGTCCAGGCGCCCGGCCAGGCAGGCAAGATCGGAAAGCGCCTCTGGGAAGCCATGGGATCCGGGCGCCTGGAGGTACGCACTCACCCGTTCTTCTGTGCGCCGCTGCCGTATGAGGAGATGCCCGAGGACCTGCGGAAGGAGTTCGAGGCTGCCACGTTGACGATCTTCAAGGGTGACCTCAACTATCGCCGCCTCGTCGGTGACCGGCTATGGGTTGCGACGACGCCGTTCACAGACCTCACGTCGTACTTCCCTGGAGCCGTCGCCGCACTCCGCACCCTGAAGTCCGATGTCATCGTCGGGCTGGACGAACAGACGCTGAGCGCCCTTGAGCGGTCCGGTCAGGCGTGGCGCACCAGCGGTACCCACGCTCTGAT
This sequence comes from Streptomyces sp. NPDC001514, assembly GCF_053597075.1. Lineage (NCBI taxonomy): Bacteria > Bacillati > Actinomycetota > Actinomycetes > Kitasatosporales > Streptomycetaceae > Streptomyces > Streptomyces sp. NPDC001514. The sequence continues at coordinate 153,988 of NZ_JBSFHO010000019.1, forward strand.
TCAAGCCCGGCGGTAGGGGTTGCACGGGCTGGCCTCCGCTCCGAACCTTGACTGCTGAGGCGGCCCGGCACTGTGGTGTGCCCGGCGGCTGATCCTGCGTCGCTCCCACTTGGGCCGACAGAGCGAATCGCCGTCGGGCAATGGTCGGCGCCTGCTCACAGACCGGAGCAATGCTCAAGACCTGTGGATCGGCCTCGGGTTGGACGCGGAGAGCGTACTTCCCCGAATGATCCTGTGATGGTCACCGAGTAGGCCCGCGTTCGCAGCGCGGGTCGGGAAGGCACGCCCGTGCTCAGCGTAGTGAACGCCGACGGCTCCACCGAGTCCGGCTCCCTGATCGACGAGATCGTCCGTGAGGGCGCCCGGCGGATGCTCGCCGTCGCGTTGGAGGCCGAAGTCAACCAGTACATAGCCGAGTTGGCCGTTGCGACGGACGAGGCCGGGCGCCGCCTGGTGGTCCGCAACGGTCACCACCGGCCCCGCACCGTGGACCACCGCCGCAGGTCCCGTCGAGGTCACGGCCCCGCGCGTGAACGACAAGCGCCTGGACGCGGCCACCGGCGAGCGGATGCGGTTCTCCTCGAAGATCCTGCCGCCCTGGTGCCGCAAGTCGCCCAAGGTCAGTGAGGTGCTGCCGCTGCTGTACCTGCACGGGTTGTCGTCGGGGGACTTCGTGCCCGCGCTGGAGCAGTTCCTCGGCTCGGCGGCCGGGCTGTCGCCGGCGACCGTGACCCGGCTGGCGAAGCAGTGGCAGGACGACCACGCCGTTCCAGCAGCGCGACCTCGCCGAGTCCGACTACGTGTACGTGCGGGGCGACGGGGTGCACCCCAAGGTCCGGCTCGGGCAGGCGCACTCCTGCGTCCTCGGTGCTGATGGGTGTGCGCCTGGACGGCACCAAGGAGCTGATCGCGCTGGCCGAGGGGCTGCGTGAGTCGACCGAGTCGTGGGCCGACCTGCTGCGCGACTGCCCGCAGGCGCGGCATGCGCGATCCCGAGCTGGTCGTCGGCGACGGCGCGATGGGCCTGTGGAAAGCGCTGGCGGAGGTGTTCCCGGATGCCCGGCATCAGCGGTGCTGGGTCCACAAGGCCCGGAATGTCACGAACGCCCTGCCGAAGTCCGCACAGCCGGGCGCGACGAAGGCGATGCACGAGATCTACAACGCCGAGGACCGCGGCTACGCCGAGAAGGCGATCGAGGCGTTCGCGAAGACCTACGGAGCCAAGTTCCCCAAGGCCGGCGCGAAGATCACCGAAGACCGGGAAGAGCTGCTAGCGTTCTACGACTTCCCGGCCGAGCACTGGATCCACCTAATCCCTTGCTAAGGGCGTTCCGAGAGAGCGGTTGTTCCTCGGGATGTTCGAGTGCCGGATCGTGACATCTAGTGGCTGCCGGGCGGGCAAC